>JANNSB010000495.1:0-2228 GCA_031402175.1 Planctomycetaceae bacterium
CCCTGAGCGACGACATCCTGGACTATATCGCTGATCGATTCCGGACGAATGCACGCGAGATTCTGGGTGCGGTGAACTCGCTGTACGCCCACGCCCTGGTGGCCCGCGACCGCACGAACCTTCGCGCGGCTCGCAAGGTGCTGGGGCAGTTCGAGGGGGAATGCCAGCGCGTGGTCAGGATGAGCGACATCGAAGACGCCGTGTGTGGCGTGTTCCATGTGACGCCACAAGCGTTGCGGTCGGGCGAACGGAAGCAGGCGGTCTGCCACGCCCGACACCTCGCGATCTACTTGTCGCGCCGGCTGATGGGGGCGGCCTTCACCGAGATCGGTTCGCATTTCGGCAACCGCAACCACAGCACGATCATCACGTCGAACGACAAGATCAAATCGATGATCGCGAACCAGGGCAGCATCAAGTTCGCCGGCAACACCTGGCTGGTCGAAGACCTCGTCGAGTCGCTGGAGCAGCAGATTCTGGCGAGCTGAGAGAGGGGCCAGAATTCAGTCCTCGGCCCGGCTGCCGTCGTCGCACATCTTGACGATCTTGGGATCGAAGCGGGCGACGATCTCGACCAGATCCTGCTGTGCCGCCATCACCTGATAAATGTCCTTGTACACGCCGGGGACTTCGTCGCTGCCTGCCGACAGCACCTTGATGCCCTTCTGCTCCAGGTCGTTCTTGACGGCCTGGAAGCGAAACTTGTTCCGTGCCTGAGTCCGCGACATGACCCGACCCGCTCCGTGCGAGGCGGAATGCAGCGACTCGGGATTCCCCTTGCCGCGAACGACAAAGCCGGGCGTCGCCATTGATCCGGGAATGACGCCCAACACTCCCGGTCCGGCGGGCGTGGCTCCCTTACGATGTACGATCACTGCCTTCCCGTCGTGCGTTTCCTTCCACGCGAAGTTGTGATGGTTCTCGACTCCCGCGATCACGCTCGTGCCGAGAATTGATGTCACCAGCCGATGAATGCAGGCATGATTGGCGGCCGCGTACTCGCCCATCAGGTTCATGGCTTCCCAGTATTCCGCCCCCGGCTCCGTATCGAGATCGAGCCACGCGAGGCGATCAAACTCCTGATACCGCTTATGAAGTTTCGCACGGGCCATGTCGCTGTAGGTCGAACAGACCGCCGCTCCCGGGCCTCGGCTGCCGCTGTGACTCAACAGCGCCACGTAGCTGCCAGGCTCGAGTCCGAGGTCAGGTTCGTCGATCGTCAACGTGCCGAACTCGACGAAGTGATTCCCGGAGCCGGATGTGCCGAGTTGTTTCGCCGCCTTGTCTTTCGACTCGCGCGTGATGCGCGTGATCGACCAGTCGCGATCGAGCACTTCGTGAGACTGCTTCTTCGGATGCTGCTTGCCGACGCCGAACACGGTGCCGTTCTCGAGTGCGGAACGAAACCTCTCGAAGTTGCGATCCTGTTCCAGCATTTCGGCGGGCATGTCCATAACCGAGAGCTTCATGCGGCAAGCAATGTCGACGCCGACGGCATAAGGGCAGACGGCGTTTTCCAGTGCCAGCACTCCGCCAATGGGCAGGCCGTAGCCGATGTGAGCATCAGGCATCAGCGCCGCTGCGACGGCATTGGGCAGCCTGCAGGCCTCGCGCATCTGCTGATGCGAGCCCTGCTCGATGAACTCCGCGCCCCAGGTCTTGTACGGGATCGGATCACGAGCGGCTTCAATCGGCGTTTCGACCAACACTTTCGCCAACGGGCCAAAATCGGGATCGGCGGTATGCCCGGCGGGATTCTCAATAACGTCGGCCAGTTTCTGGCGCGCTTGTTTTCCCCGCAATCCGCCCTCCTGCATCGCGGACTGAATTCCCTGAATCGCTTCGGCGACTGCGTATTCCGGCAGGCCTAATTTCAGCAATTGTCGGCGATTCATGGTTGAATCCTCCACGGACTCCCGTAATTGACGTTGGATGAGCCGTGAACCGACACAGGTCGGGGAATGTTGGTTCGATCGGAACATCCGTTACAGGCAGTGCTTTCGTCCGGTGGTCACTGTAACAACTGCGCCGGAAGCACGAGCCGGTTGTCGAATCTATTCGTGGTCGCACCCAATGTTTTCGTTGAAACGGGCCTCGGGGTCGGCAGGGAAGAAAGGACGCGCCCGGCGATCTTCAGCCGATACGGTCAGCGTCCACAGACACAAGGTCACGGCCAGAACTTTGCCGGAGAGACGAATTGCGGGCAGGTGCATGACACTTCCTTCAAT
>JANNSB010000496.1:0-6241 GCA_031402175.1 Planctomycetaceae bacterium
GCGCCATCTTAAGCACCATCCAAAACACCAGCGGGGGTAGCACCGGTTGCCTCAACCGGTGCGGGCCACGCCCGCAAGAAGCCAACCGCGAGTCGACATCCATTGCGAATGCTCGACGCCAAAACGATCATGCCACTATGAACCGCCGGCGCATCATCGACGATCAACTCTACGCTCACTTCGTGACGTTCTGTTGCGATCGACGCCGTCAACTGCTTTCGCTCGATCACCCCAAGAAAATCGTGTTGGGAGTGCTTAATCAGGAACTCGAGCGCATCGATGGCAAGTGCGTCGGGTACGTCATCATGCCCGATCATGTGCATGCCATCGTCTGGTTCCCTGAGACCGGCCGGCTGAGCGGGTTCATGCACGAATGGAAACGGCTGTCGAGCCGGCGGATTCGCGAGTGGTACGCCGAACAGGACATGAACTACTTTCGCGCGTGCGAGGCCGGCGACCGCCTCTGGCAGCCGAAGTATCATGCGTTCGAACTGGAGACCGAGCGCAAGATTGAGGAGAAGCTGGAGTACATGCACTTGAATCCGGTGCGCAAAGGACTCGTCGAACGGGCCGTCGATTGGTGCTGGAGCTCGGCCCGCTGGTATTATCTGCACAAACCCGTCGGAGTGCCGATCGCGTGGGTCGAGTGAGTGGAGCGCGACGGCGACCAGGGCTTCCCGCGGGCCATGCCCGCACCGGTTGGGGCAACCGGTGCTACCCGTTGGAGTCCTCAGTCATGTGCGGGCCATGCCCGCGGGAAGCCCTGATTGCCACGCGCCGGTCTGCTTATGATTGGCCCATCTGCCGTGGCTGGCGGGTCGTGTCACCTGCCACGTCACACGACCTGTGTGGCCTGCTACAATTGAGGCATGACGCACGATCTACTCCAGCTTGGCGAACATATCGCACTGTTGCCCGTGATGCACGGCAGCGGCGATTTCGCGGTCGAGGTGCGCCGATTGATGCTGGCCCGCAAGTTCGACTGTCTCGCGGTGCCGCTGCCTGTGTCGTTTCAATCGGCGGTCGAGCAAGGCGTTGAGAACCTGCCGACCGTGACGGTGGCGATTCAGGAAGAGGCGACTCGCTGGCAAGATGCTGACTGGCAGCCGGGCCGGCGCGAACAGCAGGTGAAGCGCCGCTGCAGCTACGTGCCTATCGACCCGTGTCAGCCGGTGATCGCCGCATTGCGGATCGCGATGCAAGAACGCATGCCGCGGGCCTACATCGATCTCGAAACCGCGCGCTACGAGAGCGTCGGCACCGTGCTGCCCGATGCCTATGCGCTGAAGAAGCTGGGGCTGGACCGATTCATCGGCGCGGTGCTGCCGGCGATTGCGCGACCGACACGGCCGCAGCATCTGGCGCGCATCGCCCACATGGCGAGGCGACTTAAGTCGCTGAGTGAACGGCATCAGTCGATCCTCTGCCTGTGCGCGTTCGCCGACTGGCCGTGGCTGCGCGAGGCGTGGCAACAAGCGGAATCAATCGAGACGCCCGAGCAAGAAGAGGTCGAAGAGCCGACGCTGTACCGCGTCGAACCAGACACGCTGCTCTTCCTGCTGGGTGAGTTGCCGTTCATTACCGGTCTCTATGAACGCGCCCGGGCCGACCTGGATGATGATGAACATCTCTCGATCGACGGCATCAAGGAACTGCTGCTCACATCGCGCGATGCCTACAAGACCGAGCTGCGTGGCCGGGCAAGACGCATCTCGCCACACATGCTCAGGCTGTATCTCAAGTACACGCGCAACCTGTCGCTGATCGAACGGCGGATGACGCCCGATCTGTACACGCTCATCACCGCCGGGCAGCAGATCGCTGGCGATCAGTTCGCGATTCATGTGGCCGAGACAGCCAGGTCATATCCGTACAACGAATGGTTGCCGCAGGGCGAGATAGAGATGGGGATCGGCCGCGCCAAGCTGCCCGATGGTTCGCTGGCATTGATGAAGAGCCGACTGCCGGGGCACCCCGTGCATTGGCGAACGTGTCAACTGACGCCGAAGCCGCCCAAGCCGAAGCAGATGGAATACCGCATGCGCTGGAACCCGTTTTCGCAGTGCAGTTGGCCGCCCGAGGACAACAAGATCGAGACGTTTCGCTCGCATGTGAAGGACGTGGCCCTCGCCCTGCTCGGCAACGATCTCGCCCAGACCGAGAAGTTCACGACCAGCCTGAAGGACGGTCTCGATATTCGCGAAACGCTTCGCAACTGGCACACAGGCAGCCTCTATGTAAAGGTGCTGCCGCCGACGCGCGGCACACTCGACTGCGTGCTGATGTTCTTCGATTCGCCGGCCGACCCGAGAGACTACCCGTGGCGGATCACCTGGCATGCCGAGCACACTGACGAATCGACGCTCGCACTCTTTGCCACCGACTTCCATCAGGAGATGGTCGGCCCCGGCATCGCGCTCGCGACATACGGCGGAGCGATGTTCCTCTTTCCACCGCGGCCGATCCCGGAAGTGTGGCGCGACAAACGCTTCGACTTCACCGATACGCTCGAAGAACGCCTGCTCGCGGCCGCATGCCATCATGCCGAGGAGAGGCACATTGCCGTGCTGTCCGATTCACCACCCGGCCCCGGCTGGCGGCGTCTCGCGAACAAGCACGGCAAACGGCTGGTGCACATACCGATGGCGCGGTTCAGTCAGGAGACGATCCAGCAGATGCGGATGTTCCACGTCCTCAACGGCCAGCAAGTGCGCAGCTACGCGGAGCACTTTATTCGGAAGGCGTGAGGGGGGAGGAAGTAGGGAGTTGACAGTAGGGAGTGAAATGGTTGTAAGTTTTTGACGGGAGAGTCGTATGAGTGATATGATGCTGAAGGCCATGATTGATGATCGGAGAATCGCATGAGCATCACGAAACAGGAACTCGCTAGTTTCAACGAATTCGCAAGCAACCGACTCTCGAATGAGGGAGCGGATCTCAGTCTTGATGAACTGTTCGATCTTTGGCGCGCTGAGAATCCATCCGACGAGATGTACGCCGAGAATGTCGCCGCCATTGCCGAGGCCATTGATGACTTTCGCCGGGGGGACCGTGGAACGCCCGCGGGAGAGCATTCCGAACAACTGCGCCGCGAATTCGGGTTGGATTGTGAATGAGATTTCGAGTTCGAGAATCGCGCAAGGCGAGGACCGATGTGCGCCACATTATCGAGTGGTTGCAAGCCCGGTCCCGAAGTGGAGCCGCTTCCTGGCTCGCGGCTTATGACAAGATGATCAGGCGGCTTGAGTCGCATGCCGCGAATTGCGCTGTGGCATACGAAAGCGACGATCTGGATCTCGACGTGAGGGAGATTCTCTTCAAGACTCGTCGCGGCCGGGTCTACCGGGCATTGTTCACCATCGAGGACGGGGAGGTCTTCATCTTACGCGTCCGTGGCCCTGGACAAGCGCCCCTCAGCAACAAGGATCTGGGTTCGCCCTAGCGCCTCCACTGCGACGCTCACTTCGTTCGTCAATGCGTCCGACTCTACCGCCGTCGGCGGTTCGACTGTAGCCGTGCCCCTTGGCGATTCGATGGATGGGGTAGGGGAACGTGGCGGCCGGGTCGGCGCGTGAAGTGCGGCAGATTCCGCCGGTGGCCGGAGGCGATGGCCGTGTTGACGTTCCACAACGGATTGAGGAACGAATCGTGAACGACGAACTCTTTGGACTTCCGCTGGCTCCCTTCTCAGCCGTTCCCGACGTCAATCTGTTCGTCGAGACGCCGGGGGCCTGCGAAGCGATTCATCTGCTAACCCGTTCGCTCTTGCGGGACGACGGCATCGCGGTGCTGACGGGCGAGGTCGGCGTCGGCAAGACGATGATCAGCAAGGTGCTGGCCGATCGGCTGAGCCATAAGCTGCGCCCGCTCGTTCTGTCATCGGCGAACTTTCCCACCCGCCGGGCGTTGTATCAGAGCGTGCTGTTTTCACTCGGGCAGGATTTCGTGGGACTTACCGAACAGGAAGCCCGACTGCTCGTGCTGGATTCGAGCCGCGAGCAGCTCTCGAAGCGCGGCAACCTGGTGCTCATCATCGACGAAGCCCATCTGCTGACCGACCGGCTGCTCGAAGAAGTCCGCAGCCTGATCTCGAACGTCGACGAAGGCAGACTGCTCGTGCAGATCGTGCTCATCGGCCACACGAGCCTGAAGGAACGATTGAGGGATTCGCGTTTCATCGACCTGCAGCACCGGATCGGATGCTTTGCTCACATCAACCCGATGAGCGTCGATGAGTCGACCGACTATGTCCGCTGGCGGCTGGAACTGGCGGGCAGGGATGCGTTCGACGTCATCACGCCAGGGGCGTTGCAGCTCATCACCGAAATCGCGAACGGGTATCCGCGGTGCATCAACATACTGTGCGACCGGGCGATCGGCCTCGCTGTGGAATCGTCGTCGCCGATCGTGGACGAGTCGCTGGTGCGGATGGGACTTGCCGAACTGCGACAGCTTCCAATGGTCTGGAATGAACCTCGCTCCGTAGAATCCGCCAACGTCGGAGAGGCAATCCACTGCAGCACGCCCGACAACAGTGTTGTTGAAGTACGCGCCACGGCGGGCGAGCGAGCTCATTTGGTTCCGGCGATCGCCGCCGTCGAGTCGCCTATCGAGATGGCTGCCGACTTGTCTCCTTCCGAAGAGTGGGCGGCTTTTGAAATTGGGGCCGACTGGCCGAACGACGCCGACGCGATCGCCCCGCCGCAGGTTATCGGAGATCTCCTCCCGCAACAGAGCGAGACGCGGCACGGGGACGAGTACGAGGAGATTCCGGTCTTTGATCCGTATGCTCAGTTCGAATTGGCCCAGGAAGTTGTACAGCTTCACCGGAGTGACATGGTCTCTCCTTTACCGCAGGGGTCTCGCGAGTCTGTCACATCGGAAAGCATTATGCATGGCGCATCGGCGTCCACAATCGATGCGCCCCTTACCAGTCGTCCACTGGCGTTCGTCGATGTCGATCATGCCATCGAGGAACTCGAAGATGAGGCTCCCGATGCCAGGTGGATCGAGGAGTTCGTCGAGGAGAGTTGGCCCGAGATCAGCGTGCTGGAAGCGATTCACGAATTGCGGGCGGGAATTCAGGTGAGTCGGGAACAGGAACCGTTGATCGCGGATACCGATGAACTTGAGATCGATTACGATGTGGTCGAGCCCGAGACGCTGGAAGCCGAGCCACACGAAACTGCCTGCGAGCCGGCAGTGGTTTCATTCCACGAGGCGCCGGCAGTATCGGAGCAGGTGATCCTGGCGATGGATACGTCAGCGGGGACAAGTGTCGCTGTAAACACGATCGAGACACCATGCGCCGCCGCGCCGAGTGCGGCCACTCGCTTCGCCGAATTGTTCACGCGACTGAAGCGCAAGCGGCAGGCTCTTGCCGTCGATTCGCGAACCGAGCGGTGACGTTGCGTTCACGGCTCGTCTTCGTCGAACTCTTCATCGAAATCTTCTTCGTCCAGATCATCATCATCATCATCCGACAGGTTGTCGGGGTGCAGCGGATTCGAGGGATCGAAGAAGAAGTCTCCCAGTCCCATCGGAATCGCCGAGCCGCCGAGCGTCTGGCGCTTGCGTTCGGCCAGCGATTGCAGATCGAGAGCCTCGTCTCCCAGACAGCGCAACAGCGACTCCCGCCAGGCTTCATCCTTCGACATGGGATGATCTGGCGACTGCGCCATCCGCTTGATGGCATAGCGCAGGACGTTCATGCCGTCGCGGGTCGAGAAGTCGAGCTTGAGCTGATGCGACTGCTGCAGAAACTCGACCGTCAGGTTGAGGATCTCTTCGTCCGCGAAGGGGAGATGATAACTGAGAATGGCCAACTCGTCCTGGCGATTGGGATGCAACAGCGTGAGCGTCGGCTGCAACCGGCTCAAAATGTAGTCGGGGATCTCGAAGGTCGAATCGTCTTCGTTCATCGTCACCGCGCAGCGAAAGTCGGGATGTGCGGGAATCGTCACTCCGGCCACAATCGACTCGACATAGCGGCGATGGTCCAGCAAGGGCGCGAGGCTGGCCCAGGACTTTTCATTCATGCGGTTCCCTTCATCAAGAACGCAGACCGCCCCCTTGATGATGGCCGTCACGAGCGGCGACGCCTGATACTGAATCCTCCCGCTCTCCGCGAGCACCGGGGTCACCAGCAGGTCTTCGGGCCGGGTGTCCGCCGTGCACTGATAGATGTAGAGTTCCTGCTTCCTCTCGCGCGCCCCAGCCATGGCGAGCGTGGTCTTGCCGA
>JANNSB010000497.1:0-2752 GCA_031402175.1 Planctomycetaceae bacterium
CTCGTCATCCTCAACACCATGGTCAAAAACAATACCCCCTGGAACCCCAAACTCGCTTAGAAAACCATTGACAATGAACACAGCCGCTCTCCCCCACAACGAAACGCTGTCACGAATCATGCTCTCCCGTGGGGGAGAGGGAGAATCTGAATCCACCGACTTTCGAGACGCACAAGCATTCGCCGCGATCAATAGGGCAGTGCAACACAACATTTCAGGTGGTACCATGGATGGAGTCGCTGGTCTCAAAGGAGAACGATCGGTGAAGCGAGCATTCCAAAACATCGTCGAACGGCACGCTGACGGTTACATCGCTTATCCGCTGGGCTTGCGCGGCGTGGTCATCGGCCAGGGAGACACACTCGACGACGCAGTCGCGGACGTCACTTCCGCGATCGAGTTTCATATTCAATCGTTCGGACCCGGTGTCATCGAAGGGGAGAACGAGCCGACGTAGTTCGTTCATGAATGGCTAACAACTTTTACTCACCGACCTCGCGCGACCTCGCTGCATTTCAGTCCGACGGTTACTTCATCGCCCGTGGACTGTTGAATGCCAGTGAAGCCGAACTACTCGACAAGACCGCGCGGGGCGACCGCGAACTGTCGGAGAAAGCCTACGGCCGCAAGGATGCCGGGGGCGTGGCCGTCGTACTCGCCGTGCGGAACGAACTCAACGACGATCTGTATTCAGCCATCGCCCGCAGCCGGCGAGTGGCCGGGTCGATGCAGGCGTTTCTGGGGGACGAGGTGTATCACTATCACCACAAGCTCATCCTCAAGGAGCCTAAGGTCGGAGGGGCGTGGGAGTGGCATCAGGATTACGGCTACTGGTACTACAACGGCTGCCTCTACCCCGACATGGGAAGCTGCCTGATCGCCATCGACCGCGCCACGAAAGAGAACGGTTGCCTGCAGGTGCTGAAGGGGTCGCACCTGCTAGGCCGCATCGAGCACGGCAAGACCGGCGACCAGACCGGGGCCGACATGGAACGGGTCAATGAAGCCCTCCAGCGGCTCGAACTGGTCTACGTCGAACTGGAACCGGGGGACGCGGTCTTCTTCCACGCGAACCTGCTGCACCGGTCCGACCAGAATCGCAGTGACAATCCCCGCTGGGCCCTCATCTGCTGCTACAACACGAAACACAACGACCCGTACAAGGAATCCCGGCACCCCAGGTACACGCCGCTGGCCATCGCGGAGGATGCGGCTTTTGCAATGTGGCAAGTGCCGACCAAAGACTGAATGGATCGCCTGACTTGATACCCTTCACTTGATGCGAGTTTGGCACTTGTCACTTGATGCCTGGCACTTTGATTCCGTGATCATCTCCACCCGCAACGCCAAGAAGCTCGCCGAGATCAGGGATCTGTTGGCTCCCTGGGGCATCGACGTGCATGCCGTCGATGAGTTCGCGAACGTCCCCGATGTCGAAGAGACCGGCAGCACGTTTGCCGAGAATGCCGCCCTCAAGGCGACGCAGACCGCGCTGCACCTGGGAGACTGGTGTCTCGGCGAAGACAGTGGTCTGATGGTCGATCTACTCGGCGGCCAGCCCGGCGTCTACTCCGCCCGCTACAGCGGTCCGAACGCCACCGACGCCTCGAACAACGAGAAGCTCATCGCTGCACTCGCGGGTGTGCCGATGAACAAGAGGGCGGCCCGCTATGTGTGTCACGTCGCGGTGTCGGACCCCAGCGGCGTCGTGCGGGTCTCGGTCGAGGCGACCTGCAGAGGACTGATCGTCGACGACCCGCGCGGCAGCAATGGCTTCGGCTACGACCCACACTTTCTGATCCCCGAATATCACCGCACATTCGGCGAACTCAGCCCGCTGGTGAAGCGCAGCCTCAGCCACCGCGCCCGGGCATTGGGGCGCGCGATCCCATTGATCGTGCAGCAACTGAAGTAAGAGGGATGGACGCCGCACGAAACCCGAAGACTCAATCCATCGCCGCCGAGTGCATCAGGAGGCTCTACCGGCATGGAGGCTAGATGTCAGTGGGGTTGCCAAGTGTTTTGTTGAGCTTTACGGCCGCCTTGGTGAGCCGGCGAACTGTTGTTTGACTGAGACTGTCATTTTCGTGCAGTTCGAGCGTGGCCATTTCATACTTGCCACCGGGCTTGAGTCGTTCTTCAATCTCGCGCAGGCGCTTGCCCCTCCAGAACCCGAACAGCACTCGACTCTCTTCGGCTCTGATCAGCAGCACGGGCCCATTGGACAGATAGACCAAGTGCCCCCACTTGATGACCTCGTCCAGCTTCGCGCTGGCAACCACGGTCGTCCGCAACCGCTCGACGGTTGTGCGCTGCCATCCGGCGAGAGCAGCGACGTAAGCATCCGGGCTGGCGGCGGGAGGCGTCTTCTTCATGGCATTGTGAATACGGCGGCAGGGAGGCATGTCATGTGGCGCGGGTCGCCCAGGTTGATGTGGAGTGTAACTTGGGACGACGAAGTCAGTGGCGGCAGACTACTGTTGCCCCTGCGGGCCATTGGGACCATTCTCGATCGCCAGATTCAGGGCGTTGCCGCCGGGTTACTCTCTTTTGCCCTGCGGGGCTGTCATTCTTCCATCGTCAAATCCGCAATCCCAATTACTCAATCTTCAATAGAGGTATGCACTTGACTCAACCGCCCCCCGGATGTTGTGGTTGTCGGAGTTTTCCGATGGGGACCGGATCGACTGTGACCGCCTGCTGGGCGAGGCGGTAGAAGAGTTTGCCTCGCGATCGAGAGGTTCGGCGGTTG
>JANNSB010000498.1:0-6718 GCA_031402175.1 Planctomycetaceae bacterium
TCTCCCCCACTGGAAAGCTTTGAACTCGGACAGAATGCCAACGTGGGGGAGAGGGCCGGGGTGAGGGGCCCAAAGTACCTCCATGCTGCGCCCCTCACCCCAACCCTCTCCCCCGCTGGCAATGCTCACGATGAGCGGAGGACGCAGCGCGGGGGAGAGGGAGTTGTCAACTGGCGAATCGCCATCGGGGGAGATGCTGGCGGCCTTCTGCTCGGCGGACTCATCGCCGGAGCGATCGGCGTCGCGTGGCTGTGGTCGACCGGTGCGTGGGGGCCATTCTTGGATGTCGCCACGAACTGGAATCCCGAGTACTTCGCTTCACGCCAGAATCGTTGGAGCCTTGAACGAATTGCGACGCTCTATCAATGGCTCTCCCCGTGGTGGTGGGCACATCTGGTGGCGGCGCCGATCGCGGTTGGCAGACTGATTCAACTGATTCGGAAACGTCAGTCCGGTGTCGCTGAATTCAATCGGCCGCAAGCCATCATGGCTGCGTTCTACCTGGGCTGGATGATTCAAGTGATGTGCCTGCAGCATCCACTGCTGTACATTCACGCCTCCGGTGTGCTGATCGCGCTGGGTATCTCGGGAGATGCAGCACTGCGACGCCTGCAATCCCGAACAGAGCTTCGACCTCTGCTCGTGGGAGGACTGGCGATGCTCGTCCTGTCGACGCAGGCGGTGCAACTCGATCGGCTCGCTTGCTGGTGGTCGTGCCTGCGGGAAGGCCCCACGGAAGTCGTACAGGACGCACTGCAGCGATCGCCGGTCGTCAATCATACGCAGCTCAGGCCGGTTATCGACTTCCTGGAGTCACAGGATCTGGAGGACGGCGAACTGACGGTCTACAGCGGCTATCTGGTCGGACTGTATCGCAAGCTGGATCTGTCGCCATCAACCAGATTCGTGCTGCTGGACGTCGAAGCACGGGTCTTTCCCAGCCGAGTCGCTGAGATGGTCGATGCGCTCGATCACTCACGGCAGCGATTCGTCGTGACGAATCTGTTGGAGAGTGGTTTCAATCCCGACGAACTCGGAGATCTCGATTCGCGAAGCGAGCCTTCCCTGCCGGAAAGGTTCCCCAAGGAACATCTCGCGGAGTTCCCCTACAACCAGCGTCTCGTGCTTCGCAGCGGTCCCTATCTGGTCCACGAAGTGATCGCGCCGGTCGGCAGCATCACGACCGATTACCTGCCGTTGGCGAATTGAAGCGACCGGAGGCGGGAGCCATCGTAACCCGAAGCATTAGCGAGTGCGTCGTGAGTTTTCGCGTCGATGAGGTGGAACCGCACCTTGCGGGACTCAGTCTTGAAACGGGTTCTCTGAAGTCGAAACGTGCCCCGCGCTCGCCACGCCGCTCCCGTTGGTCCCGTTGGTCCCGTTGGTCGTGGCGTGCCACACGCCGATAGCTTTTGCTATCGGGGACGACGAAGTCGGTGGGAGGTGGTTGTTGTGGCCGCATTAGAATTGCCGGCTGCATTCGAGATGATCGCGATCGCGCACCCCCCGACGGCTGCCGCCGCCCTGAATGAATCTTTCGGGGCCATCCGTGCAATCCCGATCATGAGATGCAGGCCGATGCGGAGCGGCTGCGCGCCACAGGCTCACACCTGCAGTTCAGCCGTGTGCGACAGTGCACAGGGCACTCGTCGACAGGTCATTCTCAGCGATTCCCACGGATGAGATTCCGCTGTGATCTCGCTCGAACTCGCGCGCCACTTCGCGATTGGCACACGCCCTGCAACATCGGAACGGTTAATTCATGTGTGACGAAGCAACAGCGATCAACACGCATCCTTCCAGAAAGACGCTCCATGCATTGCAATCAGTGTGAACAGACGGCCCATGGCGTGGCGTGCACCGATGTCGGCGTATGCGGCAAAGACGCCGATGTCGAATCGCTACAGGAGACCTTGCTCTACGGACTGAAGGGCATGGCCTCGTATGCCCATCATGCCCGCAGGCTCGGCAAATCGGACGAGGCCGTCAGCAGCTTTATCGAAGAGGCGTTGTTCGCGACCGTCACCAACGTCAACTTCGACATCGACAGCCTGTTGGAACTCGTGCTCGAATGCGGTCGCATGAACCTCAGGGTGATGCAGCTCCTCGATGAGGGACACCGCGAACTCTTTGGCGATCCGTCTCCCGCCACGGTCTACGAAGGCACCAAGGCCGGCCCAGGCATCCTCATCACCGGTCACGACCTGCTCGACCTGTACCACTTGCTGCAGCAGGTCGAAGGGACCGACATCAGTGTCTACACGCACGGTGAAATGCTGCCGGCTCACGCCTATCCGAAACTCAGAAATCACCCCAATCTGGCCGGGCATTACGGCGGCGCGTGGCAGAAGCAGAAGGTCGAGTTCTCGAAGTTCTCCGGCCCCGTGCTGGCGACGACGAACTGCGTGCTGATCCCCTGGGACGCCTACAAGGGGCGACTCTTTACGACCCGCGTGACTGCGGTCCCGGGCGGACGTCGGCTCGTTGCGAGCGACTTCTCCGAAGTCATTGAGTGCGCTCGCGAGTGTCAGCCCCTCAAGGAACACCATGTCGCCGATTCGCAGGTCGGCTTCCATCACGGAGTGATCGTCGGTCTCGCCGACAAGATCGTCGAAGCCGTCAAGAAGGGGGAGATCGGTCACTTCTTTCTGATCGGCGGCTGCGATGGAGCCGAGCCCGGCCGCAACTTCTATCGCGAGTTCGCCGAATCGACGCCGGCCGACTCAATCATCCTCACGCTGGGCTGCGGCAAGTTCCGCATTCGCGATTACGACTACGGCACCGTCGCCGGCCTGCCGCGCTTGCTCGACATGGGTCAATGCAACGATGCCTACGGAGCGATTCAGGTCGCGGTCGCGCTGGCGAACGCCTTCGAGTGCGGCGTGAACGACCTGCCGTTGTCGATCGTGCTCTCGTGGTTCGAGCAGAAGGCCGTTGCGGTCCTCTTGACGCTCTTGTACCTCGACATCAAGGGGATCCGCATCGGCCCCGCGAAACCGGCGTTCTTCACCGACAATGTCCTCGCCATCCTGCAGGAGAAGTATGACCTGCAGCTCATCGACGCCGATCCCCTGGTGCAACTCGAGCATTGCCTCGCGTAGCCGCAGTCGGCCAGGTGGATGTTGTTGTCATCCACGACCGAGGTCACACGGTTGAGAGCGTCGAGGATCATCGGAGTCTACGGGGGACGGTCATCTACCGGCAGGAGTCGACGGCGGGGTGGCTGGGGTCGACCATCGGGAGCCCCCAGCCGAGTCGTGATTAGACGTGCCCCCCGAGTGCTGGGGGCAAGGTTGCCGATCGCCATCAATTGACACTCGACGCTGCTGACAGCAACCTGACCCCAGCCACCCTGCCGAGAAAACGTGAGCCTTTCAGGTGAAAGAGGAACCCGACAGGGTTCCCAGCCCTCCGGGCTGTTGGTGCCATGCCTGCACCGCGAAGCGGAAGGCAATCACGCGCAACCGGGGCCGTAGGGGTAGAAAGGCGAGTTCGTCCGGTGACGATTCGGGAGGCAATGTGTCTTCCGGCGTAGCAGGCAGTGGATGCCGGCGTGAGGGAGGCTGATTGCCCTACACGTCGCAGAGTGTGCACACGACAAGTTACCACTGCCAGCGCGTGGAATGAGCCACTGCGTCACCCTGTCACAAACTCCCTCTTTCACTCGTAGGGCCGGCCGGCCCGTTTTGTGAACATTTTCAGGACGAAAGCGATGTGCGGAGTGAACGGCGGGGATTAGAGCGGAACTCGTACTGATGTAGCGTCTCTCGTAAACGCAGGAAATGGACCGTGGATGACGCGGATTACCGCAGAT
Organism: Planctomycetaceae bacterium; assembly: GCA_031402175.1. Classification (GTDB taxonomy): domain Bacteria; phylum Planctomycetota; class Planctomycetia; order Planctomycetales; family Planctomycetaceae; genus JANNSB01. Next base: position 3,815 of record JANNSB010000498.1, read on the forward strand.
CTGAGATTTCAGATCCGCGAAGACCCGCGTCATCCGTTGCATCCGCGGTCTCTCTTTAAGATTTGCAAACCGACGCTACAGCGACTTGAGCTGCGCTCTAGAGATTCGGACTTCCACGCGGCGCCTCCACTACTTGACAACGAACTCCACAATCACCGGCCGATGATCCGACGCACTCGACCAGCCGAGGTTGAAGGAGCGAACGGCGACGCCCGCGTTGTGCCAGACCTGGTCGAGGTCCATCAGCGGGAGCGGCACGGGCCAGGTGGCGCTGTAGCCGTTGCCGATCTCGTTCCACGCGGAGGAGAAATCTTCACTCAGCCGCGCGAAGTGCACCGAATCGGTCGGCGTGTTGAAGTCGCCCGCGACGATGACGGGGCCGGCGACATCGTTGAGCGAGTCGGCCAGCCGCACCAGCGGCCTCTTCCGCACATTGAAGATCGAGCTTTCGATGTCGACGATCGCGCAGTGGAACGACTGGCCCCGCACTTCGACCGGCAGGATGCGCAGGCTGCTGTCGGGAGTCAGGTCGACCGGCGTGCACTCGCCGGCCGCGCCGCGCACGATGCAGACGATGCTGCCACCGAGCATCGAGACATCGTGGTCCGGGAAGTAATTCTCCCACATCGAACGCATCTCCTCGGAATACGCGCCGGCCTCGACCAGGCAGATGACATCGGGATCGTGTTTGCGAATCTCGGCGGCGACGTTCTCCCAGCCGCCGCGTCCGCGACAAGTGTTCCACACGAGCAGACGGATCGGCCGGGCGTCGTCCGCGGGCGCATCATCTGCGGATGTCGCATCACCGCGCCAATTCCAGTCGGTCGCCAGCCACATGCCGCCGGACAAGATCAGCAAGGCCAGCGAACCGCACAGCAGTCGCGGCGATCGGGTCTGCTGCTTCAAGAGCGCGGCGAACACAGTGCAAACGGCGATCAAATGAATCGCTCCCCAGGGCGTTCCATAGAACCACAGCGACAGGCCGGCCCAGCGGTCCTTCGGCCAGAAATGCAGGATCGCGCTCAGCCAGCCGAACAGCAGCATCCACCGGACGATCCGTTCCCGCGCGGACCGTTTCCGCGGGGTGTCGGCGAGCGCTGGGGGATCGATGGGGAGAGCGTCCTGCGGCATCGCGGACCATTGTGGAGGGGCGTCGTCACAATTGGAATGACCGGCAAACTCCACGTTGGTCGGCTCCCCTCGCGGGCCGGTGAAGTTGACGTTTCCCATCGGAGTCTAGTCCGCATTCTCAACCGCCGACGCCATTCTGACGATCATTCGTGCGACGGCAGCGAACTTGAAGTCGGCTGTCGGCTGCAGACGATCTGTTGGGTAGGCAATCTGGGTTGTCTGGACCGAAAACTGCAGGCTGGAAATCCAAGGAAGTCGGCATCAACCTGAACGCGACAGACAGGAATGTCTGTCCCACCGAACGGACCTCATGTCGCAGCGCACATCCGATGTCAAGACACGACTGGGGTTTCTCCACGTCGTCGAGGTCGCGGCGGTCGGCCACGTGGGCGGGCTGCTGGTCTCGAATCATCTGGGCCGGCCGCTCGAGTTTCAGTGCACGACGCCGGTGCGCCCCAACCGCACTCAGGAAATCCTCTACGGCCCCACGCTCAAGGCTGTCGTGCTGTCGGAACTGATTGGCAAGACTCTGGCCGACCGTGTGCAGGTGAAGCCGGAACTCTTGATCGTCGATCAGCCCGAACTGCTTGATCTGCGGCGGTTCGTGGATGTTCCCGTGGTGCTGCTCGTGAAGGCAGTTGATGAATCGGCCGGCGCCGGCATCAAGTTCACTGGCTGGAATGGCAGCGTGCATGCCGACTTCGCCGATGATGTCGCGCGTGTCGGCGAGTTGACGCGATCGATTCCCGAGTCGGCCGACATCCACGAGCCGTTGGAACGAGTGGCGGAGGCTCTCTTCGAAACTCTGCGGGGAGCGGCGGCGTGAGTCGATCGGAACCCAGACTCATTGACAGAGAACTGCCGATCGGTCTGCCGATGTACGCGGCGGATGCGTGTGAAGACGCGGCGTGCGCTTCTCACTCCCTCTCCCCCACAGTCGATCCGGCCATACAGGCGGCGGTCGAATGTGGGGGAGAGGGCTGGGGTGAGGGGTATGGAACGGAGCTTGAGCTGCGCCCCTCACCCCGACCCTCTCTCCCGCAAGATGCCGATACAGGCGTGGGAGAGTCGATTGCGGGGGAGAGGGAGAAGGACATAGCTCCCCTCTTCCTCGAGGAACTCGCCACCGGAATGGAGGTTCGCGCAGGAGTAACGTCGCTCCCGTCCCCCGACATTCATCTGGCGGGTCTCAACGGCGCGCTCAAGCGCTGGCAGCGGATCGAGACGCAGAACACTGGGAACCTCAATCCGCCGGGCTTCGTGCCGAGTTGGAAACCCTTCTGGCCGCGAATCAAGACGGTCAGCCTCACGTTCCCCGAAGGGATCGAACTGCTGCCGCCGAAGGAGCCGGCGCCGGAAGAATCGCTGCGCCCCATCGCCGCCCCCAAGCCCGTTGACGAAGCGCAGCGGCCCAGGCGATCGACGCGCATCAAGCCTCCCAGCGATGCACTGTCGCTCGAAGATCGGTTGTTCTACTTGCTGCAGCCTCCGCTCGAATCGTGGCTGCGCGGGCAGGAACTCATCATGCCCTTCGAGCCGTTCCCTTATCAGTACGAAGGGATCGCGTGGCTCTTTTCGCAGAAGGCCGCCTTGCTGGCAGATGAAATGGGGCTCGGCAAGACGATGCAGACCATCACCGCGCTGCGCCTACTGTTGCGCAGCGGGCAGGTTCGTCGCGTGCTGATGATCTGCCCCAAGCCCCTCATTCCCAACTGGCAGCGCGAGTTCAAGATGTGGGCCGAGGAGATCCCCATTACGACGATGGAAGGGGAC
>JANNSB010000499.1:0-4182 GCA_031402175.1 Planctomycetaceae bacterium
TCCTGGACCCTGTGGTATTGGGCCGACGTCTGATCGGCTGACCATACAGGGTAATGAGCATGAGAATGCCTCCTTTCATGCCCACACTCATGCAACTGACGCGCCATCACATGAACCAAACTGGGTTTTGAAACTTCCTCAATCATCAATAGACGAGCCGCTACACTTGCTCGCCCGTGGCACCAGGCGGCTGTGCCAGTGTAACGGGAGGTTGGTTTTCCGATGCAGCGTCGCCAGACATGAAAGTCAGTCGCATTCCGCACTGGCAAAGCCAGTGGCACACCATCAAGATGACAGTGCCACCCGGCGAAGCCGCCGAGTAAGTCGCGGTGCAACCGCAACATTCCAATCCGACTGACGAAATGGGCACCGCTGCAATCATCGTAACTTACAACGCACGTCAGTGGATTACGCGATGCATCGAAAGTGTTCTAGCATCTACCGCCAAGCCGAGCATCATTGTAATCGATAATTCGTCAAGCGATGGTACCGCTGACTTTATTGCCGCGACATGGCCGTCGGTGGACGTCATTCGCCTCGAGAAGAACGTTGGCTTCGGTCGCACAAACAACGTGGGAATTGCCAAGGCATGTCAAGCCGGAGTTCAATTCCTATTCCTCCTGAATCAAGATGCGTGGGTGTGGCCGACGTGCATTCAGACGTGCATCGATGCTGCCGACGACGAGGCATTCGGAGTATTGAGTCCGGTGCAATGTGATTACGATGGGAAAGCGATTCATGATGGCTTTCGCCGCTACCTAAGGGATGAAGGAATCGAGTTGCAAGAGCCACTTGGCAGCGGCGGAGTAACTCAAAACGTGTCGTTTCTGCCAGCGGCACTTTGGCTTCTCAGGAGTTCCGTGATCGATCGCGTCGGTGGTTCCGACCCTTCTTTCTTTCTGTATGGAGAAGACAGCGAGTTTGCAGCGCGAGTGCGGCACACCGGCCTGAAAGTCGGTCTCGTGTCGGGCGCCCTTGGCGGTCATCGTGAAGGTGGACGAACGGTCGATCACGTTCGAATTTCGAGACAGCGTTACGGGCAGTATGTCAGGTTCCTTAAGTTCACTCCATTGTCGATTCTCTTGCGTTGGGGCGTCATCGCATGGCAACAGATGCGGCGCATCGTGCGGGGAGTTGTTGCGGGCAAGACTGCGGACATCAAAGCGAGCATTCGGACAACGGGGATGTTGATTTGGAATCTGACATCAATTGAGAGATCGAGACGTGATTTTCAGATTCTGGCACGAACCAAGCAAGGAGGCATTGCACAATTGAATGCTCGATCGCGAAACGATCTTCTTCTGATCAGGGAGCAACAGACTTTCATCCCCATCTGTTGATTTGATGTGAAAAGGGGTGCCACTAATGGCACCCCCTATTTGAAGGACGAGGAAAAGTCGCCTGACATCAGTCCGGATTCTCCGCCAAAAAGCGTTCGATCTCATTCACTTCGGCGGCCGACATCCGAACGATACCCGCGGCGGGGTGGCATCTTTTGGGTGCCATGCCTGCATCGCGAAGCAGGGCAGGCATGCGGGGCGCGTGGTGGCGCTCGATGCGAGATTTTTCTGTCGCCCCTCACGGGGCTTTCGCGGGTAGTGAGTTTGCGAACCCAGGACTTGCGTCTTGGGCTATTCTCTGCCGCCCCTGATGGGGCTGCGCGGATCGGACTCCGGGGATATCGCTGCGCTCAACCGCCGGCTACAGGCTGACAGCCCTTCGGGCTGCTCGCGCTCATCCCTCATCGCTAGACTCACTCCGCGTGCCGCGGGTGGCCCCGAAAGATTCTTTCGGGGCGGCGGCAGCCGTGGGAGGTCTTGTGAACACCTGGATCAGGCGAGACCGTGTCTAACGATGAATGCGTCGCTGTAACCTCCCATCGACTTCGTCGACCCAGATAGCACAGCTATCTGGGCCACCCGCGGGGCACTCCACTGTTAAACACAAAAGCTGTCCAACAATTGGGGTCCACCTCACAACATGACCCGATGGAGCAGGAATGCTTCAAGCTGGACGGCGCGCGCCCCACTCTCCACAATCGGCACCGTTCTTCAATCATTCAAGCGAGGTGGAGCGGATGTCGCAACTGGGTTTGGGTCGCTTTCAAAAGCAGCACAACTATCTCGTCGCCATCGATTCCGACGGCTGCGCGTTCGATACGATGGAGATCAAGCACAAGGAGTGCTTCATCCCGGCGTTCGTCGAGCACATGCAGCTGCAGGCGATCTCGAAGTACGCCCGCGAAGTGGTCGAGTTCATCAATCTCTACTCCAACGGGCGCGGCACCAACCGGTTTCCGGCGTATGTGCACGCTCTCGATATGCTGGCTGTGCGGCCCGAAGTGCGCGCCCGCAAGGTCGATCTAATGCGCTTGCAGGGGCTGCGCGACTGGATCGCCCGCGAATCGAAGCTCGGCACCAAGACCGTCTGCCCCGAGGCCGAACGCACCGGCGACCCCGACTTGAAGATCGCCTGCGCCTGGTCACGGGCCGTCGATGAGAATGTGGCCCGCATCGTGCACGGCGTGCCACCATTTCCGGGAGTGCGCGAGGCGCTCGTCAGTCTGCAGGGGAGAGCCGACCTCATCGTCTGCTCGGCCACACCCAATTCCGCACTGCAGAAGGAGTGGGAAGAACATTCGATCGATCAGTACGTGCAGGCAATCTGCGGCCAAGAAGTCGGCAGCAAGCAGGAATCGCTCGCGGCCTGCCAGGCGTTCGGCTACGAGCCTTCAAAGATGCTGATGGTCGGCGACGCCCCCGGCGACAAGAAAGCCGCCCAGGCGGTTGGGGCGTCGTTCTATCCGATCAACCCCGGCCACGAAGACAAAAGCTGGGCACGGTTCAACAGCGAGGCCCTTCCCCGCTTCTTCGCCGACAATTATCGCGGCGACTACGAGACAAACCTGATCGCCGAGTTCGACCGCTTGCTGCCGGATGTGAACAGTCCGCCGTGGAGGACGGTGGGGTAGCTATTTCAACCGTAGTCGTATCAACAGATCATTGAGAGCGTTCCCACATCGCGGCAACTCGGGAAGCGAGCTCAGTTCGAAGGCGTGCTTCAATTCCGCTTCGAGTCGCAGGTATTCTTGCTGGTGGAACACCAGGTCGATGGCATCAAGTGTGCTCTGCTCTGTGCCTGCGATCTTGCGCTCAATGAGATCGGGGATGTATGACACACGGAATGAGTCATTGAGTCGCGAGAGGTTCGCTTCCAAAAGTCCCGTTCGCATCAGGTGGATGCCGGTGAGAAGGACTCGATAGACGTACAACAGGGGCTTCACCCGTGGCGGGTTTTCCTTCAAGAACAGTTTCCACTGATTCGCCGCGAAACCCAAATAGTGATGTGCATGATGCCTGGTGATGCAATCGGGTGCCAGCGCCCGAAGCTCGTCGTACTCCGGCGTGGAATGCACTACCAGCGGCGAGGTCAATTGCTCCAGCACGTAACCATTCTTCTTAAGCATGAGCCCAAAGAACTTCCTGGCGTCGTGCGTGACGAGATCGATCTCCAGGCCGTCATAAACTCCCAATTTCTCGACGGTTTCTTCACCCGGCTCGAGTCCGACCACTGTCGGCAACGGCAGCAGATGAACGCCCCGGAGATCGTAGTCGGAATCGCATGATGAAAACCCATAGAAATGCGCGCCGCTGATCGTGACGAACAGCAGTGGGTATGGGTGCTCGGCGACTTGTCGATGGAGGCGCGAATCAATACTCATCCGGAGCGTCCCTGGTAGGCAAAACCCCTAGCCTTGATAAGAAACTCGTTGGCCCGATGGTAGTCGGGACGTTCCGGCAGCTTTGTCTCACCAAGTGCCTGATCGAACTCGCGATGCAGACTCAGCCGCCACTGCTCAGTCTCGTTCCAAGGCATCTCGCCACGCCTAATGGCCAACAGTTGCTCGCGATACTCGTCGACCCGCACGGGAACGAGCCCCTGCCGCAAGACTCCGATCCCCGATATCAGCAAGCGAATCAGGTGCATGACGTGTTTCCACTTCACCTCTCCCTGATTGCGAATGTCGGCTTGCATCTTCTTGAACTGCGACATGACATAACCGTTGTAGGTCTGATACACGAGCCGCGATAAAAACATCTCCCGCATGGCGAGCAGTTCATGGGCCAATGGGGTCGCCATTTCCACAAGCGGCGTATAGAGGCACTCCAGCACGTTCGGGTT
>JANNSB010000500.1:0-4384 GCA_031402175.1 Planctomycetaceae bacterium
ATTGCCGACGATCAGCATCAGCGCCAGCACTCCAATGGCGGAGACGAGTCCGATAACGACGGCCGCTTCTGTGCACCTTGCAATGGCGCCCTCGCTCGGCTTGATGCCGAACAGCGCCGTCAGCCCCAGCAGCAGCAGGAGGGTCACGGGGGCGACCACTACGATGGTGCCGAGAGTGTTGAACAGCGTGTCGACAGTCACTCATCGCTCTCCTGATCGATGGATGTGTCGAGTGGCGCGCATAAGCCGACCTCCGCGAATTCGAGATGGTTCCGCCGTCCCTGATACCACTCCCGCGAGGTTGCGACGCTCGCCAGGGTAGTTGATTCCGGCTGATACGGCTCGAATTTACCGCGCTGATACAGCCGGATGGCGGCAGAATCGGGATCGAGCAGCGCGAGCTGGACCCACTCGTTTAGGACGAGCCGGCCGATCACCGGATTGCGTTGCATGATGCCCAGCATCGACGAGGGAGTTGTTTCGATCACGAACAAAATTCGCATTGGCTCATGAATCTCGATCATCTGCTGCGACAGGCCTGTGCGCAAGTCGCTCGCGGCGCCTTCCATCACCCCCAGCAGCGAGACGATGTTGTGCGGCAGCTTCGAGCCGCAACCATAGCCGAACACATCAACGCAAGAGAAGTAGTATTCCAAACTGATTCCGGCGCACACCGGCACCGCCGCCGCGAGAATGCGCGCCAGGATGGCTGACTCGGCCGTGTCCTGATGTGGATCGTAGTCGTTGAGAAAGACACGGCGATCCATGTAGAGTCCGCGAGTTCGCGAGCGTCGGCCCACGATGCACATGGCGTTCGTGGCATGGTTGTATTCCGGTCGGGCCTGCGAGAGGTCTTCCGCTCGGACCTGTACATGTTCCAGTGCCTGGCGCGGTGTAAGCGTCAGGTCGGCAGACTCGAATCGCCGCGATTTCTCGTGTGCGTTGCGGGTGCGGGCTTCATCAATCGCGTCCCGGGCGGCCTCGAACTCCCGGCGGTGCGAAGTGGGGATGCGGTCGAGATCGAAGAACTCAACGTCTTCATCACAAGTGTTGTGGTAGGCACCCACGAAGATCGTCGTGGCGGGGATCTCGATGCCGCGCTTGAGCAGTCGCGATCGCACCTCGGGATGATTCGCCATGTACGCGAGCGCTCGAGCGTTTGGTCCGCCGCGGCCTCCGCTGCATGCTCCGCAGTTGTACGCGGATTCATGCGGGTTGTTCAGACTGCCCGAGCCGTGTCCGACCAGCAGAACGATGCGGGCGAAGTCGCGGGTCAATCCGATGTCGCGCAGGATGCGTTCGACGCTGTCGGCCATTTCGTCGCGCGAAAAGCCGAGGTGCTCTCCATCAGGGCCGGGCGGATCTTCGGTGCGCAGCAGCATCAGCTCCGTGACCGGCGGGGGCTGAATCAGCCTTTGGAACAGCTTGCCGCACCGCGAGGTGATCCGCGGAAACAGAATGCGCGTCACGATCGGAATCGAAGCCAGCGACCCCAACAAAGCGGTCAACATTCCGCCCCAGAACGTCCGACTTTGCACATGCAATTGATGAGTGGCGTTCCCGAGGGTCTTTCGCGCCTCCTGCCTCTGTCGGCTGCTGCTGATCAACGAGTACGCGACCGACTCGCGCACCCAGTGCTGCGGCTTGATGACGACCGGGCACAGTGGTCGATAATGTGCCTCCGCAGCGCCCTGATAGTAGATCGGCACGGCAAAGAAGCCCGGCGCGCCGAACGTCTGACACGAGGGGTCGGTTTCCTCCAGATGCCGGCGGAACGATTCCTCGCGGTCATCAATGCAAGTGACGACCTGATACGCCTTGGCTGTCTTAATCTGCGGACGAGACTGATGCAGCAGCACGGCATCAAGAGTCCAGGTGCGATAGCGCCGTTCGTAGGCGAGATGGTAGATCCGCCGGCGTTCGAGTTCGTTGAAGGCCGCGATTTCTTCCACGAGCAGGCACCACGCCTCGGGTGACTGGTGAAACAGATCGCGCGGACTCCAGCCCCGCACCTGGGCGAGTTGAAAGATGAGATGTGCTCGCTGATCGACGCTCGCCCCGCGCGCTTGCGGAGCGCGCTGCCGCAGCCAGTCGCGCAGGGTGTTGAGCGGACACGAAACTCCATAGGCCTCTTGAAAGGTCGCGGTCGCCGCCAGACGATCGAGAATCAACCGCACTGCAAGAAATTCCAGCAGCGTTCCCGCGGGCGACGGGCGCACGGCCCATTCCGCATTGGTCTCCATCTGCCAGATCATCCCCGCCCACCCCGGCAGAGCGAGCAGTGTCTGCGTGATGTATGCCTCCTGCCCGTCTTCAGGTATCCCGAGCAGAGACAGCGAATCGGCGATCGACTCCAGCGGCGTCAGCTTGGCGATCTGCATCCGCCGCAGTTCCGTGGGAAGCTCGTTCAGCCACGGCTCTTCGGGCCGGCCTGTTCCATAGAGCGTTGCGAACGCCGCAAGAAACCCCTGATCGCGATCGGGCAACGGCCACCTGCTGAACCCCTGGTCGAGAAAGGCCGCGCAGAAACGAATCAGCATGTCGTGCACCAATGCGTCGCAGTTGTGCCCGGTCGCCTGCCGCAGCAGAGACTGATGCCGAACCGCATCAACCGCCGGCTCCGCGCGCTGCGGCACTCCGCGCACCCCTTCGCGACAAATGTTCCACAGCAAATGCAGGGTGAACGACTCCCAGGCCGATTCGCTCCACCCCTCCAGGCGCGGGGTGTTGAACTGCCTGAGGAGATCCTCCATCACCTGCCGAGCGCGTGGTTCTGTCGCTGGCTGCGCGGAATGCAGTCCCGACTGCACCCATTGCCGGGTCTCGTCGATGGTCTTCAGCCGGACATGATCGGCGGTTTCCTTCCGAAAACGGTTGAGCGCATCGGTCTCCGACACCACCCAGCGAATCTCCGCGTCGGAACCGGTTTGCAGCGAGTGTTCCAGCATCGCCAGCCGGAGGTGATACCGCGTGCCCATGAATCCGATCAATGCATCGGCGTCGTCCCCGAGATCGGCGAGCAGCACCGCGGACAGGTCGGCCGGCAGGATGCGCTCGCGGGCAAGTTCTTCGCGATAGCGGCCTTCCGAGAAGTACGGTTCGCAGCCATAGGTTTGCGCCCCTTTCAGCACTGCCTGCTCGAACGGCAGATGCTCGAAGGCGTGTAGCGTGTTATGATGCACGAACACCGTAATCGGGCCCTGCGTCGGCAGCAGATGGGCTGCATGGTCGATCGCATGCCGCAGGTGATCGTGGCGAGGCAGGTCGTCGCTCGCAAGCGACGGTTGTGTCAGGAGAGCCGAATTGTGCACGGTCGGGGGGATCGTGTGGTTGGAATCGACAGCGCTTTCGAGTCGATGCGAATCTTATATGAGCACATCGACCACGAAGCAATTTCCGTTAGATTACAATTCCGTAACGTGTCGTTCTACAGCCTGTTTTTCCCGAGGATTCTTACAAACTCGTAATGTCGCGGAACTCGCGCTGGCGTTGATTCCTCGCGCTTGGTATCGATCGTCTCGGCTCCCGCGCGTCGAGCGTTTGCTTGCTGCAACACCGTTTGTGATGTCATCTCTCAACCACCGGCAATGGACGTCCTGATCGTCGAAGACGACGCCTTGCTCGGCAAGGCCCTGCAGAAAGGGCTCGAAGAGGCCGGCTGCAGTTGTGTCTGGGTGACCGATGGTAAGCGCGGCCTCGACGAAGCTCTCGCTCAGAACGCCGACGTTGTCGTGCTCGATTTGATGCTGCCGGAAGTTTCCGGCCTCGAAGTGTTGCGGCGGTTGAGACGGCAGGGAGTGCACACTCCGGTACTCGTGCTGTCGGCGCTCAGCGAAGTGGATGAGCGCGTGCACGGTCTGCAGGCCGGCGCGGACGACTACCTCGTCAAGCCGTTCGCGTTTCCGGAATTGATGGCGCGCCTCAACGTCATCACACGGCGGTCGCAACAGCAAACAACTCCGACGCTGAGCGTGGGTCCATTGTCTCTCGAGCTCTCCAGTCGCACCGCCGAGAGGGAAGGCCGCCGCATCGACCTCACTCCCACTGAATTTCGACTGCTGGAGTATCTGGTCCGCAATGCCGGAGACGTGGTGACGCGACGCATGCTCTGCGAGCATCTGTGGGACGCCGACTGGGAAGGAGTGACCAACGTCATCGAAGTGCACATCAACCGCCTGCGCAGCAAGATCGACCGCGATTTCGACATGCCGCTGCTGCATACGGTGCGCGGCCGCGGCTATGTCATTCGCGGCGACGGGGCCGGTCGCTGAGTTTCTGTTGCTGAGTTTGCACAAACTCAGCTTCTGCTGGTCGGCTGAATTCTTTCGAATTAAGCTACGTGCTGCGTCAACCGATTATTTGCTTTAGTGCCCGCATCCCCCAC
>JANNSB010000501.1:0-3081 GCA_031402175.1 Planctomycetaceae bacterium
AATGATGAGGGACTTTCAAGTCCCATAGTAACCCGACGCGTTAGCGAGGGGAACGTGTGGGCCGGCGCTCCGATTATTGGAAGGCAGCTTGCGGAGCGAGGCTCGCATTGATCGCGAGCGGGTCCGGTTCCGCAAGCCGCGCTCGTGCTTGGAATGAACCCTCGTCCTCACGCCGCCCTCGCTAACGCGTCGGGTTACGATAAGACAAGTGACTCACAAGCACCACGCCTCGATCATCCGCGTATACAAATCAACCGCCTTGTCAAGTTGATCAAGCTCCACCCATTCATCATGCGTGTGGGCCTGCGAGATGCTGCCGGGGCCGATGACGACTTTATGCTTGAGGTTCGTGTACTTCAGGCCATCGGTGCCGTAGCCGACGGTGCGCGACTTCTCGCGACCGGCCAGCTTGAGCACTTCGTGAATGAACGGCGACTTCGGATCGACATAGAGCGGCGGGCCGCCGATCTGCAGTTTGTATTCGAGGCCCATCTCGTCGGCCAGTTTCTTCGCGCGGTCGAGTAACACTTGCGGCTGTTGTCCCGGCATCGGACGGAAGTACACCGTGCACACGCTCTGTGGCGGCGTGATGTTGATCGCCCGCGTATGGTCGTTGATGCCGATGTTCCAACAGATGTGCGGCGGCGAGAACTCGTGGTTCAGCCACTGCGGATCGTTCAGCGTCTCCTGATGAATCTTGTGCATCTCATGCAGGAAGGGAATCATCGCCATGTTCGCGTTGATGCCTTCCCCCGTGCTCGAATGGGCCGCCCGACCGCGTGCCGTCACGAAGAAGCCGTAGGCCCCCTTGTGAGCGTGCACCACGTCGAGCATCGTCGGCTCACCGATGATGCCGCGGGAGTCGCCGGCCACCATCTCTGCGTACATCGCCGATCGTTCGACGACTTCGCTGGCTCCACGTCCGCCGGTCTCTTCATCGGCCGTGCAGGTGATGTAGATCGGATGAGCCAGCTTCTTCCCCTGGAACTTCGCGGCCGCCGCCATGAAGCACGCGACCGACCCCTTCATGTCGCAGGTGCCGCGGCCATACAGCTTGTCTTCGATGACCGTCGCCGTATACGGCCCATGCTCCTGGAAGAACCAGTTGTCGGCCGGCACGACGTCGGTGTGTCCGAAGTAGGCAATCCCTCCGGTCCCGCTGCCGAGTTTCGCCATCACGTTGGCCTTCTTCACCCCCTGCGGATCGACATACTCCACCCGCTCGACCTCGCACCCCAGCGATCTGAGCGCCGCATCGACGCAATTGGTGACATCGACGTTGCTGTAACAGCTCGTGGAGTCGAAGGAAACGAGTTCGCGGGTGAGGTCGACGGCGTTCATGAAACCAGTTTAGCAGGGGGTCCGAAAAGATCATTGCGAGCCGTCGTCATCGACCTCGTCGCCGCGAGGTGGCAGGTTTTCGACGGCGAACAGATGTGCCCGGGGGCCGGGGGGGTCGACGATGATCCGTTCGCATCGCTCGTTGACCACGATGCTCGCGGAAGAGGAAACGCTCTCATCGAGCCAGTCGACGTATAGACACCGACCAGCCTCGACATCCCATAGGCGAAGGTCGCATTCGTACCGGCTCAATGAAATCGCATACCTTCCATCGGCTGTGATTGTGATGTTTCCTACGGAGTACTCGTGCCCGCTGAGCGTCTGCACTTGGTCTCCTGAATCCAGTTCCCAGACGTGCAATTCCCCGTCACTCTCGGTGTCCTCGGCAATCAGCGTGGAATTGCTGACGCATAAGGCCGCGAACCGAACGTCCAACGGCGCTCCGAGCGTGAAGTCGCGAATGACGTCACCACTCTCCAGGTCGCTGACGATCACGTCCCCGCTTTCGTTGATCGACACGACCCGTGATCCGTCCGGAGTCACTTTGTGTTCAACCACCTCAGCCGGGTCGAACTCGGCATCAAGCTGACGGATACGCGAACCTGTCGAAGGACTCCAAATCTCAAGCTGATGTTCCGCGTTGATACAAATGAGATCGCCTGTGGCAGTCGATTCCAACAGATTCACTCCCTCCGGCGGAGTAAAGGAATGCACCTGATTTCCCGTCGCAATATTCCATGAAGTAATGGTCGCGCCCCCCTCGTTCAAGAATGGAAGTGTAGCGACTTGGACAAACAGCACTTGGCTGTCCCGGCTGAAAACCATCTTGCCCGTCATTTCATCTTGAGCGTCGATCGAGCTTTGAAGTTCGCCGTTTTCACACAGATGGATGTCGATGGTGCCGCCATTGGAATCAAATGCGCATCGTTCGCCGTTCGGTGCCACGGCGACAGCATCTCCGTTGGGCAAGCCCGGTAGGTCGAGGTCTTTGCGGCGGGTGTCCCAGATGTTGATGCGCGCATCCGGCATCCCGCCGGAAGAGGTGACGACAGTGTAACCATCCTCAGCAATGGCGATCCCCCTTTGGCCAAACTTACCCGTGATTTCATTCAGCAAGGTGTGATTCTCGATATCCCAGACTTGAATCTGTTTGCCTTTCAGAATGGCAACGGTCGCGACGAAGCGACCGTCGCTCGTGGAGCCGATTCGCCTGTAGTCGAACAGAAAGAAATATGGCACTGCTTCGCGACCATGTGCCCATTCCGCGACCAATTCTCCCTGCTCCAGGTCGTAGACCCGCACCGCATCGCTCCAGAAGGCGGTCGCCCGGCCGATGTCGACGGCCATGGCGACCATGGGAACGTCCTGCTCTGGTCCCGTGAAGAGGTGGAGCCGCTCTCTGGTATCTAGATCCCAGACTTCGATGGCGCCCGCGGATGTCGTGACCGCGACGCGACCGTCGCGGGAAAGTTCCAGTGATGCCGGAGTATTGACAAGAGACGCCAGGTCGCCCGCGAGTTCGCCTGCATTGAGATCCCAAACTTGAACCCTTGTCGCGTTGACTTCACCGAAGTCGTAACCAGCAGTCAAAGCTGTGCTCCCGTCTCCAGAGATCGCACCAAAGCCCTGCTGGTATTGTTCGCTTTCTAAGTGATGCTCGAACAGCAACTCTTCGTTTTCGATGTTCCACAGTGCCAGTCGGCTGTTACCGTTCACCTGAAGGCCAAAGCGACAATCCTC
>JANNSB010000502.1:0-1991 GCA_031402175.1 Planctomycetaceae bacterium
ACGACCTCGACGGCAATCGGCTCTGGGAACGCGATCTGGGCGACATGCGCACGCGGTTCGGCTGGGGTGAGGCCTCGACACCCGTCGTGCATGGCGACTCGCTGATCGTCAACTGGGACCACGAGGACCAGTCGTTCATCGCCGTCCTCGATACGGCGACCGGCGACACGAAATGGCAGTTGGACCGTGACGAAGTCACCACCTGGGCCACGCCGCTCGTCGTGGATCACGACGGCCAGTCACAGGTCGTCGTCTGCGGCACCAACCGCATTCGCAGTTATGACCTCTCGAACGGCGATGTGCTCTGGGCCTGCGGCGGTTTGACCGTGAACGCCATCCCCTCGCCGCTGATGGCCACTCCGGATGATGATGTCGTCATCTGCATGAGCGGCTACCGCGGCTCGGCCGCGTTCGCCATTCCACTCGCCTCACGCGGCGACATTACCGATTCCACCTCACTTCGCTGGCGGCTCAGCGAAGGGACGCCGTATGTTCCCTCACCGATTCTCGTCGACGGCCGGCTCTACTTCACTCAAGGCAATACGAACGTCATCACCTGTGTCGATGCCGAGACGGGTGCCGTGCTGTTCGGTCCCGAACGGCTGGAAGGAATCGACAACATGTACGCCTCTCCCGTTGCCGCCGCCGGCCGCATCTACTTCACCGGCCGCGAAGGGAACACCACCGTCATCGCCGCCGCCGACACGCTGGAAGTGCTGTCGGTGAACGCGCTCGGCGAAACGATCGACGCCTCCCCGGCGATTGTGGGGAATGAGATTTACCTGCGTACGGCGGGACAGCTTTATTGCATTGCCGGCGAGTAGCAGGAGATTGCCAACGTCTAATTCATCCGAAACGCCATCATCAGTTCTTGCAGCCATTGACGGGCATGTTGCCTCTCGAGGCTTGGCCTGATAGCCCAGTCATCCGAGTGATTGTGAAAGCCGGTCGTCGCAAACGTCCATTGTCCCTCTGCGTTGGACTCGGTGAGATATTTCCGTACCGCATCGAACGACACTCCGTTGACATCCGAGGACTCCGAAAGAATCAACTGCGGCCTTCCGGCCAATCGGTGCAATCGGCCGATCGCCGACTCGCGGTCGCAGTCTGGATAAGGCCAATCCGTGAGCACGCCGTCGTAGTGGCTGCAGCAGACGAAGCCCTTCCAAGTCGCCGCGATCGAGTCGTCGTGCAGGCCCAGGTAATTGCAGGCGATCGACCCGCGCGAGAAGCCGGCGAGGACGATGCACTCGCGATCGCCGCCGTGATGCTCGCAAACATCTTCAATCGCACGGTGCCAGTAGTCGAGCGTGGCCGACACGTCGTAATCAGGCGAATCGCCCCACCACTGCGTTGCCGGCTCGGTTCCTGCGGCATTGAGGAACGGCAGGCCGACCACGATCCAGCCGTCGCCGCCGGTCAGACCGATTCCCAGTTCGGCGTCTTCAATGCGGCCGGTGCAGGTGTCACCCATTGCATTCTGGTAGGGACCGTTTCCCGCCAGTTCCACGAGCACCGGATATGTTCGATCCTCTCGCCAGTCCGTCGGCAGGTAGACGGTGAGATAGACGGCTTCACTCGCGTCGGGCAGTGTGTGCACGACGCGCCGGCCGGTGCTTGGCGGGCCATCGAAGAGCGGCGGCAACACGACGTCGGGAACGACATCGCTGACATCGCCACCTACTGTTGGCACGGCATTCACCGGGACGAGCCGAATCTGACGCACATCCATCACTGCGAAGTTCGCAAGTTCAAGCACCTTCAGTGAGAGTTGATGCAGCGGCTCGTCGGTCAGCGTTACATGCCCCATTTCCCGCCAGCGAAAGTTCTGAAAGTGTCCGGTCTCCAGCACTTCGAAGTCGATCGTCGCGTCGTCGATCTGCATCCGCACCCGGCTACCACCATGTCCCTCACAGCAGCCTTGTAGCAACACGACAGTGAAAAAACAGGCTGGGGACTGGAATCGCCACTCGGCCCAATCGGCCGGGTTA
>JANNSB010000503.1:0-2373 GCA_031402175.1 Planctomycetaceae bacterium
CGACGGCGGTGAAGGTCCGCTCGACGGCCTCGGGATCGTCGCCGGCCAGCGCGTCAGCGATGAGAACCAACTGGCCGCGATCGAGCAATACCCGCAAAGCATCAACACCAAGTTGCTGATCGGGTTGTTCCTGCGCCAGCGAAAGCAGTTCGGGATAGCGGTCGGCTACCTCGAATGAGTTGACCAGCCTGACGAATTGATCGGTCCCGCGCGAGGCGTCCAGCACTGTGCTCAACGCCTCCGCCAATTCCGCGTTTGACGCGACGTTCACGCCCTGCAATCGTGAAAATGCCTCGGCCTTGATGAAGGTTCGCCATTCTGCATTCCGTGTAATGTCGGCGACCGCGAGAAAGCTTAGCGATCCCGTCTTGATCTCAGACTGCGGCAGGAAGTCGAACGCGCGGAAGTAGCGCGGAAGTTCCTCCGCGGGACGCTGGCCGTTGACGACGATCGTCCCGAGCAGTTGTGGAGTCATAGAGCTGCGCGAGCGCCAGACGATGTCGCAGGCCGCTTTGTTCGCAATCCAGCCGTCCCCGATCAGCGCACGATATGCCGGCAGATATGTGTCCCAATGCCCGTCGGCGGCGATGCCGAGCGCTTCCAGATACCAGCGATCCTGGCCATCGTGTTGGCGAGCGAGAACGCTCCAGGCCTCGGCGACGTCATCCTCGTCGGAGATCACATGCTGCAAATCCCGCATCGCAATCGCCAGCTCGCGGCGGACGGCTGGTGAAGGATCGTCTAGCCTGGCCAGCCCCTCGACGTCGTCGAATGTGACATCGCCTTCGTGAATGAGTTGCCTGGCAAGGCGAATGGCGGTCACACGAATGACGTCGTCGGCATCCTGCAACCCTTTTTTGACTTCTTCGAGCGTATCGACGTCGCGGCGCATCAGCTTGCCCAAGAGCCACAATGCCCGAGCACGATGGCGCGGGTTCTCGTCGCCATGAAACACAGCCTCCAGCGCCGGCACGGCGTCGGCGCCCATCGCGTACAGCGCATTCCACGCGAGGTATCGCGTCGCCATGTTGGGAGACTTGAGGGCTTCGACCGCCCCTTCCGCCGACGACAGATCGAGTTCGGCGGCCAAGTAGTTGTTCGTCGTGTCGGAGTCAGCGGGCGTCACGCGGAACAACCGGCCGTGGATGACGTCCTGCATGCGGTGGCCGCCGACGCCGGGGTCGTACCAGTCGGCCACAATCAGCGAGCCGTCGGGCGCGACGCAGACGTCGCTCGGACGGAACCACTGATTCTCGGCTCCGTTCAGGATTTCGACCGATTCGGCTGTGTAGCCCGCGCCATCGACTTTGACCGGATACGCCCGGCAGATGTTCGGGCCGGCATCGGTGTGAATCACTTGCCCCTGAAACACGGATGGCAGCAGCGAACCCTCGTAAACGCAGATTCCCGTCGGCGAACCGGCACCGGTCTGCAAAAGGTTCGGCACGACGCCGGGGTCGTTCTGATGCCAGTGTCTGAGCGGGATGTCCTCTTCCCAGCCGGTTCGAGGCTCGTTCCAACCCGCGCCGGTCAGCTCATCGCGGTAGCCAAAGTTGCCGAACTCCATCACGTAGTTGATCCGCACGCCGCGATTGCCGTCGTCATCGTTGTCCGACTGCCACATCGTGCCGAAGGAATCGACGGCGACTTCCCAGTTGTTGCGGAAGTTCCAGGCCAGCGTCTCGAACTCGCTGCCGTCCATGTTGCAGCGGAAGACCATCCCTTCCTGATACGGCTGGCGCGAGTCGTTCACCTCGTTGCCGGCCCGGTCGACGATCGGGTTGCCGTCCTTGTCGCAGATGCGCCGGCCCGCGTTGCCGAAGTTGAAATAGAGCTTGCCGTCGGGGCCGAACACGAAGGCGTGAATGCCGTGATCGTGCTGCGTGCCATCGATGCCCGTGAACAGCACTTCCTTGCGGTCGGCGTGCAGGTCGCCGTCGTCATCAATCAGAAAAAACACCGAATCGCCACAGGAGATGATGGCCCGCGTCCCCTTGCCATCGATCGTCGGCAACACGCAGATGCCGTGAGCCGAGTCGACGTCGCGTCCCTGATAGAAGACGGTCGACGTGTCGGCCACGCCGTCGTGATCGGCGTCTTCGATGATCAGGATGCGGTCCCCTTCCAGCCGTTCCGGATGATCGGAATTGGCGAAGCGGCGATAGTTCACCACTTCGCACACCCACACGCGACCCAGATGGTCGATGTCGATATCGGTCGGGTTCAGCATCAATGGCTCGGCAGCGAAGAGCGTCGCCTCGAGGTCGGGATGAACCTCGATCTGGTCGATGGCGTCGACCGATTCGTGACTGTCGGGTGCATCCCCGCCCCCTCCACTTGTGAAGCGGGCCAGCCAGCTGCGGGAAGGACGTT
>JANNSB010000504.1:0-3070 GCA_031402175.1 Planctomycetaceae bacterium
TACGATGAGTACTTCGTGGCCGATGACGATTTCGCTTTCGATGAGAAGGCGTTCGAGAAACGCATCACCAAGGCGGCCGGCGCGATCGACTTGCTCAAAGCATTCGCGGTCGATCTGGCAAGTGCAACTCCGTTCACCGCCGCCCGGCTGCAAGAAGTGATGCAGGGTTTCGTCGACGCGCGCGGCATCAAGTTGGCGGATGTGATACACGCCGTCCGCGTGGCGGTTTCCGGCAAGGCGGTCGGCCCCGGCATGTTCGAATGCCTCGAACTTCTGGGGAAGGACCGCTGCCTGCGGCGGATTGAACTTGCAGTCGCCCGCGCCCAGGGGGAAACTTAAGTTCAGGTAACCCGACGCGTGAGCGAGGGGGGCGTGTCGTGTGGCATTCCTTAAGGGCATCGCGCCTTGCGGCAAGACGCTCACTTGCGATCCCCTATGCGGGCCCAACTCCGCAAGCCATCATCGCGTGAATAATCCCCATGCGTCACGTTGCCCTCGCTGACGCGTCGGGTTACCAAAAAAAACGAGATTTCGCGCCCGGCACAGTCTCCCCGCTGCACTAAGAGATTGAAGATGCGATTCATCACCCCATCCCGGCGAAGCATGCGACCGGAGGATCGTTTGTCCGCGGCGACCACAAATGGTTCTGGAGCCTTGGATTGCATCCCGGAGACGCAGGTCGAGGCGGATGAATCCGACGCTGTTCTCATTCAGAGATTTCTGTACGAGAAGGATCAGTCGGCCTTCACCAGCATCGTCCAGCGGTATTCGCGCTTGGTGCTGGGTGTGGCCGTGCGGCATCTTCGCGACCGCAACCGGGCTGAGGATGTGTTTCAGGCGACGTTTCTGGTGCTGGCCCAGAACGCCCGCAAGATTCGCAAGCGCAAGTCGCTCGCCAGTTGGTTGCATGGAGTCGCCCGCAGGATTGCACTCAGGACGATGTCGGAAGCGAGTCGCGAAACGATGTGGGAGCCAGTGATGGAACCGATGTCGACCATGATCGAGGGCATTATCGAATCGCACGAACAGCAGACGCTCGACAAGGAACTGGCCGAACTCCCCGACAAGTACCGCGAACCACTCACCCTGCATTATCTGGAAGGTCTGTCTCACGAAGAAATCGGTCAGCGTCTCGGGCTGTCGATCTCTGCCGTCGATGGGCGTCTCAAGCGGGGCCGTTCGGATCTCAAGCAGAAGCTCTTGCGGCGCGGTGTTTCCCTGTCGGTAGCGGCAGGTGTGTTTCACGTCAGTCAACAGGCCGCGTCGGCGGCTACGTTTTCCACATTGGTCACCAGCACGTCCGTCGCGGCACAAGCCTTGGCCGCGGGGACCGCTGTATCGACTTGCACCCCCAACGCCGTGCTTCTGGCCGGCAAGGAGATCGCTGCCATGGCAGCCGTAAAATCGACGATGGTGATTGCTCTGGCGGGAGCCTGCTGTCTCGCGGCCGGTCTGGTGATTGCCGGCGGCAGCGGCGAAGGAACGGGAACAGGTTTGGCAGGAGCCGGATCGGACGACGGGAGCGGCGACCTCGGCGGGTTGACCCTCGTGGATGACGGCGGTACCGGAGGCACCGGAATCGAGGCGAACATCGACGCTGGTAGCTCAGCGACGGGTGGATTGAGTGGCGATGCCGCTGCTGGCGGTCCGACCGGAGGCGGAGGCATCGGATTCACCGACACCAACACCGCCGTAGCTGCACCGGAAACCGTGATGAGCCTCTACCATCTGCAATTCGCCGAGGCGAGCGCCTTGGAAGAGATCGTGCGAAGCGTGTTGCCGGAAATTGTCACCGCAGTCGACAATCGGACGAACAGCCTGATCGCGCAGGGGACCGCGGAACAACAGCAACAACTCGAAGCCCTGTTGATGGCGCTCGACACTGCGGAGGCGAGCGGCAGCGCGGATGCCATCGGTGGTTCAAGCGGACTCGGCGGTGGCGGTGGATTCTCTGGCGACCCAGTTGGCCCGATGGGATCAGACTATGGGGGATCGCCAGGATACGGTGTCGGAGGCATGACCAATTCCGGCATGCACATGGGCATGCCCGGCATGGGCAGCGGTTTCGGCCCCAATGGTCCGACGAGCATCGACTACGGACTGCGGTCGGACAATCGAAACAATATCGAAGCGGCATTTCAACAGATAACGAGTGCCGACTTCCAGGCAATGCCGCTCAGCGGAGTGATGCAATTCATCTCCGAAATGCACGAGATACCTGTTCTCCTCGATGAAACGGCGCTGCAAGACGCCGGCATCACTCCCGATGAGGAGATTACGTTCACAATCGTCGGGCTGACATTGCAGGACGCGATGGAGGTGATGTTGCACGATGTGGGAGGCACACGGCTGACATACATCATCAGAAATGATGTGTTGACCATTACGACTGAAGAGAGCGCAATTGAATTCCTGGAAACTCGCCTCTACGAAATGCGGAACTATCAGGGGCTCAATCCGGCAATCGCGACGCAGCTCATCCAAGAGGGCACCAGCGGCGAGTGGATGAGCGTCGACGGCAGCGGCGGCGCGATCGTGCCCATCCAGGGCGGTCTGATGATCCGACAGACTCAGCGAGGGCATCGCGAGATTCATGCCCTGCTCGAACAGTTGCAGCGGTTCACATCCGTCGGCCTCGCCACGCCAGCCGACTGGCAGAATGTCGACGGCAGCGGGTACTCCCCCGGCATGATGGGGGGCGGCATGTACGGCGCGGGTGCGGGTAGTGGCGGAATGTATGGCGCAGGCATGGGAGGTGCGGGTGACATGGGCGTTCCCGGCATGAGCGGCATGGGAGGTGGCGGCGGCCAGTTCGGGGGTACCGACATGACGAGTCCCGGCGGTGACAGCGGCTTCAGTGGCGGCTACGGTCTGCAAGGTGGCGGCCCTGGTGATGGGACGCAGCTCGATTCAGGCAGTGGGGGGGCCACGACCGGCAGTCCCGACGAGTACGGCTCATCGGCGGGCGACCCCTACGGTGGCAGTGGAGGCGGCGGATTCGATGCAGGAGAGGCTGCCATTCCTGGTGGTCCCGACGCGGTCGGCCCATAGGCGAGCGGAACTGGTCTCG
>JANNSB010000505.1:0-12624 GCA_031402175.1 Planctomycetaceae bacterium
GTCGGCTTGTCCGCCAGTGCGAGTGGTGGTAAGACGCGGCTATGTAGCCACATCGTAAGCTGGTCAAGCATTACCATCACCCGGGAGACTGTCACGAGTTGACATTCTCCTGCCACCCATGGCGCGGATGCTCATTCCAACTCCTAACTCCTAACGCCATGCCTCGCAATTCGGTCCAGGCAGCGGCGCAGATCCCGAATGGCCAGTCGTTCCGCGCGGCGATAGGTTCGCGCAAGGCCCGCACCAGGCAAGAGCGTTCGTTGCAGTGCGTGCCATGTGTTGGCGATCGCGATACCCAGCAGGCCTCGAAAGAGAATCGATCGAGAATTGCCGCCTGGCGAGTCGTGCGTGCGGACTGTTTCGCTGACCGGCTCGCCGTTGAGGCTGCCGACAAGATGCAGACGCAGATCGATCGAGCCGATCTGCACTTCGAAGCGATGCACTTCGATCACAAGACCCGCCGACGCGAACGCCTGCGGAAACGATTCCAGATGTCGCAGTAAGGCGGCGCAGATCGCGTCGAGACTCGACTGCAATTGATCCTGCTGATCCCTGCCGAAGACGCCGATCAACGCATACTCGATCTGGAACCCGAACCGTGGAGCTTCCGGCGGGAGCGCGGGTCGCTGCACGCGCGCGCCGGCTGATGCCTCAGACGAGACAACTCCCTCGATCGTTCCACCGGTCCCATCGCCAGCTTTCGTGTCAGTCGCGACGTGAACTGGAGCGGGCGGAGGAGACAACCGTTTCTCCGTGAGTCTGCCGCCAATCGGCGTCGGCACTCGCAGCAGGATCGCGCAGCCGGGACATTCGATCTGCTCGCCGGCGTCATCGTCGGCGCAGGAGATGAGGACGCCGCAATTGAGGCAACTGAAATCGATCATCACCCGGGAACAACGGCGCGCGGAAACTGCCAGCCACGTTTTGGATCATCACGCCTGCCGGGAGCTATCGCAAGCTGTCCCGCAGCGGAGCGTGGACGTGCTGCTCGGTGCGCTGCTGAATGAGATCGCGAATCTGTCGATGGCACGAAAGACAGCCGCGACCGGCTCCAGTGCACTCGGTGATCTGCCTGACGTTCTCGGCCCCCGTGACCGCGATGCAATCGATGACCTGCGACTGCGTCACCGCGAGGCAGCGACACAAGACGGGGTCGGCATTCATCGGGTTGAAGGAACAATCCACAGTCTGCACCGTGACGAACTGGCGGAGGGTGTGAGGCTCGGACATTCGCACTGAGTCGCACATGAGACTCAGTCTCAATCAATAATATCCAAGGCAGTCGGCACTGTCAATCCACTGAATCTGACTCGAACCAGAATCATTGGCGTTCGCCGCTGCTTTTCGTAAGTCCATACAGTGGCAGGCCCTGATGCGTCCCCTTAGAGTACGAGTGCTGGTTTCCCCAGCGGAATCTGTGCGATTATTGTCTAAGGAGGCCGGCATGCACGTCTGGGAATTCTCCACCGCCGGCCGCATCGTCTTCGGCCCGCATGCCGTCGACGAAGTCGGACCGGCTGTCACTCGCTTCGGTGCGAATCGTCGAGCGCTGATTGTGACGGATGCCCACCTCGTCGCTGCAGGCATCGTCAGACAAGTGACGGCCAGTCTGGAGCGCGCCGGTCACATCGTGACCGTCTTCGAAGGCGGCATGCCCGAACCGTCGATTGATCTCGCGATTCGGACGCATGAATTCGCCACCGACAATCGCCCCGACATCATCATCGGACTCGGCGGCGGCAGCAACATCGACCTGGCCAAGATGACGGCCGTGCTCGTCACGCATGGCGGCAACCCCGAGAACTACGTCGGCTTCAACAACATTCCCGGACCGCTGTTGCCGCAGATCTGCATCCCGACGACCGCAGGCACCGGCAGCGAGGTCTCGCACTCATCGGTGCTGACAGATACCGCGAATCACATCAAGGTCAGCACCCTCAGCCACTATCTGCGGCCAGCGGTGGCGATCGTCGATCCGTTGCTAACGCTCAGTTGCCCGAAGAAGGCCTCGGCCGACAGCGGCATCGATGCGCTCACGCACGCGATTGAGGCATTCACGGCGACCGATCATCATGCCCTGGGCCGTGAGTCCGGAGTCGCGATGCCGTATTCGGGCAAACATCCGATGGACGACGTGCTGGCCGAGCAGGCGATCCGGCTCATCGGCAAGCACCTGGTGCGAGCGGTGAACGAGCCGTCGAACGTCGAGGCCCGCAACGGTATGTCGCTGGCCGCCATGTGGGCCGGCATGGCGTTCTCCAACAGTGGCGTGGCTTTGGTACATGCGATGGAGTATCCGGTCGGTGGCGCGGTGCATGTCTCACACGGAGCCGGCAACGGACTGCTGCTCCCCTACGTCATGCGGCACATCCTCCCCGCGCGAGTTCCTGAACTGGCGCGTATCGCGGAGTTTCTCGGCGCCAATGTCTCGGGGAAGTCGCAGGAGGCGTGTGCCGAACTGGCGATCGCCGAAGTCGAGAAGCTGCGGGAAGCAATCGGCATCCCTCTCCGCCTGCGGGATCTCGGTGTGAAGCCAGACCAGCTCGCCGACTTCGCGGGCAAGGCCGCCAAGATCGAACGGCTGATCAAGATGACCCCCTGTCCCACCACGGCCGACGATATTTTGCGGATCTATCAGGCGGCGTGGTGACTCGAGCGGCGGCTCTCCGAGACGCCGAGTACAAAGAAGTTGACGTTCCTCTTTGTAGAAGCGTGGCGAACGGTTGACGCGTCACCTGGTCGCCCGGCGTCTGGGGACAGACGCCGCTACATACGCGGTATCCCGCAGGAACACGTTCATGACATTTGCCGTCAACGTTCACGCGCCTCGGCGTCTGGGGACATACGCCGCGACGAAATCCCCGGTCTCGCAAATCGCTTTGTCATCCCTTGAATTGTGACCGGCGGGCCTCCACACTACTTAGATCGAGAGTCGAGTAGGGATGCTTGAACCGGCGCCGGATGCCCGCGCCACCCTACTGCCTAACTCCTTATACCTTCCACCAATTGCGTCGATCGGGAGCCTTGAATGTCGAGCTTTATCTTCACCAGTGAATCGGTCAGCATGGGCCATCCCGACAAGGTGGCCGACCAGGTCTCCGACGCGGTGCTTGATGCCCTGCTCGTCCAGGATTCTACCTCCCGTTGTGCCTGCGAAACTCTGTGCACCACCGACTACTTGCTGCTCGCGGGTGAAATTCGCTCGTCGGCCAAGGTCGATTTCGAGCAGGTCGCCCGCAAGGTCGTCCGCGAGATCGGCTACACCAGCGACGACATCGGCTTCAATGCCGACACCTGCCAGGTCGATATTCGCCTGCATCAACAGAGCCCTGACATTGCCCAAGGCGTCGATGCCGATGGAGCCGGCGACCAGGGACTGATGTTCGGCTTCGCCTGCGATCAGACCGAAGAGTTGATGCCGCTGCCGATCGCGTTGTCGCATCGCATTCTCAATCACCTCACTCTGCAGCGCCAGAAGAACGTCGTCGACTGGCTGCGTCCCGACAGCAAGAGTCAGGTTTCGGTCGAGTATGTGGATGGACGCCCGACGCAGATCACCGCGATCGTCGTTTCGACGCAGCACAAAGACAGCGTGAGCCACCAGGAGATCGAGGACTTCGTCGTCGAGCATGTGATCCCCGAGACGGTGCCGAGCGAGTTGATCACCGCCGACACGAAGTACCACATCAATCCGACCGGCCGCTTCGTTGTCGGCGGCCCGCATGGCGACACCGGACTGACCGGCCGCAAGATCATCGTCGATACCTACGGCGGCTGGGGCCGGCACGGCGGCGGCGCGTTCAGCGGCAAGGACTCGACGAAGGTCGATCGCTCGGCCGCCTATATGGCTCGCTACATCGCCAAGAACATCGTGGCCGCGAAACTGGCGAAGGAATGCGAGATCCAACTCGCCTACGCCATCGGCGTCGCCGACCCGGTGAGCATTCGCGTCGACACTTATGGAACAGCCGACATCAGCGAAGAAAAGCTCGAGTCGGCAGTGCGGGCGACCTTCCCGCTCACTCCGCAGGGCATCATCAAGCATCTGCAGTTGCGCCGTCCGATCTTCCAGAAGACGGCCTGGGGAGGCCACTTCGGCCGCAACGATCCCGACTTCACCTGGGAAGCCGTCGACAAGGCCTCGGCCCTGCGCAAAGCCGTCGGCCTCAACGCCGACGTGCCGCAAGTCGAGTTCGCGACGCGGTAAGTGTCCCATTCGCTCCGCGAAAGTGCGTCGGATTGAATTGAGGCTGGTGACTGGAAGTGGAACCACCAGCGCACGATGCCTGGACGTGTATCACTGCAAACCGAGCGATCAATCGGCCAACGTGTCGAAGTGTGCATCAAGACATGCGCCGCATCCCGCATGTGCACTTCGATGTTGTAACCTGCCGAGGCCGTGCATCGCCCGTCGCTACCGGTCAACTCTTCAGGCAGCACGGGAGCGATCGCATTCCCAGTCGATGGGGAACTCGATGTTCAGCTGGGATTGCAGTTCGATCAACAGCCGCTGAAGCAGCGCCTCTTGATGCAGATTGCGGCTCAACTCGATGAGCCTCGACGTCAACCGGAGAAAGTCGTATGCCTGATGTACCTCCAATGGCTGAGCATCGGATGGCGCATACTCGAAGTCGATGATCCGGCAATCGGGCGGTTCGGTGTTGACTAGCACATTCTTCGGGCTGAGGTCGAGATGCACGACCCCCTGTGCGTGCATCCGCTGCACCGCGATGAACACGGTCTTGAGCAATTCCGTCAGCGTGTCGGCTCGCCAGATCGCGACATTCGACCGCAACACTTCGGACAGGCGCGGCCATTCGGTGAACGAGCACATGAGAGCGTCGTCACAGCGCCATAACGGTCGTGGCGTCAGCCCCAACGGTCCCAGCAGCGAGTACACCTGCCATTCACGAATAATTCGTTCAGCGGGTAACAGCGCATGTGTGTGTGGGTACAACGGCAGTCCGCGCGGTACTGCAAAGGGATTGTTACAGCGCACAACGCCGATCGTCCGGCCCAGCGTGCAGACGTGGTAGATCCAGTCTTGGCCGGTGCCGGTGCGAACACGCGGCAGCCGAACCGGAGTGCCGTACTCTGCTCCGATCCTTGCCGACAAACGCCGCAACCGAGGCCACATTCGGACCTTTGCCAACTGTCGTTGGAGACTCAGCCACGCCATCCGCCTGCGACCCGCATCGAGGAACTCTGGAGCGAGCGGCCAATGTGACGCCGCCGCACACCTCTTGGTACCTGCCCTGTAACATGTGGGCGTTACATCAACCAGTGACGATCACTCTGCCAGTCGCCGGTGCGGCGTGATCCGCCGATGCCAAAACTCCTGCCGAGTTCCCCGGGAACCAGCATGCACTCGAAGGTCGATCCAAGCCGTTCACTCTGCCGTTGTGATCGTCCATACACAGGCAGTGCGCCGGGTGCGATGCGACGACGACAGCGTCGCCTCACCTAAATGCGATCGCAGGACGCGCCCCCAACCTCTGTCGCCCCTCCGGGGCTTTGTGTTTGAGTCGCGCGCCGTTTCCCACGGGCTTGCGCCCGTGGCTATTCGCTGCCGCGGCTCCGCGGCTCCACTTTGCAAAACGATTCGGATAGATTCGACTCATCGCTACTTCTATCATCCGAGTATCGCTGTCTCCCCTCCCCATATGCCCCGCACGCTCTTCGACGACGACGATGCACCGCGGGAATGGGAGGTAGCGGCGGAGGCGGATCGCACGATCGCGAAGGTCGTCTTCAGTCAGCCGCCGGATGATGTGTTCGAGTATGTCGTTCCCGAGGCTTTGCGGGACATCATTCAGCCTGGCCAGCGAGTGAAGGTGCCGCTGGGGCGGGGCAACCGCCCTGTCACCGGCTACTGCGTCGATGTCGCCGCACGGGCCGAGACGAGTCGGCAACTCAAGGCGATCGCCGAGGTGCGTGATCGCCGGCCGCTGCTCTCGCGCGAGATGCTCGATCTGGCCCGTTGGATTGCCGACCGCTATCTATGCACTTGGGGTCAAGTGCTCGAAAGCGTGATTCCCGCGGGCGTGAAGAAGCAGGCGGGCACCCGCGAGATCGTGTGCTATCAACTCGTTCCGCCCACGACCGGAGCGTCACCCGCGAAGCTCTCGAAGAAGCAGCAGGCCGTGCTCGATGTGCTGGCCGCATCGACCGAGCCGATGCCGGTCGGCGAATTGACCGAGAAGGCCGACTGCGGCACCGCGCCGATTCAGGCGCTCGTGGAGAAACGGCTCATCCGCCCGCTGCGGATTCGCAAGGACTGGTTCAACATCGATGATGCCCCGGTCGCCAAATCGCAAGACCTCACGCTCAACCCCGAACAGCACACGGCTCTCGAAGAGATCCTGCGCTCGCTGCGCAACAACGAGCACCGCACCTTTCTGCTGCACGGCGTCACGGGGAGCGGCAAGACCGAGGTGTATATTCAGGCGATTCGCGAAGTCGTCGCTTACGGCAAGCAGGCGATCGTGCTCGTGCCGGAAATCAGCCTCACGCCGCAGACGATTCGCCGATTTCGCAGTCGGTTCGATGCGGTGGCCGTGCTGCACAGCCACTTGAGTGATTCCGAACGCCACTATCACTGGCAGCAGATTCAGAGCGGCGATGTGCAGGTGATCGTCGGGGCGCGCAGCGCCATCTTCGCGCCGACAAAACGCCTCGGACTGATCGTGATCGATGAAGAACACGAAACCACTTTCAAGCAGCAGTCGGTGCCGCGGTATCACGCGCGGGACGTGGCCCGCGAACGCGCCCGGCGGGAATCGATTCCGCTGGTGCTCGGTTCTGCGACACCGACGCTGGAGTCGCTGCAGCGTACGAAGGACGGACACGACACTCTGCTGCGACTCACTCACCGCGTCGAGCACCGTCCACTGCCGCCGGTCTTGATCGTGGATGTGCGCAACGACCCCATAGTGACGAAAGGCCATTCCATCGGCCGTGCGCTGCAGTCGTCGATGAACGTCGCCCTCAAGGAGGGTGGGCAGGTGATTCTGTTTCTCAACTTGCGCGGGTACTCGACGGTGTTGTGGTGCCCGCGCTGCAACGCAGGCGTGCGCTGCCCGCACTGCGACATCACGCTCACCTGGCATCGCGATCGCAAGAAAGTGTTGTGCCATAGCTGCGAATACTCCGCCGATGCGTATACGGCGTGTCCGCACTGCGGTCAGCCCGGACTGCGTTACTTCGGCGCGGGGACGCAGCGACTCGAGGACGAAGTCAAAGCGAAGTTTGCCGATTACAAAGTGTTGCGAATGGACAGCGACTCGATGCAGAAACCGGGCAGCCATGACGAGGCTCTCTCGAAGTTTCGCGACGGCGAGGTCGATATCCTGCTCGGCACGCAAATGATCGCTAAGGGGCTCGACTTTCCCAACGTCACGCTCGTCGGCGTCGTCGCGGCCGACACGATGCTGCATCAGCCCGACCTGCGAGCAGCCGAGCGGACGTTTCAGCTCATCGCACAAGTCGCGGGCCGCACCGGTCGCGGCGACAAACAAGGGCGGGTGTTCGTGCAGACCTGTTGCCCGGACGAACCGGTCATCACACTGGCGTCGAAACACGACTACTTCACGTTTGCCGAGATGGAACTTCGCCATCGCAAGGAACGCGCCGCCCCGCCGTTCGCGGCATTGGCCCGCGTGATCGTGCGCTCGGCGACGGAACAGCAGGCCCATCAGGAAAGCGTGAATCTGGCCGAGCGGTTTCGGGCCGAGATCAATCGGCTCCAGCTCCCCATCAAACTCATCGGCCCCGCGCCATGCCCCATCTTGCGGCTAAGGGGACAGCACCGATTCCATTTCCAGATGTCGACGGCATCAGCCGAGACGTTTCAAGTTCTGTGGCGCGAAGTGTCGCGCAAGATCAAGCTGCCGGAAGGAGTGGAGTTCGTGATGGATGTCGATCCGCTGGATATGCGGTGAGGGAGAAGACGTGGCTAGAGCACGGCCCGTGCCAAGTTTGATGCTGACAATGTGATGCAGCACGCGTATGCTCCAGGGCGGTTTGCGGAATGCCGCTGCGTACAGGTTGACTGAGGATGATGGTGAAAGGAGTCTCCCATGACATGGATCGCCCCGATGGTGCTCGGCGTGTTTCTGTATGTCGATCTCGAGGTCGAGCGGTATCGGCCCATCATCGAACAGAAGTTCGGCGCCCCCCTTGAGCGATTCGAAGTCATCTCGCTCTCTCCCACCACGAAGGTCTTGTGGTTCGACTGGCAGAGGGAGTGGTGGGGTGGCATGAACGTCATCGAGACGACCAAGGACGGCACGCCGCTCTACTGGTACGACATCGCCGGCGAGCCCACCGCAAACAGCATCGAACGCATGCGCGTCGTGAACATTGACGGCGAGAACCTTCTCGAAGTGATCGACTGCACGCACATGGGCAACGGGCATCTCTACATCTACCGGATCGACCCCGGGTGCGTTCGTCGGATTCTCCGGGCTCGCGTCATCACGACGGGGATCGGACTTCGTTTCTCACCACGAATCGCCAACATCGAGTATCGGGACCTCGATGGCGACGGGGATGAAGACCTCGTCATCGACGCCGAATGGATTGACTCGGATGTGCCAGAGGATTCATCCGACCACTCGGGCCTGTACCACCGCGAGTTTCTTTTCGACAACCGTGATTTTCAGGAGAATCGTGAAAAGCGATTGAGTGAGCAGTTCGCCGACGACTGAGACCGTGAATCCAAGGCGTTCTCCCGCCACCGCCACGCTCACGCCAGATTCAATTGCCACGACACGCCGTAGCGGTCTTTGAGCCAGCCGAACTTCGTGCTGAAGCCGTAGTTGTCGACGGGCATCAGCACCACGCCCTCCTCCGCGAGGCGTTCAAAGACGCCGTTGAGCTCGGCTTCGCTGTCGCATTCGACAAATATCGACATGGACGACGTGAACGTGAATGCGTGCTTGATGGGAGTGTCGATGCACAGGAACTGCCGGCCCGCGAGCGTGAAGGTCGCCAACTTGACGCTCCCATCGGCCCCCGGACCTTCCGCCCCATAACGCTCGATGCTGGTGACCTCGGAATCCTGAAAGAGCGAGATGTAGAGGTTCATCGCCTCTTCGGCGTCTCCGTCAAACATCAGATGCGTCGAAACCGAGCGTGCCATGGCGCCCTCACCAGGTGGGTGTGAGATTCAGTTAGTCAATTGGATGCCGTGATTGTACGAGCATCCCGGAGGCGGCTTTGGTTCACCCGCGCGCATCAATTCTGCTGCGTTCTTGCACATTTGCCAATCCCGGCGGACTCGCTTTGACGACATCTGAATTGGGCCGCCTCGCCACATTGCGGGGTGTGAGGCCGTTTCAGGGATGTTTGGCTGGCCGTCGATGCACTACGGAAAGCGTTACGCCTGTGTAACTGTCGTCACGACGCCAAGTTACGTGCTTGGGGCGCAGGTGCTGGGGCATTCGATCCGCCGTTCCGGCTGGCCGCACGAATTGCTGGTGTTGGTGACTCCCGACATCGACTCGGCGTCGCGACGGCAACTGGCGCAGATTTGGGACCATGTCGTCGAAGTCGAGCCGATCGCCAATCCCATTCCGGCTGATGCTCGAGGACTCGAGGCATTCGCCACGACCTACACCAAGCTGCGGATCTGGGGTCAGGCTGAGTATTCGAAACTGGTCTTCGTCGATGCTGACGCCATCGTGCTCGGCGACCTGACCGGCCTGTTGCGCCGGCCGGCGTTTGCGGCCGCCCCATGTGCATCGATTCCCGACTGCTTCAATTCGGGGGTGATGGTGGTGCAGCCTTCGCGTCCGGTGCTGCGCGACATGTTGTCGAAGATCAACGAGCTGCCCTCTTATGATGGATCCGATCAGGGATTTCTTAATTCCTACTTCGCCGACTGGTACGCCGGCCCGTCCGAGCGGCGCCTGCCGATGATCTACAACATGCCGCGAATGCTGGCCATCTACGCTCCTGCATGGGAACGAGTGAAGGCTGACATGAAGGTGCTGCACTTTCACGGCCCGCGCAAGCCGTGGGTCAAGCGGAACCGGCTCTCGCGCTTCGTCTCGCGCACGATGCTGCGCTTGACCGGAGTCCGCTTCCCCGACCCCGCTCCGCGCGACTACTGGTGGGAGATGTACCACGACCTTGAGGCGACTCGCGGCAAGCCACTGAGCATCGCCGCGCCCAGCGAGCCGATCACGCCAGCGCCAATGCGCCGCGCCGGGTAGGCTGTAACGCTGTCGGGGATGGACTCAGCACAAAGCAGACCATTACCCATACATCTGCCCGAAACCGGCAGGCTCGAACGCGTGCTGATAGTGCGTGATGTCTGGAGCTTCATCACCCTGCCAGACGACGGAGATCACGTCGAAGCGAATGCGGCGTTCGAGCCAGCCCTTGCGCTTCAGCCAGGCCAGCGCTGAGCGCACGATGCGTTGCTGCTTCGCGTGGTCGACGGCTTCTTCAGGTCGGCCATGCAGCACCGACCGCCGAGTTTTCACTTCGACGAAGACGACGGTGTCCTGATCCTGACCAATGATGTCGATCTCGCCGTACCGCGTGGCGACCTGTGCAGCGAGGATCTTCCAGCCCGCGGCCTTCAGATGACGCACCGCCGCCTGTTCACCCCGGTTGCCAAACCAGCGCGTCAGCCAGCGTACATGCATGGCGTGGGCCTATCGCCACCGCGTGCCGCGCGGCGGACCATCAGGTCTCGGAATCGTCGCGACGACTCGATCGCTCGCGCAGACGAGTCGCCTTGCCGACGCGGTTTCGCAGAAAATAAAGCTTGGCTCGCCGCACGCGGGCCGACCGTTTTACAATCACGTCGGCCACCTTGGGCGAATGGACCGGGAACGTCCGCTCGACACCTTCGCCCGACACGATGCGCCGGACAGAAAATGACTCCCGCATCCCCGCTCCCCGGCGAGCGATGACGACGCCCGAAAAAATCTGGATGCGCTCTTTGTCGCCTTCCAGAATTCTGGTGTGGACATCAACCGTATCTCCAATCTGGAACTGGAGTTGTTTCTCGCGAAGGCTGGAGGCTTCGGCTTGTTCGATCAGTTTCTGCATCTCTAAGGCTCCCAATGTGTGAAGCCCTCAAGATAGTGGAATCACGACCCTAAAGCAATTGAGGCCGATTCGTTACTGGTCCGTCAAAATACGGACGTAACTCTCGTAACGGTGTGTGGATATTGCTTGATTCACGACCGCCTGCTTCACCGCGCAGCCCGATTCGTGGATGTGAGTGCAGTTTGGAAACTTGCAGTGCGGAATGTGAGGCAAAAACTCCACGAAATAGGCATCGAGTTCGCCTGAGCTGACATCCCACAATTGAAACTGGCGTATGCCGGGCGTGTCGACCACCCATCCGCCGGCTGCGAGCGGGACCAGTTCGGCCACCCGCGTGGTGTGCCGGCCTTTGCCCGATTCGTCACTCACGTCGTTCGTCAATCGGCCCAGTCCCGGCTGAACCGCATTGAGCAGGCTCGACTTCCCCACGCCGCTTTGACCGGCGAACACCGTGAGTCGTCCCGTTAGCAGATCGCGCAGTTCCTCGATGCCCACATCTTGCGCGGCACTGCACAGCACAACCGGATAGCCCAGCCTGCGATATCCTTCCACGAGCGCATCGAGATCGGGCACTTCGGGATCATCGTCGTTGCCTCGGAGATCGGACTTGTTAACGCAGATGATCGGCTTCGTATTCCCCTTGAGAGCGCTGACGATAAAGCGATCAATGAGTCCGGGCTTGAGTGCAGGCTGCGCGATCGACGACACGATCACGGCCTGATCGACATTCGCCGCGATGATGTGTTCCTTGCGGTCATTGTAGCGCGACAATGTCGACCGCCGGGGATCGATGCGTTCGACGACGCCTTCTTCATCAGAGAGAGGCAGAATCCAGGCGAAGTCGCCGGCCACGACGGGGTTTCGCTGGTCCCGCGAGAGTTTCCGCACCACTTGCCGGACAGTGCAGCGACGGGTCTTGCCATCGTCAGTCAGCACGCGGCAGTCGAGCGCCCCGACGTATTGAATCACCCGGCCGCGCAGGCACTGCGATTCATCGACCTGCCGGGCGGAAGAGCCGTCGTCCGCGTCGGAGACGATCGTGCGAAAGCGAGTGAGATCTCCCTTGCCGCTCAGACGTTCCGAGAAACGGGCGTCTTCGGTCCCCTCTGCATTGGTCCGGATCGACGAACCCGGAGTAGAGGAGGTACCCGGTGAGCACACCGACGAGCCGGTCACCGAACTCCTCGTGGTGGACGAGCACGAGCTCGGCCGGGTCGTCGAGCCACCTGGCGATCGTGGCGTAGATGGGCGGGAGCCGCGTCGGCCACTCGTCGTGCCGTCCGAGCGGCAGGTGCTCGTAGGCGATCCCGGCCTCGCCATACGCGTGGAGGTTGTGCGGGGAGTCCAGCAGCGAGAGCAGGTGGGTGAACCCGTGCCCGGCCAGCCAGATCAGCTCCTCCTGACGCCGGACCTTCCGGTGGTTGCGGGCGAACCCTCCCGGACGTTCGGAGGCGGCGAGGCGGTCCTGCACGACCCAGCAGAAGCCGCGCGGCTCGAGCCCCTGGGCCCAACGGCCCCGCATCGTGGTCATCGCGAGATCACGCGACCCGCGCGTGCGCG
>JANNSB010000506.1:0-17916 GCA_031402175.1 Planctomycetaceae bacterium
CATTCCTCGACATTGAGCGTGAGCGGTTTTTCACAGTAGACATGCTTGCCGTTGAGCAGCGCAGGCAGCGTCGCATAAGCATGTGTGTGTTCGGTCGTGCTCACGACGACGGCATCGATGTCATTCACGACATCATCGTACAACCTGCGGAAGTCGGCAAAGGTGCGCGCGCCGGGGAACAGGTTCGCGGCCAGTCCCAGGTTTTGCGAATTGACATCACACAGGGCGATGACATTCTCGGTGCCGGCACCCGCGATGTCCTGCAGATTGCTCCCGCCACGTCCACCGACGCCGATGAAGGCCAGGTTCAGACGATCGTTGAGGTTCCTCGCCCGCAAGATGGCAGGCGCCGCGAAGGCACCCACGCCAACGGCGGCGGACTGAGCCAGAAACTGACGACGCGAAAGCTTCGATCGGCGAGCCATGTGGTGCTCCGTGGGTTGCAATGAGGTAGCAGGACGGCCATTCAACACGCACACCATCATAACAACGAGCGACGTAATCCGCCCGCCGATGCCTGCGCATGATGTTGACAGCCACCAACACTGCGGCAGGATGCTGCCGCTACGACAGTGCTTCCAACCCCACGCGGTGGCAATAGTCCCCAAACGATTCGCCGCTGGTTCGTTCCGCCTTGTACTTGCCGAGCACGGGCGACAGTCGACTGGCGATCTCTTCCTGCGGGACCATGTCCTGCCAGAGGAACGCGAGACGCGTCCCCTGGGCGTTGCCGCCGAGATAGATCGTGTATTTGTTGCGGGCCTTGCCGACGAGGCCGATATCGGGCGTGTAGGGACGGGCGCAGCCGTTGGGGCAGCCGGTCATGTGGACGCTGATGCGTTCGTCGCCCAAGCCGTGATCGCGCATGGCTTGTTCGATGGTGTCCATGATTTCGGGCATCACGCGCTCGGCTTCCGTCACCGCCAGTCCGCACGTCGGCAGTGCGGGGCAGGCGATCGAGTACCGCCGGGCCAGCGACAGCTCCTCAGCCAGCGCCATGCCGTGACCCTTGAGGATCGACTCGATGTCTTTCTTCCATGCCGGTTCGATGTCGCACAGCAGCACGCCTTGCAGCGCCGTCAGACGCGTATCGACGGGATACTTCGCCAGCAGCGTGCGGAAGGCGGTTTTGATGCGCAGATCGCCTTCGTCCTTGATGCGGCCGTTCTCGATGTTGATGCCCAGAAACAACCGGCCGTCTCCCTGCTCGTGCCAGCCCATGTGGTCGTCGACGTCGGTGATGTCGGCCGGATGGCACTCCGCGAGCTTCGAGCCGTAATACTCCGCCACCTTTTCTCGAAACTGATCAAGACCCCAATCGGCGATCAGGTACTTCATGCGCGCCAGCTTGCGGTCGCTGCGGTTGCCGAAGTCGCGCTGTACTTTGACGATGGCTTCCGCAATTGGAACCACTTGATCGGGCGTCGCGAAGCACAGGCGAAAAGCGACCGCCGGGAACGTGTCCTTCTTGGCGGGCGTCATGCCCATCCCGCCGCCGGCGACGACGTTGTAGCCAATGATTCTTCCACTCTCGACGACCGCGATGAAGCCGGTGTCCTGCGTGTAGACATCGATGCAGTTGTCTTCCGGCAACGCGATGCCCATCTTGAACTTGCGCGGCAGATACGTCGCGCCGTAGATCGGCTCATGCTCCTGCGTGACCTCGTGCACCTTCTCGCTGGTTTCGCCGTCCTTCAGCCAGATTTCGTAGTACGCGCTGGTCTTGGGACGGAAGTGCGCGGCCAGCCGATCGGCCATCTCCTGCATCTCTTGTCGGATGGGATTGTTCCTGATCGGCGCGGGGCAGCACATGAAGTTGCGGCACACATCCCCGCAAGCCGCGATCGTCGAGAGTTTCGATTCGTTGATCCCGCGAATCGTGTCCCGCAGGTTGCCCTTCAACACGCCATGCAACTGGAAGCCCTGTCGATCGGTGACGCGCATTGTGCCGTTGGCGAAATTGTCGCCGAGATCGAGTTCCGCGAGGAACTGGGCAGCAGTCACTTTGCCGCCGGGAACACGGCTGCGGACCATGAAGCTGTAGGCCTTCTCTCCGCCGCCCCGCTCGTCGCGGTCGTCCTGCTGGTAGGTGCCGTGAAATTTGAGCAAGCCCGCGTTGTCGCCTTCGAAACACGCCTCGTCACCGGCCAACTGCTCGCTGATCGTGCCGCGCAGAAACCGGCTGTGCTCCTTGACGTCCTCGAACTTGCTCGGACCCTTATCCGCCATCGATTGGCTCCAATCCTGATAATGCCATGCCAGAAGGCGAACCGAAGTTGCCTCCCAGGGTCATCTTAGGAGGGGGAAGCGAACGGCAAAAGAGAGTTTTGGATGGTCCAGGGATCAGGGACGTGGGTCCAGGGATCGAAATGGCGGACATTCAGTGTTTGCGACACCTGACATAGTGCATCCGTCCTGGTCGTCTCATTTTCTGGAACACAGTTTGGACTTACCATCGATCATTCATGCTCCAAGTGTGATACTTAACTTTTGACCCAATTCTCTCGCCCCTCGCCCCTTGACCCTCGACCTCCCTCAGCATCGCTCGCACCCGCGGACTTGGCATGGGAACCGGTTTGTCTATCCGGTGCTGTCACGCCGCAGCCGGGGGATTTCGATCGGGGTGAATCTCAATCCCGACAAGGTCTGCAATTTCGACTGCATCTACTGCCAGGTGGACAGGCGGAGCGAAGCCGAAACGCGGTTTGTCGAACTGGATCAGTTGCTGGACGAACTGAGTGACGTGCTGGACCTGGTGACGTCCGGTCGCCTCTTCGAGGATGCCAAGTTCTCCGCAGTGCCGATGGAGCTGCGACGCCTAAACGATATTGCCTTCTCTGGCGACGGCGAACCCACGACCTATCGCAACTTCGATGAGATCATCGAGCGGGTCGCGGCCCACAAGTCGTCGATGGGGCTGGATGCCGTCAAGCTCGTGCTGATCACGAACGCCAGCATGTTCCACCGGCCGGCGGTCGAACGCGGACTGCAACTGCTGGATGCCAACAACGGCGAGGTCTGGGCGAAGCTCGAAACCGGCACCGACGAGTATTACCAGCTTGTCGAGCGGACAAAGATTCCCTTCCGGCAAGTGCTCGACAACATCACCCGTGCGGCGCGAGCGAGGCCGATTGTCATTCAG
Source organism: Planctomycetaceae bacterium (assembly GCA_031402175.1). GTDB lineage: Bacteria > Planctomycetota > Planctomycetia > Planctomycetales > Planctomycetaceae > JANNSB01. Next base: position 3,143 of record JANNSB010000506.1, read on the forward strand.
AGCCTGTTTATGCGGATTCAAGGGGAGTCGCCGTCCGCGAACGAGATCGAAGCCTACATCGATCGGCTGCAGGAGGTCGTTTCAGCAGGCGGGCGGATCAAATTGGTCCAGGTCTACACCGTCGCGAGGCGACCTGCCGAGGACTTCGTGGCGCCGTTGACACAAGGCGAAGTGGATGCAATTGCCACGCGCATCGAGGAGAGAACGTCGCTGCCGGTCGAGCGCTACTACGGCCCGCCGGAGACGAACGCTGAGCCGATACCCGCACATTGAAGTGTGCGTCGCTGGATGGCGCCAGATCAGCGACGACGGCTGTTGATCACCATGTACAGAACTGCCAGGAACCCGAGAAAGGCACCGGCTTTCTGCCACAACGGCATTGCGTCGAAGCTGAAGTTTCCACCCTGACCAACCAAGGGAGCCGGTGCAGTCGCCGGCTGTGGGGTCGTCGCCTGGCCCGCTCGCCCCGCTTGGCCTGCCACGGGAGCCGGCCCGCCGTGCCCGGCAACTGGAATCGAACCGTGCCCCGGATGGGTATTGGTGGTGTCGGCGACAGTCGACTGATAAACGGGATTCGGCACCCACACGACTCCGCAGTGCGGACACGTCTGGCCAATCCTCGAATCGGCGCTAATCACATTGCCGCAAGAAGCGCAGCGCAGCGATGAGTTACTGGTATCGATCGTCGCAGGAGTGGTCGTCGTCTGGGATGGGGGAACATTGGAGAAACCTGGTGTCGATGAATCGGATTGCGTGCCTGTCGGAGGAGCGTCTGCGCCGACTGGTGGACGATTCGGAGTTCCGCCCGTCATCGGACGGCCACTACCCTGCCCCACTCCAGGTTGGTTCGGCGCCTGCTGGGTCGGTTGAGGTATGTAAATGGTCACAACGTCGACGCCGTCCAGTTCGGAAGCCCGGCGCACAGCATCACTGAAGTCATCATTCTCGAGGTCGTACTGAAACTCGCCGTCCTTGGTGCGGATGGTGAGAATCCCATCCGTCGGAAAGCTGACCTGCCGGTCTAGAGAATTGATCATCACGATTTCCATTTCGGAAATCGAAACGAGCCGACCTCGGGCGATGGAGCCCGACTCAGCCCGGCAAGTGCCATCCACAGGCGGCTGAAACACGATCTGTTGAGCAGTCGTCTGGTTCGACGCAGCGGGCTGCCAGGCCCAAGCGGCCTGAGCGCACAGCATAGAAACGGCTGCCAGCGCCGCCAGTTTTGCAGGATGGCTAGGTCGATTCATGTTTGACCTAATCGGAAGACTGGTGGGAAATCGAACGGAGGGGTGCGCGGGGTCTACAGACGAAAATTATGCGAATTGGGAGGGTCTGTAAACCTGTAAGTCGAATCACCTCGAGGGCGGCATCAGAGTGATCGTATCACGGTTCATTTGCCGATTTGGTTCTCCATTGCGCAAGCCGTATTCTTAGAACGATCCATCGAACCAAAATGTTCTGACAAAAGACAGAGATCCCGCCAATTCGCTGAAATTACTCTGGAGGCCTGCCAGTGTGCGATGAGAGCATCGAAACCGATCGACTCTGACAACTGGTTGCGGCAACTCTTTAGGCGGCAGAGAGTTCAGACCAGTCGGCTTCCGTGACTCCTGCCGACTTTTGGAGATCGGCACGCCCGTCCGGCGACACGCGATAGAGAATTCCACTCGTGCGACCCGTCAATTGGAACTTGAGCAGTCCCAAAGCGATCAGCTTGCCATGCAGCGGCCCCAGCCGGTCTTCCGCGATACCTGCGACGTTGCGAAGCCGGGGCACCCAGCCGACAGAGGTGCATTCGCCGAATTCGTCCTCATCGACTTCCGCGGGTTCGGATTGCATAACCGGCTCTGTCCCAGCCTGCTCGCGACGCGCGGCGGCGGCTTGGGCCTTCAGTTCGGTTTCGATCGCCAGATAGGCGGCAAGCAACAGCCGGGACTCCGCCGGTTGGCTGTCGAGTAATGCATCCTGCATGCTCATGTTGAGACTATCGACGCTTCGTACCAGAGGCTGAACGCCACCGAGAGTCGCCGCCGCAATCTCGGAATCCCTGCTCCTCACTGTCAGTGAGTTGCGTTTGATCGACCGCGTTTCGTTGAACGTCAGTCACGGCACATCATGTGAATCCCGATCGACTGATGCTGGACATGCGGCTGCTACAACCGGTACACCTGCATCGCTGGACAGCGTATTGCGACTCAATCGCCAATCTGGATTATGGCCAATCGAATCGGATTGCTGGGAGGGACGTTCGACCCGGTGCATCTAGGGCACCTGGTGCTGGCCGATCAATGCCGAGAGCAAGCGGCTCTCGATGAAGTCTGGTTCGTCCCGGCCAGGCTTCCGCCGCACAAGGGGGACAAGTCGATATCCGCGCCCAGGCATCGCCTGGAGATGTTGAAGATCGCGGTCTCGGGAACGCCGCCATTCTCCATTTGTGAGATCGAACTGCAGCGCGACGGTCCGAGCTACACTGTCGACACGTTGACACAGTTGCAGGCACTGCATCCCGATCAGGAGTTTCAGTTGATCATTGGTGCCGACATGCTGGCCGACTTTCCGAACTGGAGAGAGCCGGGTCGTATTGCTGAGATGTGTCGACTGATTGCAGTCAATCGCGGGCTAGATTTGTCGACCGTCGCCGCTGCGGCTGGGCAGTTGACCCAGGATCTGAACGCGAGAATTCAAATCGTCGAAATGCCGGCGATCGACATCTCGGCCAGCGACATTCGGGAACGTGTGTCGCGGGGGAAGAGCATCCGGTTCCTCACACCGAGAGGGGTCGAGATGTATATCGCGGCACAAGATCTGTACCTGGAGACTCGGCCCGATTCGAGTCAACAGTAATGGCGAAGCGCTCCTCCGTCCCAGCCAAAGTCGGGGCATTGAACCCGCTACCGCTGGGGATACTGGGCACGCTGCAGGTTCCCTTGGGCCTCGGCATGTTGCGGCTCTCGGTCGAGGGCAGGCCCAGCGATTTGGACGCCATCGCCGTCATCCACTTTGCGCTCAATCAAGGCATCCGGCTGCTCGACACGGCTGACAGCTACTCGCTCGGTGACGACGATCCGCATTATGGGGAGCACCTGGTCCGACAGGCTCTGGAGACCTGGCGCGGTCCGCGTGATGATGTGCAGGTCATCACCAAAGTCGGCCTGACGCGATCGAAAGGGCGCTGGATTCCCAACGGTCGCCCTGAGCACGTGAAGGCCGCAGTCGACCGCAGCCTCCAGGCGCTCGGCGTCGATCGGATCTTTCTGTTGCAACTCCACGCCCGCGACCCGCACACGCCGTTCGAGGAAACTCTGGCCACGCTGGCGGAACTGCAACAGTCGGGAAAGGTGCAGCATCTCGGTCTGTGCAATGTTTCGGTCGATGAAGTGCGTCAGGCTCAACGCCACTTCGCGGTCGCGTCGATTCAGAACGAACTGAGTGTGTTGAATCGATCGTCTTCCGCGGACGGCACGCTGGCGTTCGCAGCCGAACTTGGAATCCCGTTTCTGGCGCACCGTCCGTTGGGTGGGCACGCGAAGGTCGCACAGCTCAAGAAACATCTGGTACTGGCGGCGCTCGCCGAACGACATGGTGCGACACCGACTGAGCTGGCACTGACGGCATTACGCGACACGGCGAAACACGTCGTACCACTCATTGGTGCGACGCGGATCGCCAGCCTGAAATCGTCGATCAAATCACTGGGAATTGCGCTGGATGACAGCGACCGGTTGGCCATGTCGGTGGCGTTTCCGTTCGAACTGGTTCGCAACACCGGCTCGATACCGGCCATTGGGTCGCAGATTTGTGTCGACGATGCGGCCCCCGTTGGTCCTGGGACAGCGCCGGAAGTCGTGTTGCTGATGGGCATCCAAGGGGCGGGCAAGTCCGAATTGGTGACTCAATATGCTGCCGCGGGCTACGTACGTCTCAATCGCGACGAACTTGGCGGCAATCTCGAAGACCTGATCCCACAACTGAGGCAGCATTTGGCCGCAGGGTGCCAGCAAGTCGTCTTGGACAACACGTATCCCACGCGGTTGTCGCGGGCTCCCGTCATCGCGGCAGCGCGGGAGTTCGGTATCGTCGCACGTTGCCGGCATCTCGATACGCCACTTGCCGAGGCGCAATTCAACATCGCTCTGCGCATGGTCGCCAAGTACGGCATGCCTTTGGGGCCGGACGAGATGAAGATGCTCCGCAAAGTCGACTCGACGTTGCCCCCGCCGCAGGCGTTGATGAAATGGCTGGCGGGGTTCGAAGCCCCGGCGCTGGATGAAGGCTTCGCATCCGTGGAAAGAATCGCATTCATCAGGCGGGTCGATCCCGCCCACACGGCAAAGGGGTTGTTGCTCGACGTCGATGGCACGTTGAGAACCACGATCAGCGGAGAGATTTATCCGCGGCATCCTGACGATGTCCAGCTGCTGCCGAATCGCCGCGAAGTGCTCTCGCGTTGGATCGCCGACGGCTATCAGTTGTTCTTCGTCTCGAATCAAAGCGGCATCGCGTCGGGCAAGCTGTCGCATCAGATGGCACAGCAGGCGTTCTATCGGACGGCCTCGCTACTGGGGCTCCCTGTCACTGAGATCACGTATTGCCCGCACCCGCATCAGCCGGTGGGATGCTTCTGCCGCAAGCCGATGCCGGGACTAGGCGCGTATCTGATACAGCGACACGAGCTCTCGCGGGAACAACTCGTGATGGTGGGAGACATGGAGAGCGACGCCCAGTTCGCAGCGGCAGTTTGTGCGAGGTTCATTCACGCGAATGAATTCTTCGCGGGATGAGACTTCCCTCAATCTTCAACCGGTCGCTCTCTGCCGCATCACGCGTTCGACTTCCGCAAGTTGTTCCAGCGTGTTGACGCCCATCACTTCCTGAATGTCCATGCAACAGAATGCCAGGACAGGCAGCCTCATTTCCCGCAGAATCTCGGCACAGTCGGTGAGATAGTATTCCTGCTGGACATTGAACGGCTTCACCTGCTGAAGGGCATGAAACAGCATTGTCCCGTCGAAGGCGAAGCAGCCCGAGTTGATTTCGCGAATCTTCTGCTCCTCGGGCGTGGCGTCCTTCTGCTCGACGATCCGCAGGAACTCGCCCTGCTCATCGCGCACAATGCGTCCCAAACCGGCATTGGCATCGGTCTCGGCAGTCCCCACGACGCATACGGCATCTCCCTCCCTGTGTGCCTCAATCAACAACCTAAGTGAATCAGCCGTCAGCAGCGGCGTGTCCCCCGCGAGGACGAGCACCGGGCCGTCGTGATCTCGCAGCAGTGGTTCGGCCATCATCACGGCATGTCCGGTGCCGCGCTGTTCCACCTGCAGGGCGAACTCGACGTCCCGATGATGCGCCAGCGCCGCCTGCACTATTTCCGCCTTGTGACCGACGATGACGATCATGCGCTTCACGCCGGCGGTGCGCGCGGCATCCAGGACGTATTCGACCATCGGGCGGCCGCAGACCTGGTGCAGCACCTTGGGCGTTTCCGATTGCATCCGCTTGCTCTTGCCTGCGGCAAGCACGATGGCGGCGGGGGCATCCATATCACTGATCCTTTCCGATAAATTGGGAAGCCGGAATCTGTGCGTCGCGCGCCGGTCTCAGATTCGCTTCGACAGTTTTGCCGCCAGTCGCGACAGAGCGGGGCTGATATCGAGCTTGTCGAGATGCACGTTGATCAAGCTGTAGGCGTCGGTGTGTCCGATCGCCGCCTGCATCGATTGCTTGAGTTCGCCGTTCGTGTGGACTTCGAACCCCCAACCGGCCCCCAGTAGGTCAGGCAGGTTGTGGTAGTTCCAGTTGAGGATGTCGTTGAACGGCCCCTCCTGCAGGAATCGCTCGGTCGTGTACCCCTTGTTGTTGAGCACGACGACGATCGGATTGAAGTCGTGCCTCACCGCCGTCGACAATTCCAGACACGTCATCTGAAATGCCCCGTCGCCGACCAGCACGAGGGGCCGCAGATTCTTGTTGGCCACTTGCACTCCCACCGCAGCGGGAATCGCAAATCCCATCGACGTGTAGTAGGCGGGACTGATGAACTCGGTGTGCTTGTGGATCGTCAGATCGCTGGCGGCGAAGAGCGAATCTCCGACATCGGCAATCACGACCATCTCGTCGTCGAGAATGTCGTCGATGTGGTCGAACAGCGACGCGACCGTGACGGGGTCATCATCTCCTGCCTCGACCTTCGGCCGGCCGTTGCGTTCGGGCAGCTTGGGCTTCTTCTTGGGTTTGATCTTCTTCCGCTCCAGCCCCTTGATGAAGTCCGACAGCAGCACGTCGTGAAAGTGATGGTGGCCGATCCGCAGCTTCTCGCTCGTGGCGTAGATGCACTTTCCCGGATCGAGGTGGGCGGTGAAGATGCCGAGATTGATGTCGGTCATGAACGTGCCCAGCAAAATCACGCAGTCGCTCGACTCGACATACTCGGTGACCTGCTTGCGCCCCATCGCGCCCTCGTAAACGCCGATGTACAGCGGATGCATCTCGCTGACGACCGACTTGCCAAGCAGCGTTGCACACATGGGGATGTTGCACGATTCCGCCAGTTCGACGACTTCTTTCTGCAGTCCGAAGCGATGGACTTCGACGCCGGCGATGATTACCGGCTTTGCGGCCGCCTCGATCCGCTGTTTGGCTTCCGCCAGCGCTGCGTTCAGGGAGTCGCGATCGCTCTGCAGCCTGGTCTGAAACGGCTCGTGCGGGAACAATGCCTGGGCCGTCACCCGGTCACGCGGGATCTCGAAGTAAACGGGCCGCTTGTATCGCACGGCCGCTTCCAGCACGCGGTCGATCTCGCGAAACGCCGTCAGCGGATCATGCAAGACTGCGTGCGCGACCGTGATCTTCTCGAACACCTCGCGCTGCGTGCTGAAGTCCCGCACCTTGTGATGCAGCAGCGGATCGTTCCGCTGTTCGGCGATCCCCGGAGCGCCGCTGATCACGATCACCGGCGACTTCTCGGCGAACGCGCCCGCGATCGAATTCACAAGGCTCAGGCCGCCGACGCAATAAGTGACGCAGACGGCTCCCAGTCCATGCACGCGGGCATAAGCATCAGCAGCGTAACCGGCGCAGTCTTCGCGAGTGCAGCCGACGACGCGAATCGGGCTGTCCTGCTGCATGCCGTAGAACTGCAGCACGAAGTCGCCGGGAATGCCGAAGACATCGTCGACGTTGTAGTCCTGCAACCGCTGGATGAGGTAGCCGCCGATCGTCTGCGTCGTCGAAGATGCGGCACGACCGTTGGCGCTCTTGCCGTCGGATGATGCTGGCTTGCGCGAGGCCGCCTTCGAGGAAGCCTGCTTACTGGACTTGGTTTTTGCCGCCTTGCGCGCCATCGGGAGTCCTTGCGTGGCTGAATGTCGAATCAATTCGCGTCCTGCTAGGATTATAGGCGGAGACCGGGGGGAGCGGTGAAGACCGATATGAATTGGCCTTATCTCCAAACTGCGACTACGGTCTGAGTCAGGGGACAACTGTGACGACGAGATTCTCTGAATTACGATTGGTACTGATGTGTGCGGCCGCTTGGTTGTGCGCATTTGGCTCGCCCACACGGGCCGACGTCGTCATTCTCGTCATCGGCGCGGCGGGAGAACCAACTTACGAGCCACTGTTCGCCGAATGGACCAGCCGATGGGAGTCTGCCGCGGCGGAGCATCACGACGTGATTACCATTCATGCCTTTGCTGACACGGTCGACTCACTGACCCAATTGACAATGTTGGAAGCGGACTTGGCACGACAGGCGGGGAGCCCACCCGACCGGCTGTGGATTGTCCTGATCGGTCATGGCACCGATGACGGACGCGCCGCGAAGTTTAATCTCGAAGGGGCGGACCTGACCGCCGAGCAACTGAATGGCTGGCTGGAGCCGATCGTGTGCCCAACGGCCGTCATTCATTGCGGCGCTGCGAGTTCACGGTTTGTCGACTTCCTGTCACAGCCGGGACGCGTTGTCATCACGGCGACCCGCAGTCCCAGCGAAGTGAACTTCGCCCGGTTCGGCGAAGCCCTCTCCACGTCGCTGGCGGGAACCGAAGGGGACTTCGACAAGGACGGCCAGACATCGCTACTGGAGGCGTTTCTGAGGGCCTCGCGGCTGACACGCCAGTTCTACGACGGGGACGGCAGGCTCGCCACCGAACATGCGCTCATCGACGACAATGGGGACGGGCGAGGCACATCAGCCGATGAGTTCTCCGAGCATGGTCATCTGGTGCAAACCGACCCGGAACTGGACGGGCTCGTGGCGTCCCAGTGGTGCCTCGCGCCCGCCGACGAAGAACGCTGGCTGACTGCCGAACTGCGTGAACGGCGGGATCAACTCGAGACCGCGCTGCGCGACTTGCGGGCGCGCGAAGCCGAGATGGACGAGGAAGCCTACTACGCCGAACTCGAACCGCTGCTGCTCGAAATAGCCGAACTGTATGAGAGCAGTGACCGCGAGTGACTTCGCGGCATGTTGAAATGCAACACCACCCAGGCTCGAAGTCGAACCTGGGCGGCGCGTGTTCCCGGAATGTCGCCAGAGGCTCGCCTACTCGACAGGCGGCTCTGGAACTAGTCGTTCGATCGCTTCATCGGACGATTCGGCGAACGGCGGTGCGTCAACGGGGCGCGACGAGATGCGAGTATTGCGTCGATCCAGAATGACCCGTGCCGCCTCGCGCACTTCGTCTTCATTCAGTCGGCGGAGGTCGGTCAGTTCCGCGAGAGGCTCGATCATCCGCACAGCGCGGGCCACGGTCGATTCCAGCAGGATGAGTTCCGTCAGGCTGGCCTGCATGCCTGCGAGTTGTCCAACCTGAAAGTTGAATTCGTCCTGAAAGTCGGCCAACAGTTCGAGCGAGACCACCGCATCAGCGATTCGGTCGGTCTCGCCGGCGAGCGTGTCTTCCAACTGTATCAGGCTCTGCAGATTCTGTTGCGCGACATCGGATTGCACACGCTCGGTCAACAGAGAGTCCTGCAAGGCAATCAACTGCCCAGCGACGACCTCGGCCTCATGCACTTTGTCGGCAGCCACGAGAACCTGGTCGGCCAGCGATTGGTAGGCCCCGATCTGTTCGTTCGCGGCGATGACCGCTTCGTGGCCACTCATGACCGACTGAGTGAGTGCGTTCTGACGATCGACGATCTCGCGTGCCTGCACGAGGTTTTCACCCTGCGCCACGAGTGCCGTCTGGAGCGACTCGATCTCCGTCAGTGTGGACTCCGCGGCAATGAGTCGTGCGGCATGTGCGTTCAGCTCGTCTTCCAACTGAGTCAGTTCGGTCAGCGTGTCGCGCGACGGACCCAGTTGCATTCGCGACTGTTCGGCGAGGTGCGACAGGCTCACGATCTCGTTTTCGAGTTCCTCAAGTTGCGAGAGAGACCCGACCGCGGCGTCCAACTGGCCCGCCTGTACTTCGAGAGCCGCGAGCAGATCGTTCGTCTGCCAGGCCTGGTCCCCGACATCGGCCAGCCGATTGACGGCGGTGTGCATCGCATCGAGTTCGCCGCGCAGCTCGACCACCTGGCTGCGTAAGGGTTGAACGACGAACAACTGCACCAGAATCACGGTCGACAGGACCATGGCGGCCGGCCTGATCCAGGAGGAGCGAGCCACGAACTCTTTGGTTGCTTCCCAGCGGAACTGTCCCCTCCCTGAGGAATCAGTATGGGGTGTATGCACGTTGAATAGTCTCCTGAAGGAACGTCGTGTGAGTGTCGAAGCCCGAGGAGGACGATGCCTCCTCTCGATTGGATCAACCGGCATCTGTGGAGTAATCGGACCGGTCTACCCAGGCTTCCCGTGTTACTAGGTATCGCCAGTTTGACCCGCGCTGCTTTGCAGTTTGACGAAGTTCGTAATCCGTAAACTCGACTGTCGCCGGTCCAATCCGAACAGGCCGCACCGGCAATGGCGGGCAGACGGAATGTCGGTCTGTGACGAAACATTCATATTGTCCGCAAATGGCCCGTGCGCGTCATCCAATCGAACACATGTGTCGCGAGTTACAGCTCAGCCGAGACGCAAAGGCAATGCGTTTTCGTGTCCTAAGCTGAATGAAATCCCCGCAATGCGTCATTCCGGAACGACGCGGGAGCGGTTGGCATCACGCTCGCAGAGCCTGACATCGGTGATTCACTTCGCTTGTTCGACAAGCTGAGTGAGCCATCACGCGCGATACGTCATCTCGGGGTCTCGTCGACTTTTCGAGTGCGTATTCACCGGAGCCCTTTGTCTTCGGGGGGAGCGAAGGGCTTCCGGTCGTTTTTCGCAGCCGACAAAAAAGAACCGCCGGCATTTACCGGCGGTTGATGTTTGGATGCAGCAGCAACTCGCTTAGAGCTGATCGTCGGCGAATTCCGCGATCACTCGGCCGGCGGCCTTGAGGACTTCGGTCTCGATGATCGATTGTCCCGTGAGACTGCCTTCGGCATCCAGATCGAACACGGTCCGGATGCGGGCGTCGGTCCCTTCCAGCGTATCGAGAATGATCTGCTGCCAGTCGAAGTCCTTGAAGGCAGCCATCAAGGGCTCTTCGCCGTCGTCGTTCGTCGCGTTCTCCCGTTCGCGGGTCTGATTCGCGAACCCCCCTTTCTTGAAGAACGCCATGAGATCGATGGCGCTCTCCTGTTCCCACGCATGTGCCATCTTCAGGATCGGGCGAACCTGGAAGTCCAATGCGAACAGCGGGATATGCACCGGCTCCAGTGACTCATCGGTCACTTGCCCGATGGCGGTCGTCAGTGCTTCCAGGCTGTCGACGCCGGACGCGACCCAGAGATACTTGCCGTCGACGCCGACATAGTAGTCTGCTTCGGCCCCGAAGAACTCGGTCAGTGCGACCGGATAGCTTTCGCCGCAGTGCAGCTTATGCACGGTGACGTTGCCGATGGTCGCGACGTTCTCCTCGAGCGTCCAGCCTTCGCCGAATCCAACGATGGCGTTCAGGAGTTCGCTGATCGTATCGGTGTTGCGGAAGGTCAGCCCTGTGACCATCGTATGTAGTCCGCCTGCTGCCGGAGCGATCTCGATGAAGGCGTCAGGGTCGCCGTCGGCCGCGTTGTCCGACAGCATTTGCAGGATGATGGCCAGCGCATCCTTTCGGGCCTGGCGCTGTCCGTCGTCGTAGTCTTCCTGCGTATCGATCTGCGACTGAATCACCGGAATGGCTTGTACGTAGAACGTGGAGAACTGACGTCGCAAAGTTTCCGACAACAGCATGCACAGCCGGCCGCTGAGTACGCTGTCTGCCTGGCTCGGCACGCGGGCGAAATGGCTCTCGCGACCCACCGAACCCTGGAAATCAACTGCCAGTTGCGAGTTCGCCACCGGATCCACCAGGATTTCGAGCAGCCCCTGTCCGTCGGCAAGAGTCCATTTTGCCGACAAATCGGTGGTCTGCATAAAGAGCACTTCCAGCCGCTCGAACTGCTGATGCACGACCAGTGAGCGCAGTGAAAACTCTTCCGCCGTCTCGTCGTCGTAAGGCTCCAGGGCGGAGATGATGTTTTCCTTGTACTTCGCGAAGGCGGCGGCGCGATCCGTTTCGCCTTCCTGCGGGGCCCGCAGTTGAATCGCGAGATCCGCGCCGGTTGCGGCCAAGTGAGCATGTGACGCATCCGGCGGCGCTATGGTCGCCGGAATGTCCTCTTCCACCTTGGCGATATAGGCGTAGTCGTTGGCCAACCGCATCCACCCGTCGAAGATCGGGGCGGCGGGGTCGCTTTCGAGTTGCCAATAGGTAGCACGCGGAGGCCGACCTGCTCTTGCCTTGGCCGTGCTGAAGATTCCGATCGGGTCGAGATTGTCGTTGAGGAACTCCCGTGCATCGCCGTCCAGGAGTGGAACCATCAGCAAGGAGCGCGTGCCGGTCGCGGGGTCGAGCAGAGAATCGAAGCGAATCGGTTGAGCCGGGTCGAGTCCGTACAGGAAAATATCGATGTTCGGAAAGACCTTCTCTTTCCAAATCTCCGGCTCGCCGGCCAACTCGGAGACCATGTACTCCAGGTCGTCGAGGACGTTCTGGGCGCTGGCCACATACGTCGTGACTCGCGTGGGCTGATCGAATGCCGACGTCGAGCGCAAGCAGGCAAGACTCAGTACGATCGCGACAAAACAGCAGCGGCGAAACAGCACGGCTGGCTCCTTCCTGAAACACATATTAGGGGATGGCTGATTCTCGCAAGCGGCCCCTGCCCCCGCAAGGCTTTGCCGTCATTGCCGATTATGCAGACTGTACAGTCGCCCGGACGGCACGAGTGCAGATTGCGTCACATATCGAATCGGAAGACTCGGTCCACGCGCTGCATCTTCGCTGGGTTCCGCCGTCCATTGCTTGCGGCGGGTCAACTTTTCTCAACAGTTGCGGTTTCTCCAGTCCGCAGGACCGGAATCAACCGACTCACCGGCCGCCTTCTTACGGCGGGCCGACGGCCTATTTGCACAACACTTCATCCAGGTTCATGACCTGATTGGCGAGCATCGTCCAGGCCGCGAGTTCCGAGGCGTCCATCGTCGCCGCGGGATCCGACGCTCCGTACGCCAATAGAGCCTCGGCATCGGCCGGATGAGTGGCATAGAACTCCCTCAGCGCACTCAGCGACTCGTGCACGATGGCCCGCTCGGCATCCTGAAACTCGCGGGACATCAATTGCAGAGAGAGGTAGTTGATTCTGGCTTCATCGGAATTTCCACCCGTCAATAGCGCCTGCTGCGCCAGACTCCGGGCGGCTTCGACGAACTGCTCGTCATTCAAGGTGACCAGCGCCTGCAGAGGAGTATTCGTGCGCTCGCGCTGTACCACGCAGTACTCGCGATTCGGGGCGTTGAAGATCTCCATCGAGGCCGGCGGAGCCATGCGCTTCCAGAATGTGTACAGGCTGCGCCGATAGAGGTTGTCTCCTTGTCCGACTTCGTAAAACCGCGTATCGCTCACATCCATGGCGATCGACTCCCAGACTCCCGGCGGCTGATACGGCTTGACGCTCGGGCCCCCGATGCGGTCCACAAGGAGCCCGCTCGCGGCCAGTGCGTAGTCGCGGACCATTTCGGCATCCATGCGAAACCTCGGTCCCCGGCTGAGTAACCGGTTCGAGGCATCGGCCGCGAGCTTCTCCGGCGTGGCGATCGCCGACTGCCGGTACGCGGTGGACATGACGATCAGTTTGAAGAACTGCTTCACGTCCCATCCCGACTCGCGGAATTCGACGGCCAGCCAGTCGAGCAGCTCAGGGTGCGTCGGCAACTCCCCGGTGACGCCGAAGTCGCCGGCGGTACGCACAAGTCCCGTGCCGAAAACTTCTTGCCAATAACGATTGACGGTGACCCGCGCGGTGAGCGGGTGTTCCGGTCGCAACATCCATTGTGCCAGTCCCAGTCGATTGTGCGGCAAATCCTCGGGAAACGCTGGCAGAACCGCCGGCGTTGCGGCCGAGACGGGATCCCGCCGCTGATCGTATTCCCCGCGATGCAGGATGTAGGCCATCGCGGGTTCGGCGCGTTCGCTCATTACGTGAGCGATCGTGCCGCGCTGCACGATTGCCGTGCGTTCAGATTCCAGTGCCGCCACTTGCGACGCGAGTTGCTGGTACGTCGTATCGAGCGCCGTCAGCCAATACTGATACAGTTCGTTCGTCTCCGTCTCCGTGCGCTCCTCAGCCGTCTTGGCCAGGTAGGCCGCGATGCGCGACGTGCTCGCCAGACTCTGTACTTCCTCGGCAGTGAGTTGCCTGCGATAGATGCGCACGTCTTCCAGGGACAGGCCGTTCATACGCGGCGTCGTGTGGCGTTGACCGAACTTGAGCGGCACCGTCGTGCGAATCGTGCTGCCGGACTGCAGCGTATCGGACTCGACGGCCAACTCCTGCTGGACGCCATTCACGTAGACGGCAACACCGGTGCTCTTGGCGGACCCGTCGTAGGTCACGAACACATGCGTCCAGACGCCGGGTTGAATCGGACTCTGCGATACCACCTTGAGCGCATCGGCGCTCCAGGCGTTGATGATGTGCGTCCCGACCCGATTGTCCTGAATCCACAGATCCCAGCCGCGATATCCGTTCTGATCGTCCATGCGGGCGATAATCGGCGCCGCGCCCGCGTTCTCGGGAATGTTGACCCATGCCCCATACGAAAACTGTTCCTGAGTATCGAGGTCGCCGGCATCCGCCAGTTCGATCGTCCCACCATCCTGAATGACGAGTGACTGTGGCATCGAGTACCCGGTGCCCCATCCGATGCCGCTCTCGAGCGTGACCGAACGTGCTTCGCCGTTCAGCGTCATCGCGATCGACTGGCCCGAGCCTTCGGTGCACAGGGCCTGCAGGATCAAGCCGTCGTTCGAAACGGGCTTCCCCACCGATTCCACCGTGGCGGTGGTCACCCACGACTGAAACTCGTCGCGAGCGGAATCCCGTCGCTGGTTCGCCGCCGTTTGTGCAACGGGAATCTCCGCGTCGAGCGCCGCGAAACGCTCGCGATCCGCCTGCAGAGGGACGCGAACGATCGGCGGGGTGTCCTTGACGTTGCCGTCGCGCGCGCCTTGCGACGTGTTGTTGAAGAACGCGGCGAATTCATAGAACTCTTTTTGAGTGAGCGGATCGAACTTGTGATCGTGACACACGGCGCAGCCGGTGGTCAGTCCCATCCAGACCAGTGACGTCGTTTCGGTGCGGTCGCGGGCGTAGAGGACGAGGTACTCTTCATCAATGATGCCGCCCTCATTGGTGGTAATGTTGCACCGATGGAATCCTGATGCGACTTGCTGATCGAG
>JANNSB010000507.1:0-45814 GCA_031402175.1 Planctomycetaceae bacterium
CCCGCGTCTCTCCGAGACGCGGAGATCGACGGGAACGATGCGCTGACTGCACCGACTCAACAAAGAGACGGCGTCGCCCCTTTCGTTCCCGGCGGCTGGGGACAGCCGCCGCTACTTGCGCGAGCGTTCCAGGCTTCTCCAGCAGTACCAGCTCGCAATCGTCGCGTAGGGGCTCCACGCGGAGGCGATTTCGCAACTGGTCTGCTTGTCGGGAAGTTCATTGAGGCCGTAGTGGTCGCGGATTGCGATCCGAACTCCCAGGTCGTCATGCGGAAAGACGTCGAGCCTGCCCAGAGAGAAGATGAGAAACATCTGGGCCGTCCAGCGCCCGATGCCTTTCACCTGAATCAACTGCTCGATGACATCTTCGTCGGCGCGCCTGCCGATCGTGCGCAACTGGATGGTTCCGTCAACGGCTTTCTGTGCCAAGTCGTGCATGTAGGCCGCTTTCTGCGGCGAGAGTCCCACCGCTCGCAATTCTTCAATCTCGAATGCCAGCAGGCTTTCGGGTGTGATGGCGTTCGGGGCGACAAGCTCCACGAGCCGCTGGCGAATCGAGCGGGCGGCGGATGTCGAAATCTGCTGCGAGATAATCGATCGCACCAGCATTCCGAAACGATCGCGATGCGGCCGGAGGCTGCAGGGACCGACTTCGTCGATCATGTCGCGCATGACCGGATCACTCCGCCTGAGGTGGCGACGGGCGGTGCGGAGAGTGATTTCGTCGATACGCATGCGGAGAGCCGAGGCAACATTGCTCCCTCCCCTTCCAAGGGGAGGGCCAGGGTGGGGGCATTCTGAGTGAAAGACTGCGTTCTACAACGATCTGTTCGTTGATCGGCCCCCCTCTCAATCCCCTCGTGGACGGGGGGAGGCCAGAACTCACTCCGTCGGAATGCGATTCATCGTGTAGTACCCGACGTTGGGAAAGAGCGCTTCGCCGTCGACATTGCGCACGCCGGCACAACTCAAGTCGTACACGAATCCAGGCTTCAACGGAGAACAGGTGATGCGGACGGTCGTGCGATCTTCAGAGAGGGTGAGATCTGAAATCACGGGAGCATAGCGACCGGAATCTTCGGTCGCGTAAGTTCCTTCCCAGATGCGCGTGTAGCCCGACAGCGAATAGTTCTCGGTGTCTATGGCCGTCGAGCGATCGACAGACGAGATGAACTCCATCTCGAAGCCATCCGCGGTAGCGCGAATCTCGCGGATGCCATTCGTAGCCGATGCAGCCGATGGCGTGAAGCGAATCACTTGCCCCTGATTGAGGCCCCCCAGCCAGCCGCTGTCCTGCAATGTGCCGATGTAGATCGAGCCGTCGTCCGCCGCCATGCCGCAGATGGGGCCGAGCAGGCCGGTCGCGTTGTCGGCCCATGTCGCACGGCTGAACTCGTAGCACGCCCCCTGAAGTTGACCATCCACTTCCTGCAGCGACATCCGCACGAGGAAGTTCATGTTGTACTCGCAGCCGATGGCGTGGCCGGCGAAGGGATGGTCGCTCCACGCTCCCTCGGTCGGCAGGAAGAAGAGGCCGTTCACGCTGCGGGTCCACGGATGCGGAATCTGCACGGCGGCCGGCGTCACGGCGTCATCCCGCGGCGCGTCATCCTTGGCCGGCACGCCGTACCGAGCGCCGGGAACGATGTGATTGAGTTCATTGAAGGTGTTCTGGACTCCCTGCTGGTCGGTCACGAAGAGGCGGTCTTCGCTGTCGAACGCGAGTCCGACGGGATAGCGCAACTCTTGCGCGATCGGCGTGATTTCGCCCTCCGCATCGACCTGCAGAATCTCGCCGCGCCATTGCCTGACATCGTCCCCACGATTCTCCTGGGCATAGTCGCTGCCTAAGCCGAGGTAGAGTCGCCCGTCGCGATCCCGCACCGGCCCTGTCACCCAGTCGTGATAATCGTGCGTAAAGCCCCAGCCGTCGGCCACCACCTCGCGCCGATCGCAGCGGCCGTCGCCATCGGTGTCGGTGAGCCGCAGGAGTTCCGCCTTGTGCGTAACTAGCAACGATTCCCCATCAGGCAGCGCTCCGAAGGGTGCCGAGAGCCCTTCCTCGAACAACGTGACAGAATCTTCGACGGCGTCACCATCAGTGTCGCGGGCTAAATAGACATGTCCCTTGAGCGACGTGATAACCAGCGCGTCATTCCACCTCGCCAAGGCTGTCGGCATGAGCGACACCTGCAACGGCAGCCGTTGGCCAATGTAGCCGGGCAGCGTTTGCACCGGTTCGCCCGTCACGACGATCGGCTCGATGGCAGGAGGCGTCAATCGCGGCGTGTCGAGTCGTGCGCTGTAGAGTGTGATGCTTTCAACATGTTTATCATCCCCTTGACTGAGCCAGTCGCGCAGGTCGGGCGCGTGAATTTCGCCGAGCAGCGGTTGCGGCAAGCCGGTTTGCCACACCGGTGCCCAGTCCGATCGCAGGTTCTTCAGCGTGACAATACGCCCAATGCCCTGCAGTCCCGGATCTTGCTGCACCCAGAACGGCTCCCATCGCTGTGTCATCTCGATCGTGCGAACTTCGTCAGGCAGATCGAATACTAGCTCGCAGTGAAACGTGACAGCCTGGCCCTCTGTCACATAATCAATCAGCCTGCCTCGTCGGCCTCCTTCCAGTCGCGGCAATACGGTCTGGTTTAACTCGTTATTGAATAGGCCGATCTCGCAGGCATCGACGAACCCGCTCGCCATCGGCGTGCCGGCGAGATCCCAAAACCAGCTTTTCCCCTCGGCCCGCTCTCGGGCGAAGTCTCCCCATGTCCACCCGCGAACGGCCAGTTCATCAAGGTCGTACAGCAGCGAATGCCCATTGCCGAACCCGACGGCGAAGCTGCGGGGGACGTACCCGCCGCCATTGGCTTCGGCCACAGTGAAGACATCGCGCACGACGATCGGAGCGCCGCCCGTTTGCACGGCCAGCAATTGTTCCACGGATGCAGGATTCGTCGGAGCCTCGAAGTCTGGGTTCTGGAGCGCCTGCCACAGCGCCGCCATCTGTGCATCGAGTGAATCATCAAGCACACCCGCCACAGGTCGCTGATACGAAGGCATCTCCATGCCGGGAATGATTCGCAGTGGCGATCGGCACCAGCGGAGGAAAAACTCAGGCCGCATACGTTCACTCATGCCGACCAGATCGGAACCGCGCGTGCCGAGCGCGACGTTTTTGGGGCGATAGTCCCCAACCTGATGACAGGCGATGCAACTCCAGCCTCCCGCGCCGACGAGCGATCGGCCCAGGAGTTCGCGTTCTTCCGGCGATTGATCCCCTGATGTCTCAGCCAACTGTAGCGACAGAGGCGCACCGGCGGGGATGCGATCGCGGGCAATGAGATAGCTGCTTAGTGCCGTGAGTCCGTCATCCGAGTGATCGAATCGCGGCATGCGGACCGAAAGCCATGGCAGCCTGCGATCTTCCAGACGACCGTTGAGAGCGCGATCGAAGATCTCATCCGGGAGCTTGTCGCCGATGGCCGTGAGGTTCGGCGGAACCAAGTCCTGGCTGCGGCCATGAAGACTTTCCACATGCTGGCTGATCCGTCCCGCCCATGTCGAGACGCCGCGCGAGTCGTCGCGATCGTGACAGCTCTGGCAATTGCGGGTCGCGAGCAAACGCTGGCCCTGAGCGAATTGTGACAACGGGCTCGAAGCGCCTGTCAGCGAATCGGCGAACGACTGAATCGCAATCCGGTCGGCTTCGCTGAAGTGCTGCGAGAAGTCGGGACGCCGATGCGTGGGAGCGGCTGCGGCGTCAAGATTCACATCGGCCTCAGCGAGCGGCGTGAGGCAGCCGTGGTTCCAGTCGATCGCGCCGTCGCGGAGCGTGGGAATGCCTTCCCATTCCGGTTGCTGAGCGGGAATGTTGTGGCAGTTGACACAGCGCAGGGCATGCGACAATTCGCGTCCCTGCTCGACGAGGTCGCGATCGGGCAGCGGCCTTAAATCGCTGCCTTCGAATTGCAGGTCCGACGTGTCGACCCTTGAGACAAGATACTCGACAATTCTCCCGCGCTCGGTCGGCGTCATCTGAATCACTGGCATCGCGGCCTGCGGGTTGAGTCGCGTCGGCTGCTGCAGCCAGGTCGCCAGATACTCGGGTGAACGCTTGCGGCCGATGTGCGTCAGGTCGCCACCGTCCCAGGGGTCTGCATGACCGATGTCGTTGACCTGATGACAGGCGAGGCATCCGATGGAATGAAACAACTCCTCGCCGCTGGGAACGTCTTCCCGGTTCGGCTGAGTGTCGGGCACGGGGACGGTATTCGTCGGCTGCGACATGTGCCACAGCCAGGCGGTAAGGGCCGCGATCTCGTCGTCGCTCAGGTGGAAGTCAGGCATTCTGCCTTGGGATGGCGCGGGTTGTTCTTCATCGGCAGTCGAATGATCGCGGAGCTTCTCCTCGAACCAACTCAGTTCGACTCCTGTCGTCACATGAAACAGGGGAGGAGCCTCGCGGGCGGTGATGTCTTCCACGCCGCGATGACAACGCTCGCAGCGATGCGACTCGAAGAGGTCGCGTCCGCGTTCGTAGCTCTGCAGATCGGGACGCGACTCGGGCAGGAAGAGCTGATGATGCGGCAATGGCTCCAGCGGGAATGAATCGCCGGACCAGAAGATGGCGCAGCGCCCGCCCTCGGCTGGAGACGTGTATTGGATGACAATCTCGCGAAAGCCGAATGACAGCGGGATCTTGATGGTACTGGCCCAGACGATTTCGGCGCGCGATTCGTCGAGGACGTTCACTCCATCGATCGAGATCTCCACATGTCCGGCGAAATGGGCATGCAGTTGGTATTGCTCTTCCGCGCGAATCAGGAGTTGAGTGCGCCACTGAAGCTGCGTGGGGCCGACGGGCAGCCGTTCGTCAACTGTGCCGCCGGACCATTCGATTGCGGGGCTGGCTTCGATGCGCTCGATCGAGAGTCCACCCGACGTGTAGGTCGCGAGTACGCCGGGCGCGAACTCTTCATCGAAGGCGTCGTCCGCTCGACTGACGGTGGTGGCGCTGAGCACCAGGGTGACGATGAGGTGGCAGCAGCGGGAGGCCGGCATGAGTCCGCGATTCGAAGATGACGGGGCCGTGAAGGACGTCATCGTAGCAGTGGTCCAAAGCAGTCGCGAATCAACGTGGCTCAGCGACTGTTCGCGTTCTGAAGAATGGACCGCTGATTGGGCGGATGACGCGGGTCTTCGCGGATCTGAACCTAATGAGCAACTCTGATCAGCGGTAACCCGCCAAATCCGCGCCATCCGCGGTCTCTTCCAGCGACACGACGGACGACAGTTCAAGGTCGCGTCCCGCGAGCAGCGATTGAACTCGAAGAATCAAGTGCTTACACCCGTCGCTGACGCTTCCGGCTCGGACGGCGTGTCACTGAAACAGCGCGTAGATCACGATGTTCACCGCGATGCGGGCGGCGTCGGCGCTTTCGTAGCCGGCGCAGGCGGACGTGGCCTGCTGCTCCAGGGCGCAGCTCAGGTCGTACTTGCTGTAGACGATCGCGTAGCGACCGTCGACCTCGACTCCTTCGAGGATCGGCTCGCCGACCGACTCTTCCACGGTGATCGCCGACTGGGCATCCTCCGAGGGAATTCGCCTGTGCACCTGCCGAATGTCGTGACCGACGGGATGATTGTAGATCTCGTGGTCGATCGGAATCCGCGTGAGCGGCTGCTCCAACAGCAACTGCACCATCTCGCGAAAGCTCTCGTCGAACTGCGGCGCGCCGCAGCAGGCGTCGGCGACGAGCACGCCGCCATTCTGCAGGTACTCGCGCAGCTTCTGGAGTTCTTCCTCGGTCAACTGATAGTTCTTGCGGCCATGCATGTAGAGGATCGGATAGTCGAACAACTCGGGGTCGGTGGCCGGTATTGTCGGCGCCTCGACCGAAGGCTGCAGTCCCAGCGTCGTCTGCAGGGCCAAAAGCAGATGTCTGTGCGCGTTGGGGGCGGCGTCCCAGCCTCCCGTGTGACGCAGCCTCGCGATCGCCAGGCGGCCCTGCGCGATGTGATTCTCGTCGAGTTGGCCGAGGATCCCCGGCGTCTCGAGGCGATCGTGCAGTTCGCGTCCCGTGGCATACGCAATGACGTTTACCGCCAGCATCAGTGAAAGTTGAATCGATGTCCTCACGTCCTGATGCCGGTTCTGTGGATCGACGTAGAGCCACTTGTTCCAGCGGCAGCCATGCGGGTCGAGGGCCAGCACGATGGCCGTCCGGCAGCCGAAGTCGACGCCATACAGTTCGGGCGGCGATTCGCCAAAAACATACTCGCTGCGATAGATATCGTGCGTCGGCGGCAGCTTGCGCAGGACGTACTCGCCGTCAGGAAACATGTGTTCGACTAGCGTCTCGAACTGGTCGTAGAACGTCTGATTGGTGTCATCGCAACTGGCGACCGCAAACAGAAACGCCCCCTGTTGAATCGCATCGGTGAGCAGCTTGACCTGCTCGGGGCTGTTGTAGATGTAGCTCAAGTCATCGCTGCCAGAGAGATACAGCACTGGAGCCTGCAGGGCTTCATTGAGCCCATCGCGTTGTGAAGCGGCTGTCTCGAGATCGAGTGTTTGCCAGTTGAGAGTGCTGGGCCATTTGTCGCGAGTGGTGATGAACTCGGTCAGGTTGGCCGCGTCTCGGGCATGGATGTTCCATACGTTTTCATCCACCTCGCGGGACAAACGATCCCGCGGACCAAACTCAATCTTGTTGAGCAGGACCGGGGCGATGCCCTTGGAGAGGAACAGCAGGGCCAGGCTGGTGCCGATGACGGGATCATTTTCCGAATCGGACGCCCATGAGCCATCGCGCTGATTCTGGCCTTGAACCAGGAAGTCCGCGCCCTCCCGATACCAGTCGTGGCCATCGAAGTATCTGGTGCCCGTGAAACGTCCTGCCCGCTCTAAGCCATACAGGTAATAGAGCAGCCAGTTGTGTTCACCGGGATTGGCTCGCACACTGAAATGCCGCCCGATCCAGCGAATGCCGGCATCAATGCGTTGCTCCCCCTCCGTGGGTTCCAGACCTTGGCAACAAAGTATCTCACCATCCACTGTATCGCGGCGATCATCATGCAACAGTTCCTCGAGGACTGTGAGGGATGCGATGCCCGCGACCGTCATGCTGCCCGATACGTTTCCTCCGATCTCGCCTCGATAATTCCAGCCGGCTCCATCCTGTCCTTCCATTCGGCCAATCTGCGAACCGAGCCAATGCTGCCGGGCGCGTTCCAGTACATCAGGCCTGATGAAACTGCCCGAATGGGCGGCTTCGCGCAGCCCGAGAATGGCGAACTGCGTATTGCTGTTGTCCCACCAGACGCCGCCGCCGCCCGAGTAACCCCACGCCCCGGCATCACCCGAGACGACCTGCGAGTCCTCCAGCAGATCGGCCAGCGCACCGATTCTATTGGCGTCGAGGGAATCCCTGGCCGCCGCCAGCGCCATGATCATCATCGAGATGTCATAGGTCTGATCCGGTAGAGGTTGGCCGCGCAGCCAGCGGAGGCCGTCGGCCACGGGGGGATCGTCGACCGTCATGCCCGAGTTCATCAAGGCGAGCAATGCCAGGGAATGGACTCCCACCGGATGAGCGCCCAGATTTGGGCTGGCCCAGCCGCCAGAGCGATCCTGATTCTCGATGAGAAACTCTTGAGCATGCTCGATGGCCGCGAGAACTTGTTCGCGGCGAAGGTCATCCTGGGCGAAGGCGCGGCCTGCCGTCAGCAGTAGGGCGAGCAATGAAGCGAGCAGTATTCTGGGAGCGCGATGCGGCATGAATCCCTCCTCCCGTGGCAAGTGGCTGGTCCGTTCATTCTACCCGAAGGGAGAGAGACGTGCACACTGGAATTCGGGAGCCCGACTGCCACGCCTGTTACTTGAACTCCAGATCATCGGGATACGGCAGATCGTCGAGATTGCCGATGCCGAAGAGCTGCAGAAATCTGGGAGTAGTGATGTAGGCGACGTGTTTGGCGTCGGTATCGAGGCGTTGCACGGCGACGAGTTCCCGCCGGAGAAGTTGACGCAACAGGGCGAGTGCGTTCTTGCGATCGATCAGCCTGAGATCCTGATCGGAGAGGGGTTGGCGGTAGGCGACGAGGGCCAGTATCTCCAACGCCTCCTGTGACAGGCGGACCTCCTTGGGTGAGAGTCCGTATACCCGGCGGCGAACCGGCTCGAATTCCGATCGCAGCTCCAGTCGATAGCCTCCCTGATGAAAACCCACGACATAGGGCCGGCATTCTTGTTCGTAACGCGCATTGAGCTGCTGCACCAGTGGCTCGACGGCGTCGGGATCACGCAAATTGAGTACTTCCGCCAGTTTGCGGGTCGTCAACGATGCTCCGCCGACGAACAGCAGGGCTTCGAGGACCGATTGCTGCGTGATTCCGGCGTTCGACGATGGGGCCGCTGCAGTTGCTTCTGGATTCAATGCAGGTGCTGTCGAGGCAGGCGTTGCCTCCGGTGACAAGTCATCGTGGGATAACTCAACTGTCTCGCTCAGCGGCGAATCGAGAGCAGCCTCGGCGACATCGCTGGCTTCGAGCGCCCGCAGGTAGGCGGCCTCCAGTTCCGCGAGCGACACGTCAGGTTCATCGCCCGGCAGACCTTGATCGAGCGGTTCGATAGGCAAGGGATCTGGCGCGCGAACTCGAAAGGGTGGTTCCGTCCTCGACTCTGACACCGCTGCTCTCCCTGGCGCTTCATTGTCGCCGATGCCGAACGGGAGGATTCTGCGTCAAATGGGAAGTCGGCGTCCAGACCGGATTGGCCGAGAGGTCCAGCGTCTCCCAAGAGCGGAACTCGTAATGATGTCGCGTCGCGCGCGATTGCGGGAAATGGACTGCGGATGAAACGGATTACGCGGATTTCCGCAGATCTGAGATTCCCCTCCACATCATTCGCTCAATTTCAGATCCGCGAAAACCCGCGTCATCCGCCAAATCCGCGGTCTTACTTCTGGGTTGGACAATTAACACTAGAGCGATTTGGGCTGCGCTCTGAAAATACAACAGGCCGGACCCAATACACTTGGGTCCGGCCTGGTTGTAAGAATTATCAACCGCAGCAATCAGCGAACCACGGTTTCGATCTGATCGACATGCAGCACGACGCGAGTCCGCACGAACTGGTCGGGATCGGTCTTGAACCGCTGACGGTTCGCGTCCGACACGAACAGGTAGAGTTCGTCGTCATAGAAGGCCCCGTACCGCACATCGCCGGGGAGCGCCCGGTCGGTTTCCCAGACGACGACTGGGTCGCAGCCGAGATACTTCGGGGCGAACCGCTCGGGACTGGCCTCGAATTCCGCCAATGCTTCGGCCGAGACGAAGTGATAGGCCTGACCGTGGTATTCGCCGGTAAACGACAGGCTGCCCTTTTCCCAGCGGCGGTGCATCTGCAGCGTGAAAGGGCAATACCCGCCCAGCATCAGGTTCGGTTCGGTGATAATGACGTTCTGGACATCGTCGGCCGTCTGCCGGCTCGCGATCAGGTCGTTGTAACGGGTCGCGGCGCGGTCGATCGACGCCACGTATTCGCTGAGCGTCCGGGGGCCGGTCGACTCGATCATCCGCGTGCCGTCGGGTTCGATCACGATGTCGGAGGGGAGTCTTTGGATGCCGTATTCGGAAGCCAGTTCGGGGTAGTCGTCGGCATTGATTTTTACGCCCACGACTTTGCTCTCGAGCGCGGTGAGCACCTGGCTCTGATTGAGGACGGTGCTTTCCATTGTCCGGCAAGGTCCGCACCAATCCGCGTAGAAGTGCAACAGAATCGGTTTCTGTTCTTCGGCGGCTTGAGCCTTGGCGGCATCGAGGTTGTCCAACCATCCCTCGGCAGCCGGGGCCGGAGAGGCGGCGGTGACCAAGATGAGTAACAAAGCGTGGCGGGTTGATTTGCGAGACATCGCAGCTCCTTATCGCGGGTGTCTGATTTACTTCAATCAGGTGTGTGTGCCTGCATCTTCGCGGCACCAGGTGTCAAACCTCTTTCGCCCAACGTAGGTGAAGAGGTATGGCTTCCTGCCGTAGTTCGCGATCCCGTCCTTGGTGTCGCACGACCTTCGCAGTCTCAGTCCACGAAGGGGGTAGGGCATCCGTTCTGGGGAGTTTTCACCACGATTCACACGGCCATGTCTGTCTCTATCGACGGCAGGTTGAGTGATTCGGTGAATGAACTCAGGGGGAGCCGAATTCGGTTGACGCAACTAATCACAATGCGCCAGGTATTCGGCATTGAACAAAGATTCCGTTCTTGTCCGACACTCCACTTAGCGAGAGGAATCCGTCTCATGGGGGTCGGAAACTGCAGCGACTTCCTTAAGTTGGTGGGCTGTCCTTCTGCCTGTACCACTTGGGTTGGTGGAGATGTTTGCGAGACCGTTCCACCCCTGCAACCATCTTGAACTGTTGATCCAGAAAAAACGGGCAATTTGCGAGGTTCGGGAAGGGTTTCAGGGGACGATAGGTCTTGCATCACATTGATTTACGACCATTCCAGGGGATGATGTCCCAGGATTAGGAATGACATGTCGACAACATGTGCAAAACGAGTGCCCGTCTAACTGGCCGAATTGGCCTGTTCTGCGACGACAATCCGGTCGAGTACGGCGGGGTCATGGCGATTCAATCGTGGCACGTCGGCAATCGAGTAGAGGTGCCCGTATTTGAGGCCGGTCCCCGTATTGAATAGGACGGTTCGCTCGCCGGGATCGAGCCACCCGGCATCGAGGAGCCTCTTGGCGGCGGCCCAAACCGCTCCCCCTTCAGGGCATGCGTAAATTCCCTGAAACCTGGCCAGTTCCTCGACCCCCTGCATCAGTTCGGCGTCGGACACAGAAATCGCCGTCCCGCAGCTTTGACGGACGGCCCTGAGCATCAAGAAATCGCCGACAGCAGCCGGGACGCGAAGTCCGGAGGCCAACGTGTTTGCGTTCTCAAATAACCGTGCGTGTTCGGCCCCTTCCTCAAACGCTCGAACAATGGGAGCACAGCCGTCGGCTTGCACCACCACCATGCGGGGACGGTCCGATCCGATCCAGCCCAGTTGTTCCATCTCGTCGAAGGCTTTCCACATCCCGATTAGGCCTGTTCCCCCTCCAGTGGGGTAGAAGATGACATCGGGGAGGCGGAGCGATCCATCCCTGAGCTCGGCGAAGTCAAACGCCAGCTCGTACCCCATAGTTTTCTTCCCTTCGAGGCGGAAGGGTTCCTTGAGAGTGGACAGGTCGAACCACCCGAACCGCTCACAGCCCTGGCGGACGAGTGCGCCGCAGTCGTTGATCAATCCATTGACCAGATAGACATTTGCTCCGCATAACTGGGCCTCAATGACGTTTGCGGGGGGCGTATCCTCGGGCATGAAGACGTAGCAGGGAATTCCGGCCGCGGCGGCGTAGCTGGCAGCCGCGCCGCCTGCATTTCCGGCGGATGGTAACGCGACGGCCGTCACACCGAGGGCCTTGGCACGAGTGATGGCAGCCGACATGCCGCGGGCCTTGAAACTTCCCGTAGGATTGAACGATTCGTCCTTGATGAAGAGTTCCTTGCAGCCGGCAAACGGCCCCTTCCGGCTGCAGCGCAAGAGCGGCGTACACCCTTCCCCCAGAGAAACGGCCTCGTCAGGGGAGTTGACAGGAAGCACTTCCCAGAACTTCCACATCGATCGCAGGTGGCGCCGACTGACGACTTCGGGAGTCCAGCCAGGTCGCAACTGGTCGAGGTCGTACTCGGCAATGAGCGGTTTGCCAGTGGGACCGAGGTTCTGGAGCCGGTCGATGGGGACCGTTTCTCCAGTCGCGGAACAGCGAAGCGTGATGTGCATGGGGCTGAATGGGCGTCGAAGTAACGGTGCGAGGTAAACGGCCCATCGTTGAGCAAACAGGTCGGGGATTCAAGCAATGGCGAACAAGCAGGTTGACGGTCCAGTCTGCCCAATTTCAGCAAATGGAGCGACCGTTCCGGTCCGATTCCGATGCCCGCCGGGATACGGTCAGATTCGGATTGATCTTCCTTCGGTCACGCAGAGCGGCAAAAAAAGCTGACAGCGGTCTGTAAGCCGATAGAATCAACTCTGAGAAGCCGAGTTGAGAAGTACACAGGCGGACACGGACGTCCTGGACCTTGATAGCTATTCGGGTTGGGAGACGTGAAATGCGATGCGCGATTGCAAGCTTGATTTTCGGACTGCTGCTGACAGCATCGGCCCTTGGCGGCGAGAGTTCATTCGCCTCGTTGCCGTCGCAGGAGATGCTGGGCCGGTATGGTCTCGAATTGGCCTGGTGGGGCCAGGCCGACATTGATCCTGGCGAAGATCAGGTCGAATTCCTGACGGCCGACGAGCGATTGACCTATGTGCAGACCCGCACGGGGCTGCTGACGGCCTTCAGTTCCGAAACGGGACGCGAAGTCTGGTCGGTGCTGCCGGGTCGGCCGCATCAACAGTCGTTCCCCGTCGTGACCAACGACGACTTGGTCGTGCTTCCGGTCGGCATGCGGATGTACGGCATCAACAAGACGACCGGCGACATCGAGTGGGAGTTGGAGCTCGAACACCATCCGTCCACATCGCCCGAACTTGATGCACAACGGGTCTTCATCGGTTCCGCGCGGGGCAACGTGATCTGCTACGACCTGAAACGGATCAACGAGTTGTACGCCGAGGATTCGCTGCCGGAACTGACCTTCCTGGCCGAGCTTTGGCAGTATCAGACGCCGGGCCAGATCATGTCGGCTCCTGTCTCCGACGGACTCGTGGTAAACATCGCCTGTGAGGCCCGGACGTTGTATGCCGTGTCGGCCCAACTCGCGGAGCTTCGCTTTCAGGTCGAAACGCACGACCCCATCACCACGCCGATGGGTCGAAATCAGGATTCGGTCTTTCTGGCCGCGGCCGACACATTGCTGTGTGTGCGTCAGGTAAATGGCAGCATTCGCTGGAGATTCGCCGCGGGTTCGCCCATTAACGAAGCCGCCCGCCCCATCGGCAACGATGTCTTCGTAACTCCGACGGAAGGGGGCATGTTCTGCCTTTCGCTCGCGACAGGACTGAGACGCTGGAATCAACCAGCGGCCCGTTCCTTCCTGGCAGCCAGCGGCGAATACGTCTATGCCGAGGACAACGTCGGCAACGTGCTGATCCTGTCTCGGTCGGACGGCACGATCGACGGGTCGCTGCCGCTGCGAGAATTCCCGATTCGCATTCACAACGACCGCACCGATCGCCTTTATCTGGGAACGACGACGGGGCTGGTGATCTGCCTGCGAGAACAAGCCCGCTCGTTTCCGATGTACCACCGCTATCCCGAGCGCCAACCGATCGTGCCGATTCTCGCTCCCGATGAGCCGGCAGTGCCGGCGGAAGATTCAGCCGAGCCGAACGCGGAAGAAACCGCTGAGTGAGTTGGCGATGAGTCTCACTTCAGGATGCGGAGCCACAGCGCCTTGAGGTATTCGGTTTCCGGATCGCGCCGTGACACCGGATGGTCGGCGGAGGCCCCGCTCGTCAGCAGCAATTGCGCCCGGCTCTCCTCCGGGAGCGACGAGAAGACGACGCGCCGAAACTCCTCGAGCGACACCAGTCCGCTGCAACTGCAAGTGAGCAGAATTCCTCCATCGGACACGACCTGGGATGCCAGGCGATTGAGGTCGTGGTACTTTTGCAGCCCTTCTCTCTGCTCGTCGCGATCGAACACCAGTTTGGGCGGGTCAAGCACGACCACCGGGAATTGCTGACCATTGCGGATCAGATCACGCAGGTATCCGAACGCATCAGCATGCACGAACCGAATCTTGCACTGGTTGCGTCCCGCGTTCCGCTGGGCCAGCGCGATCGCTGCTTCATCGAGATCCACTCCGATCACTTCTGTCGCGCCGCCGCGGCATTTGGCCTGGATCGAGAATCCACCCGTGTAGCAGCAGAGGTCAAGGACCGACTTTCCGGCTGACATGTCCGCCAGCCGCAGTCGATTCTCGCGTTGATCGCAGAAAAACCCCGTCTTGTGTCCATCAGCCAGATCAACCACGAATTGCGTGCCGGCCTCGCGAACCACGACTTCCCGCGGGCAGCCCGTCGAAGAGCGAAACGGAACCTCGAAGCCTTCCTGCTCCTGCGTCCTGGGACCAGGTCGCAGCACCCAGTGCGAAGTTCCGAGCAATTGTCCCAGACGATTGAGGATCGCTTCGCCGCGCTGCCACGCACCCAGCGTGTACGCTTCCATCACCAGCACATCGTGGTATCGGTCGATCGTCGCGCCCGGCAAGGCATCGGCTTCACCATAAACTACCCGCCAGGCATCCGACTGCTCCGGGAGCCGCAGCCAATTGGTTCGCAGTTCGGAAGCCTGGGTCAGCAGATGGTCCCACCAGGCTTCATCGGGCGGTTCGCTTGCTCGCGAAATGAGCCTGACCGCAATCGTGGAAACCGGGTTCCACCAGCCGAAGCCGGCGTGCGTGCCTTCGTCCGTCTTGACCTGTACCAGGTCTCCGGGCGCAAGGTTGCGGTCGCTGTGTGCGATCTGCTTGCGAAAGATACTGGAGCGCTTGCCCAGTGAGCGGACCGTCACCACGAGCGGCGTGGATTCATCGACCAGCGGACGCTGGACCGCGAACTCGATCGCATCGCGTGTCGCGGCCGGCGAGCGCCGGCGGCCACGAAATTCACGTCCTGATTCTCCGCGCCCGGGCGGTTGCCAATTGGGCATGGAATCAACTCGGCATTGCCCAGCCGTAATTATTCAATTCGAGAATCAGGAAGACGCACCCGGTGATGAGGGCGGCCACCGACACGAACAGCAGGCCCGTGTAGACATCCGGCTGCGGATCAGATTCATAGCTTTGTGGTGACATAGTCGGCTACCTCGATGATTCCGTTGCGGTTTTCGTTGAGCACGTCCGCCACGGCCCGGTCAGGCAGCGTCGACGTGATTTTGATCTGTCCGATGTAGAGAGTTTCACCATTGACGATACGGTACACATCCAGGACGTGGCCGTCTTGCAGCCCGTCATCTTCTCCCAGCGAAATCTGCACGAGCTTGGGGCGGCCGGCCTCATCCAGGCTGACTTCCATGATGCGTCCATCGACGGGAGGAGGCGGCGCCAGGATATCGCCCAGCAGCCGGGTCAAGGGATCGATCCCGTTCTGATTGAGCAACGCGAGATAATGGGCGCTGGTTTCCTGCAGATCCGTAAATCGGCGCTGCAGTTCGGCGAGTTCGACGCCTTGCGCGAAGATCGTGTCGTTGGCCGTCCGCTGTTCGGTCTGAATGGCGTCCAGAGCGGCTTGCTGCGCCAAGTTCTCCGTACGCTGTTGCTCGGCTTCTTCCTGGCGGAAATTGGCTTCGAGTGCGGCGCGCTCCTGTTCTCCTTCCAGTCGCGAGATTTCCTGCGCGAGAAGTTGATTGTCCCGATTGGCCGCCTGCAACAGGGTATCAGCCTGTCTGGCGTTGTTTCCCTGCAACGTTGCCTCTGCGTCGGCGTCGTCGATTTGCTGCTGGATCTGATCGCGTTCGGCCTGGAACTCGCCGCGTGCTGTGTCCAACTCGCCGCGCAATGTGTCCACCATCTGGTCGGCGGTGTTGAATTGCGCCCTCCAGTTCTGATGCACGGCAAACACCGCCCCCGCAAAGGCCATGAAGCAGAAGCTCAAGACCACTTGCACGACAATCAGGACTTTGCCGAGGAATGTCATTTGCGATTCCTTGTGGAAGTCAGGCTTCCGTCGGATGGCCGACACTGGCCCGCGCTGTTATTCCATTGCGGGATCTGGTGGGGACTCTAGGGAAATTATTGGGCTTCGGGGAGCGCCGCACCTTGCTCGACCAATTGGGTCTCACGGCGATGCGCGCGCTCAAGTTCACCGTCGATCTGATGGATCAACTGCGTCAGTTGCGAGATGATCTGTTCGGCACGAAACTGATCGACGTAGATTTCATCATACTGGGCCTGCAGGCGAAAAACGTCGGTGCGCCTGGCGTTGAGCCGCTCCTGAATCTTCAGGACTTCATCCTGCTGGACCTGCACTTGCTGGCCGACCCCCTCGGTCTGGACGCGAAGTGCTTCGAGATCTTCACGCAACGTATTGGACCGTTGTTCCAGCGCGATGATGTCGGCGGCGTTGGCGGCTTCGATTTCGGTGCTCAGCACCGCGGAGGCATCTTCCTTGGCCTTCGCGTCGGCGATTTCAGTCTGCTGGTCCCGCACGGCATCAGCGTAGGTCGCATCGAGAACCGCGGCGAGACTGGCGTTCTGGACCACCCGTTCTTCCCCGATGATCTGATACGATTCCCACATCGGCTCATCGCCGCCTGTGTTCGTGATCCGATAGCGGTCCTTGAGTCGGTCGATGTCCGACTGATAGTTGGGTCCGCCAACCAGCAGCACCGTGGCGAATCCCATGAATGAGATACTGGCCACGGCGATGAAGACGACGAGGATTTTGCCGACTTGGTTCATAGCGGAATCGGCGGTTTCCCGCGACGGAGACCCGCAAGATGGGATGAAGGGATGATCCGCGCTTGACGAGCAGATCGTCTCCCCCCGATTTTCGGCTATCTGCCGGTCGTTTCGCAAGTCTGTCCTGCACATGCCAACGAGGATTTGGCGATCGGGAATCCGGTAGGGGTTACGGCGTCGGCGACGTTTGCAGCGGTCGTCGCCCCCATTCCGGTCGTAACGATTCTCACGCTTTTCACGCCGCGACAGTCGCCAGGCCTCCCGGGGAGCCGATGCTAGTAACAGGCGATTCCCGTTGGAGATGCCCATGTGCGCAGGGTGTCCGTCGGCTGATTCGTCCCCCCGGGAGCACGGAAGATGCGACACTTCCACCGATCACCACTGCTGCTGCGCACCGACGCACTCGAAGAGTCGTTGGCCCGCCTGGCCTACCTCATCGAGCGCGGCCGGCCATTGGGATATTTATCGGGGCCTGCCGGAGTCGGGAAGTCGACCGCCCTCTGGCTGCTGGCGGATGAAGTGCGCACACCCGGCCGCAAAGTCGTGCAATTGAGCGCGGCGGGAATGTCGGGCCGCACACTGCTGCTGGCCCTGACCGCAGAACTGGGTCTGGGGCGTTCCAGCCAGTTGATGCCCGACCGGCAAGACCTGCTGCTGGAGTATCTGGTCGGCATGTCGGCCACACGCGAGTCGGCGGTGATTCTGCTCGACGATTTCGACATGGCCGACGAGTCGTGCCAGGGTCTGATGTCGTCGATGCTTCGCAGGCTGGCGCCGACCGAGACCAGAGTGTCACTGATTGCTGCCGTCACAGAGCCGAGTGCCAGCGCCTGCGGTCGTTCTCGGGCCGACCTGGTCGTTCAGCTCACTCCCTGGACGCTGCACGAGACGGCTAAATATGCGCTAGGAGTCATCAATCGCCGAAATCGCAATTCGACGGCAAGCGTATGCCTCATTGATGACCCCGGCTTGCGCGCGCTGCATGAAAGTTCTGCGGGAATCCCAGGCCGTCTCGAACGAATACTCGAACTTTCACAGCTCGGTTGCGAGGCGTTGGAAGAGTCTCGATTGACCGCAGAGATGGTCTGGGCCGCTTCGCAGGAACTCTTCCCGCATCACGCATCGTACTCCCGCACGCCGCCCTTGCGACCAGTCGAGGCCTAGGCAAGCTGGCCACGTCGACGCCGCCGTTATCTCGCTCCGCCCGGCAGCGAGACAGCGGACTGTGCACTCGCCGGCAAATGCATTCGCGGTGAAATCGGCAGCCTGCGCGAGTCGCGAATCCGCAGCTTCGACTGGGGTGGCACAAGCTGGAGTCGCACCGCCAGTTCGTGGAACAATTGCAGCCCGCTTTGTTCCGCAGGGCCCAATCGGAACTGAAGATTATCCTTTAGATAGGAGGCTGCGTCGGCAGTCGAGAGACCCAGCAGAGAGGCCTCCCGCGCCGCGATATCATCGAGCCGGCTGACGCCCAAATCCCTCGCTGCCGCCAACAGTTCGGGAATGTCGTGGAGCAGGGAGTCGCGTCTGGTCACCCACATGGCGAAGACGAATGGCAGACCAGTCCAATCGAGCCACTCCTGCCCCAAATCCCAGATCGTGTGAAAACTCTCTGTGGGAGGCTGAATCGCGCGGTCGCCGATCAACAAGATCGCGTCGGCGTCGGTATCGCCGATTGCGGCTGCCAAAGGAAGCCCCGGTAACTCTGGAAAGACGCCATATCGCTCGGCGAGCATAATCCGCGACAATACTGCACTGGTGCGCGACCCTTCATCGAGCGCGAGGCGCCGGACGCTACCCGGATGGACGCGGAAATAGAGTTTGACGCTTCGTACGGGACCGCGTGTCGCGACGCAGGCATCCGAAACGACTTCGTAATTGGGATCGCCGAACAGTTCGACGGAGGGGATCAAGCCAACGTCGAGGCGTCCCTGTGCCAGGTCGTCGGCCAGGCGGCTGGGAACATCGAGGATGAGATCCGCTCCCGGCGCAAGCTCTCTCAAGCCTTCGATGAGAGGTTTGCTGTTGAGATAACTGACGGCTCCGATGCGGGGTCGAGAGCCATCCCCATCCCTGGCCGGGGCTCGTGTATGGTCGATCATGGCGTCATCCAGAGGCCAGATTCTATACTCGTCGGAGGATCAGGGCAATTATGCTCTCTAAGCGGCGAACGCCTCTTCCCGTCGGCGGGAACGCGAAGCAGCGATCGCGATGCGCATCAATCGCGCGCGACATGCACCGGGTCGATCCGGCGCAGACTCTTGAGCTGCACGATCAACAAGGCTTGCGACGGGTAGTCATCGCCGCCGCCATGAAAGAAGTGGCTGCCCAGGCTGGGCAACGGACCGGCGGCCGGCCCGACGACCACGGTTTCGCCGACATTCAGATCGAGCGTGAATTCGTAGTCATAGAGTGGGATGATGCCCTGCGATTCCTGAATCCCAAGCCTCAACTCGCCGGCGACATACCGTCCGATGGACGCTCCATGGTGAATCTCGGGTACGAACGTCAGAGTGGCCCACCCCTCTTGAGTCGTCTCGGCCTTGATGCGCATCATGCAACGCGCGTTTTGCAGTTCTCGCGTTTCGCCATTGATTTCCACGCTACATCCATCGGGATAGGACCAGGTCTCCAGCAAGGTTTCCCCACCCGACTCGACGGTGGGGTGCTTGAAGTACGTATCCTGGTGGCTGAGAGTCTCATACCGCTCGTCGATGAGCGCGGTGAGAGACTCCGGCGGCCTCGTTCCCGCGATGCCGTAACGAATGCCGGCCTTCATCAGCCGATCGCGGCGGAGCATGTCCGAACAGGAGATTTGATTCAGTCGCGACCAGAGTGAATCGCCCAGGCTGGGGTCGGCGACGGGACGGCGTACCCAGGCAATCTGTAATTCGATTCCCTCACGGGAGGGGACCACAGGAGACAGCGTGATCCCGTTCTGCGGACCGGCAGGCACCTTGTCCAAGATCCTGCAGCCCGGCAGCGTTCGCCAGCAGGCCAGGCCGACCACCACGAGCGCGAGGTGTTTGTTGATGGAACGGGTCATGGGGAGGCCGTCGGGCAGTGGCAGCGCAGCGCGAACCGTTTGCGCAATTCAGGGCGGCATCTTGTATGCCCGCCGCCGGTCACGAGCAATTCCGAGCGGGTCAATTCGCGAGACAACGGCAACAGATGCCGAAAGGGTCGGCAATGGTGACGGCGTTCGCTTCCTGTCGACAACAGGCTGCGTGGGTCAAGGTTCGAGCGTAACGCCCAGTTCCTCCAGGTTTTCCACCTGCAAGAGTTCCGCGATGTCGATCAGGGCGTCCCACTGCTCTTGCAGCGCGGCGAGATAGTCGTCGATGCCACCGGCCAGCGTCTGCTGGGCGACGACGATTTCGGCGAAATCCGATGGCTCTCCCGCGACCCGATAACGGTCGGCAACACCGCGGAAGACTCGCACCAGATCCGGCAGAATCTGATCCCGATAGGTCGCCGAGATTTCCACGTTCGCCAGATACTGCTGATGGGCCTTCGCGAGTTCTCCCAGCAGTTGCCGGTATACATTGTCCCGCTCGGCTCTGGACTGCGACAACCGTGCCTCGGCGGCGGACAGGTTTCCCTGATTCTGATCGATGATCGGAATCGGCATTGCCAGGTACAAGTTGAACGAGAGATGGTTGATGGGCGTCGTGTCGTCGTGCTGCAGCACCGCGGCGACATCGAGGTTGGGCACGACGAGGTTGTCCTGCAGGACAACATCGGTGGCGGCGCGGGAGATTTCGATCTCGGCAATCGACAGGTCGGTATGCCGGCCGAGCATCTGACTGACGAGCGTGGCTTCCTCGAGTGACAGGGGTACACCGGAAAGCTCACCGACCAGTATGCCCCGCGGCAGGTAAGGTTGTCCGGCGGCGGCAGCCAGTTGCTTCCAGGCCGACTCTGCGTCGCGGTCGGCCTGCAGCTTCTGCGTTTCGAGTTGCAGGGCGATGGCACGCAGCGACAGCGGTTCGTGCGGGGCGGCTTCGCGGATCTGCACGAGTTCGATCTGTGTCTGATACGCCTCCGTGGCCAGTCCGGCCATCGTTCCCAAAAGTTCCGATCGGAGTTCGGCGAGTAAAGCGTGAACATACAGCCGGCGAACATTCGTCAGCACTTCAATTCGCTGGCGGCGATACTTCTGCTCCGCGCTCCGCACGTCGAAGCCCTCGACCGATTCGGCCAGTCCCAGCTTGTTCGCGGTGATGAATGTCTGTGAAACAGCGACGCCGTTGTAGCCCGCCGTTCCGCCGGTTCCGATCGTGTCTCCCTGATATCCGACGGTCGGGTTCGGCCCGAGTCCGGCCTGGAGGGCTTCCCCCCGTGCGATCTCCACGTCGGCCCACGCCAGGCGGAGCGCCGGATGGTCGTTCATCGCAATCGCTTCGAGATCCGGGAGAGTCCATGTCGGCACATTTTCCGTGGGGGCCTGTATGGAGGACAGCGAGGGAATCGGTGTATACCGTTCGCTCACCTGCCGCCGCCACTCGTCGGGGAGCTGCGTGGGATCGAAGGGAGGCAACGTGATGGGCGGCGCATCCGAACCGGGAATCACCGACGGAATGACCGTTCCGGTGGGAACCTGCGGTGCGGGAGCCGGTTCCGGCTCGTCCCAGAAACTCACAGGATGGACGGGGAGAGCGGCTGCCATTGGCGGTGGCGGTGGCGAAACCTCGGCCAAATGTGAATCTGTTTCGTCAACTACCTCTGCGGCTGCACTGCTGTCGGTTGTCTCACTCGCCAATGTTTCCGAAATGTCGGCTGTCGGTGCGATCAGAGGTCGTGCACCGCGTGCACTCGGTCGCCACACAAGTTCGGAGAGCC
Organism: Planctomycetaceae bacterium; assembly: GCA_031402175.1. Lineage (GTDB taxonomy): Bacteria > Planctomycetota > Planctomycetia > Planctomycetales > Planctomycetaceae > JANNSB01. The sequence goes on from JANNSB010000507.1 coordinate 21,304, forward strand.
GATCTTCGGTCGACGGCGATTGACACCCGGCTGCGAGCAACAGGAGTGCGACTGCGAGGAGTGGTCTGTGATGGATTCGCATTGGCTTCATGGAAATCCGTGGCGGTGAAGTGACGACAGGGCGAACCGAGTCCGCCGACTCTTCCTTGATTCGGTTGTCGCTGCCGTCACGATCGTGCGGGAAGGTGGGATACCAACGCATCTTCCGGGAGTGACCGCTGTAGCGAGTCGCAGTCCGAACGCTCGGCACAATCCCCCCATCCGCTATTGCCCATCCAAATGTCACTGCACATACTAAATGCGGCCTTTCCCGGCCGGACTGTATGCCCCATCGATACAATCATTACGATCAGGCGTTCGCCGCCTACCTCCGGCACCATCGCCGCCCCTGCGTGGCGGTCGACGAATCGCGCCGGGCGCTCGCTGCCTCCGCGTCTCTCAAGTCCCCCGACTTCGTCGTCTCCGCCGGTCCCGGCGATCAATGGCTGATCGACGTCAAGGGGCGCAAGTTCCCCACCGGGGGGACGCCCGGAGGACACCTGTGGGAAAACTGGGTCACGCGCGACGACATCGAGAGTCTCCTCTCCTGGGAGACGGCTTTCGGCGGTCAGTTTCGCGGTTTACTGGTCTTCGCCTACGAACTGTTGACCGACGGCATGGCGGAGCTGCACGATGACGTTTGGAACCACCGTGGCAAGAAGTACGCCTTCTACTCCGTGGCGGCGCGTGACTACGCCGGTGTGATGCGTCCGCGGTCCGCCAGTTGGGAGACGGTCTCGCTCCCCGCGGCCCAGTTCCGACGACTGCGAGTTCCCTTGGGGAGAATGCTGGCGGATGGACATACGTCTGATGCCATTCCTGCGACGCTGATCGCAGGGAATCGAGAAGCCCTGGCGAATCGCCCGACGATGACGCCTGCCGATGCCTGAGACCGCCGCACTTCCCGCTGCCTTGGGTGGTCAGCCCATTCGTCCAAACGGCCCGCCCGACTGGCCGGGGCGTCGTGCCGACGTGATCGAACATCTGCAGCCGCTGCTGGAAGCTGGGGACTGGGGCAAGTATCACGGGCCGCACGGCCCTGCGCTGATCGAGGTGCTGCAGCAGCGATTCAATTGCCCCGAAGTAACGCTCTGTTCCAGCGGAACCGCGGCCGTCGAACTTGCGCTGCGGGCCTGCCGTCTGCAGCCCGGCGACGAAGTCCTGCTCGCCGGATACGACTTTCTCGCCAACTTTCGCAACGTGCTGCTCGTCGGCGCGACGCCGCTGCTGGTCGACATCCGCGGCGATGATGGACAGCTCGATATTGATCTGGCCATGCGCGCCATCACGCCGCGCACTAAGGTCATCATCGCGTCGCATCTGCATGGAGGCTGCGTCGACATGCCGCGACTGATACACGAGGCGCAGGCCCGCGACATCACCGTCATTGAAGATGCCTGTCAGGCCACGGGCGGTACGCTCCAGGGCCAGCCGCTGGGCGCGTGGGGAGCTGTGGCGGTGCTCAGTTTCGGCGGCAGCAAACTTCTCTCGGCTGGTCGCGGCGGCGCGGTGCTGTCGTATCGTCCCGAACTGGCGCAGCGGATCAAGCTCTATCAGCAGCGCGGCAACGAGGCCTATCCGCTGTCGGAACTGCAGGCGGCGGTGCTCATGCCGCAACTCGCCCGGCTGGATGAACTGCACCAGCGCCGCGCCGCATGGGTCGCTGCATGCCTGTCGCGCCTCGCCGCCGAAGACGGACTCCAAATCTGGGCCGGCCCGAGCGGACAGAGTTCACCCGCCTATTACAAGGTCGGCCTCTGGTATGAAGCTGGTGCATACCAAGGTCTGAGCCGCGACCAATTCGCCGCGGCGATACGGGCCGAGGGGTTCGCCGTCTATCCGGGGTTTCGCGCGCTCCATCGTTGCCACGCGCGGGGACGGTATCAGTCGCCGGGGCGGCTCGTGCAGTCCGAGCGGGCCGACGAATCGCTGCTGGTGCTGCATCATCCGCTGCTGCTGGAAGAACTCGACACGGTCGATCAATTTCTCTCAGCGCTCCGTAAACTGCGGCAGCATGCCCCAGCCTTGCGGGACGCGCCGACTTTGGCCAACCTGAACGACATTCATGCACACTGAACCTGCCACCCATTGGCTGCAGCGCGAGATCCCGCTCGCTCCACGCTCCCGCGGCTTCAACCTTGTCACGAGCGACATCCTCGAACGCCTGCCCGAACTGCAGTACTGCCGAACGGGCCTGCTGCATCTGTTTCTGCTGCACACGTCGGCATCGCTCACCATCAACGAGAATGCCGACCCTGATGTGCCGGCCGACCTCGAGTCGAGCTTCAATGCGATTGCCCCCGAGGACTTTCCCTACAGGCACACCTGTGAAGGACCGGACGACATGCCGGCCCATGTGAAGGCGGCGATGCTCGGCTGCTCGGTCACGATCCCGATCCGCGACGGCCGGCTCGTGCTCGGCATCTGGCAAGGCATCTACCTCTGCGAACACCGCAATCGCGCCGGCTCGAGGAAGATCGTGGCGACGCTGCACGGGGAATGGGCGAGAGGCTAGCCGCTCGATCACTGCGTCTTGAGGGCCTGCACCTGTCGGCGGAACCGCGTCGCTCGAAACGTGAAACGCTGCTTCTTCGCGGCGCTGCCGGCGACGTTCGCGAGCCGTTCGTACTTTTCGGCCAGTCGAGTCTTGACGGCGATCTTGTTTTCGTCGGCCATAATGATCTGTGAGTGTATGGACTTCGTTTAGGATTCAAGGGGCGGGATCGTAACACGCCGGCGAATCGAGTTCAATCCGCCCTGCACGAGGGTGCAGGGCGGACGGGAATCGGATGCGGTCCAGATCGGCTCGCGATCATTCCGCCGGTTCTGGAGGTTCGCAGAATGAAAGTGCCAGGAGGGCATAGCCTGTGACGAGATTGGGATCCCCTTCCATCCAGCGGTCGGTGGTGTTCAGCCAGCTTCCATCGGACTGCTGGAGCGAAAACAGATGATCGGCCAGTTCCTTGCGCCAGTCGTGGTCGGTCCCATCGGCATCTGTAATCGTCTCGTAGCCCGCGACCGACAGCGCCTTGGCAAACGTGTGGTAATAGTAAAACAGCCCTTGCTGCCCGAGACCCGGGTTCTCCTCGAGTGTGTAGAACTGCTTGATCCAGTTGGTGGCAGCCGCCACGCGGGGATCTTCGGGAGTGAGACCGGCGTGAATCATGCTCTTGAGGCCCGCATAGGTCATGCTGGCGTATGACCGCAACCCGCCGTCGGGATTGGTTCCGGCCTGAGACGTGCCGCCCGCGGCGGGGGTGTAGTAGAACCCGCCGTCGTTGACGAGGCTCGCGAACGGCGTCGTGTTGTGTTCGGACTCCAGATTCTGCGCGCGAGACACGAACGTGAGGGCGTTTTGAATCGCCGGATCGTCCTGAGGCACGCCGGCCTCGATCAACGCGTCGATGAAGAACTGAGTGTTCGACATGTCGGGGCGCTCGTGTGATCCATATCCCGCGCCGCCATAGAACGGGTCGGAGGGATCGATGCCTTCGCCAGCATCCCACTGCAATCCCTTGAGGAACGCGACTGCATGCTCCAGTGTTTCGTTGTAACGGCCGTCTTCATTCGCGGCCTCGAACGCCAGGACGGTGATCGCCGTCTCGTAATTCTTGTGCTTCGAATCGGGATGATAGACGCCGCCGTCCTCCTGGACATAGCTTTCGAGGAATCTCATGGCGCGGGCGATCGTCGGATCGTCGGCGGTCAATCCGCTTTCCAGCAGCGAAGTCGTGACCAGGCCGGTGACTCCGATCTGAGTCGGCGCGGTCCAACTGCCATCTTCCGCTTGAGTCGTGCGCAGATATGCGACAGCGCGCTCAATCGAATCGTGATAAGCGTCACGATCCGGGCCGAAATTCTGGCCCAGATCGTCGGCCTGTCCAGGGGTTGCGCATGCCAATGCCGCCAGGAAAGCCAACGAACAACACATGGTTTTCAATTGCATTACTCACACCTTGGGTAGAAGGGTCACCTGGCAAGTGGCCGCTTTGATTCTACACGAACGCGGGTTGTGGTGAAGTCTGCTCCACAAAGACTCCGAATCACATCACGAATCGAGAGCCGCTTGCGCCGCCGCCAGCCGGGCGATGGGAATTCGCCGGGGGCTGCAGCTGACGTAATCGAGGCCGATCTCGTGGCAGAAGAAGACCGATTTCGGGTCTCCGCCGTGCTCGCCGCAGATGCCGATCTTAAGGTCCGACCGAGTCGAACGGCCTCCCTGGACGGCCTGCTGCATCAGTTTGCCGACGCCATTCGTGTCGATGGTCTGGAATGGATCGGCGGGTACGATGTCGTGCTCCATGTAGTAGCCGATGAAGCCCTTGTAGTCGTCGCGGCTGATGCCCAGCGCCGTCTGCGTGAGGTCGTTGGTGCCAAAGCTGAAGAACTCGGCCGTCTGCGCGATCTCGGCGGCGGTCAACGCGGCGCGGGGCACTTCGATCATAGTGCCGACCATAAAGTCGACCGAAACGCCCTGCTCCTTGAAAACGTCTGCCGCCACATCGCGGACGATCTTCGCTTGATTCTCGTACTCCGTCTTGAAGCCGGCGAGCGGGATCATCACTTCGGGATGGGGATTGATCCCTTCCTTCTTGAGGGCGCACGCCGCCTCGAAAATGCCACGAGCCTGCATCGCAGTGATCTCCGGATAGACGATGCCCAGCCGGCAACCACGGTGGCCCAGCATGGGATTCGATTCTTTGAGTTCCTCGACCCGGCGATGGACAACGTCCTCGCTGACCTTGAACGCCTTCGCCAACTTCGGACCCAGCGTCGGATCTTCGTGCAGGTGATGTTCCGACAGGAACTCGTGCAACGGCGGATCGAGCAGTCGAATCGTCACCGGCCGATCGCCCATCACGCGCAACAAGTGCGTAAAGTCGTCCCGTTGGAACGGAAGCAGCTTCTTGAGTGCTGCGGCACGGTCTTCCGGCTTGGTGGCGAAGATCATCTCGCGGATTTCATCGAGATGATCGAAGAACATGTGCTCGGTGCGGCAGAGGCCGACCCCTTCAGCTCCTAGGGCGACGGAGGCAACGGCATCGTGCGCTTCAGTGTTGGCTCTGACCTTCAGCTTGCGGTACTTGTCGGCCCAGCTCATCAGTTGGGAGTAACGTCCAAAGGTTTCGGCCTCACTGGGTTTCTTGTCGCCGGTGAGCACCTGCATCACTTCGGACGCCTTGGTCTCGATCTTGCCGTTGTAGACTTCGCCCGTGAAGCCGTCGACGGAGATCCAGTCCCCTTCCTTCAGCACCGTGCTGCCGACTGTGACTGTGCCCGCCTCGTAATCGATGCTGAGGGTTGAGCAGCCACAGACGCAGGTCTTGCCCATCTGCCGGCTGACAAGAGCCGCGTGAGACGACGCGCCGCCGAAGGCAGTGAGAATGCCCTTGGCGACTTTCATGCCGCGCAAGTCTTCGGGACTGGTTTCCTTGCGCACGAGAATGAGCTGCAGGTTGTTGTTCGCATTCCACTGGGCTTCGGCGTCCGAAGCGTGAAAGACGATCTGACCGGTCGCGGCTCCGGGGCCGGCATTGATCCCCTTCGCCAGCAGGCGATTCTCTCGCTGCGCGACTTCCTTCGCGGCCGGATCAAAGATGGGTTGCAGTAACTGGTTCAGGTCATCAGCGGGGATGCGCTTCTTGGCGAGGGCCGTTTTCTCGTCGATGAGGCCTTCGTTCACAAGATCAACGGCGATCCTCACCGCAGCGAAGCCCGTGCGCTTTGCATTGCGGGTCTGCAGCATCCAGACTTTGCCCTTCTGCACGGTGAACTCGATGTCCTGCACATCCTTGTAATGCTGTTCGAGCTTCTTGCCGATGTCGGTGAGCTGCTGGAAGGCTTCCGGCATTCTCTTGCCGAGCGACTCTTCAATTCGATCCGGCGTGCGCGTGCCGGCGACGACATCTTCGCCCTGTGCGTTGATGAGGTAGTCCCCACAGAAGCCCGGTATGCCGACCGAGCAGTTGCGGGTGAGACCCACGCCGGTGGCACAGTCGTTTCCCAGGTTGCCGAACACCATCGCCTGCACGTTGACGGCTGTTCCCCACGTGTGCGGGATGCCGTACTGCCGGCGATAGACCATGGCCCGGTCGTTCATCCAGCTTCCGAAGACGGCCCCGATACAGCCCCAGAGTTGCTCCATGGGGTCGGTCGGGAAGTCGACCTTGGCGTGCTGCTTGATGACGGCCTTGAACTCAGCCACGATCTTCTTCAGTACATCAATCGAGAGGTCTTTCTCATGCTCGACGTGCGCCGCTTCGCGGTATCTGTCGAGAATGACCTCGAAGTGGTCCGGGTCTGTCTTCTTCTCGGGCTTCAGTCCGAGCACGACGTCGCCGTACATCTGAATGAGACGGCGGTAGCTGTCCCAGGCAAAGTGTTCATTGCCCGATTGCTTGATGAGGGCCGCGACGGTGGTCTCGTTGAGGCCGATGTTCAACACGGTATCCATCATGCCGGGCATCGACTCGCGTGCGCCCGACCGGCAGGAAAGTAGCAACGGGTTCTGGCTGTCGCCGAACTTGGCACCCATCGTCGCCTCGGTCTGGCGGATGCCTGCCTCGACCTGTTCCTTCAGTTCCGGTGGGTAGTTGCGACCGTTGTCGTAAAAGTAAGTGCAGACCGCGGTCGAGAGAGTGAATCCCGCCGGGACCGGCAGCCCGATGAGGTTCATTTCGGCCAGGTTGGCGCCTTTGCCGCCGAGTTCATTCTTCATCTTTGTGGAGCCGTCGGCCTTGCCTGCTCCGAATGTGTAAACGTACTTTGTCATCGATTGCTCCACCTTGAAAGTGCAAGTGTGGTAAGGGTTTATGCCAGCGGGTGCTATGGAGAGCGCTTCGTCCTGGTTGATGCACCGCGATCGTCACCGCTCGTGGCGGTTTCGAGCTTTAAACGCTAACGACCCACTGGCCAAACTTCAAGCGCACCGTCACTCGTCGCGGCAACGAATTGGCGGATAAGCACTTGGTTCTCAAGCAAGGGAACGCAGCCGAAGTTTCATATTCGGCAACAATTCTGTGTCCTGATTCCCATCAGCAAGAGATCATCCGTTCTCGCATTCTTTACCACGTAGGTGATTGACGCTTCCAGTCGGCACTTCCATAATGGCATGCACGCAGCTTGATGAGCGCAGCCGTCAAGCGGCCCATTTCAAACCCATTTCCATTGAAGTGACAAGGACGGTCGCTGGTCCGACTCAAGGAAACAGGATCCTTCGGCCCTCGAGTTGTTGAAGCGGGCAATTCTTTCAGCCGCTCGAATCCGCGGAATTTCCAATCTAACACCCAGCCGCATTATGCGGTCCATACTTTCGGGAACTTCCCTGGCGCAGGGATTTCGCGCCAAAGGACTCCCTACAACACAGGACGAAAGATGATTACTGCCGTGGTAGACACCCCCCCCACACACGTTGCCGGAGGTTTCCCGGACATCTCGCAGAAGCTGGAACAGGAGCTGATCCAGGTCTTCAAGCTGCTTGCGGATGAAACCCGGCTGAGGATTCTCTTGTACTTGATGAAGGAAGGCGAACTGCACGTATCTGCACTCTGCGACCGTCTGGACCAGAGTCAGCCCGCCGTCAGCCATCACCTCGCCTTGCTGCGAGTGGCCGAGTTGCTCAATTGCCGGCGCGATGGCAAGCACAACTTCTATTCGGTCCGCAAGGATCACTTCCAGGGCATCGTCCGGGAACTGTTCGAGCGGATCTCTTCGGCGACCGATGGCAACGAAGTTCGCTTTGGCGACCTCGTCGTCAGCCAGGATGGACAGCCCTAGTTCCTGGCCTGAGAATCTAAACATTGAGCCAAACGCCTCGGCAAACACCGGGGCGTTTTTGTTGCGCTTGCGCCGCCGGTATCATCGGCACATGCCTGACTCATCCAAGTATTTGAAACTCGATCCAGAGGCCGCGGAGTATCTGCGGCAATGGGAAGAGTCGGGTGCGCCCGCGCTGCATGAGCTGTCGCCGACTGAAGCACGCAACCTCGTGCAAGCGCTTCCCGGTGAGCAGGAGGAGGTTGGTGAGGTGCGAAACCTGTTGCTCAGCGGCAACGCGGGGTCGGTCCCCGTGCGGCTCTATCGGCCTCAGGTGGTTCAAGGCGCGGCGAACGGACTGGCCCCGTGCGTCATCTTCTATCACGGCGGTGGTTGGGTCGTGGGATCGATCGACAGTCACGACGCTCTGTGTCGGCGGATTGCGAATGCTTCCGGTGCAGTCGTCGTCTCGATCGATTATCGACTGGCCTCCGAACACAAGTTCCCGGCCGCCGTCGACGACAGCGTGACTGCGGTGCATGAACTACGAAAGATGGCCGCTGAGCTGGCAATCGACGCGAATCGTTTCGCGGTGTGCGGTGACAGCGCGGGGGGCAACCTGGCTGCCGTCGTGGCCATCTTGATGAGGGATGTGGGCTTCGATCTCGCGGCGCAGTTCCTGCTCTATCCGATCACGCATTATTCGTATGACAGCGAGTCGTACCTGCGTTGCGGCGAGGGATACTTTCTGTCTCGCGCCACGATGGAGTGGTTCTGGAATCACTACCTGCCGGATGCTGATGCAGGTCGTGACTGGCGGGCGTCACCGTTGCTGGCACCCGATCTCTCAGGCGTCGCGCCGGCGTGGGTGATGACGACAGAGTTCGACCCTCTGCGGGATGAAGGCCTCGCATACTCGCAGCGATTGCGAGAGGCGGGCGTCCAGGTGACTGAACTCGAATGTCTCGGCATGATTCACGGCTTCGTCCGCCGCGTCGATCAATTCAAGCAGGCCCGCCGAGTGGTGGATTGGATCGCTGATGGACTGCGAAATGCATTCCGGCACCGCTTGCAGTAAAGCGAAACTCGAATCCATGTAGCGTTTCCCAAAGTACGGGAGACAGACCGCGAATGGCGCGGATTTGGCGGGTCTTCGCGGATCAGAAACACCAGGCATCGCGATGCAGATCCGCGAAGACCCGCGTCATCCGCCTAATCCGCGGTCGATCTTCTACGGCCGCAAAGTGACGCTTCCACAGGTCAAAACGGAGACTGATTCCTTCAATCCCAGCGTCACAGCGCGCACACCTTGGCGAACGGCTGCACGCTCGCACTACACTGCGGCGACGTTCCTCAGTCCCATGTGATCGCGAGGTGGATTGTGAGAGATCAGCGCTCTTGGCGACGTGAGTGTGTCGTTCTGCTGTTTGCGGTAGTCGCCGCATCAGTGTGCCGGTCGGCCTCGGCTGTCGAAACACTCTGGATCGAAGCCGAGCACTTCGACGGCATCAGCGGCTACTGCTGGCCGATGGGCACGCCGGCGATGCGGCAGACGGCGGGGAACTGGGGCCTGTCGGGACCAGGCTGGGCGGCGGACTGGAACCAGGGTGGCGAAAGCGGATTTCTCTCCATCGCGACGGCTGCAGAAGACGCCAATGCCGTCGTGACCAAGACCGTGACCGTACCGGCGGCTGGCAGCTACACGCTGTGGGTGCGCTATTGCGACTACCGCGAAGCCGCCGAGCGATTTGAAGTTCGCATTGCTCAACCGGGCCGCGAAGCCCGCACTTTCGAGTTCGGCCTGCACCCGCGCGTCGAGGAAGACAACGAGATCAAACTCTATTTCGATTTCGCGTTTGCGTGGGACGGCTTGGCGCTCGATCTGGCGGAGGGCGAATGCCAGATCGCGCTCGCGTCCACGTCCACTGCCCCGGCCGCACGGCGGGTTGATGTCGTCGTCATCACCGATGCTCGCGACTATCACCCGTTGATGAAGGAACGCCCGCCGCATGCCGCGTGGGAACTGCTGGAACCATTGCGAGAAGGCATTCCCGATGACTACGAACCACTCGCCCGCCGCACGGGGATGACGACGATTCCCGATGTCTGGCGCTTGCAGACGTTTCGCAACGAAGGCTTTCGCTATCTGTGGAATGTTGATGGCGATCAGGGCGTGCAGACCTGGATGAGCGACAATCCAGCCACAGTGCGCGTCCCCTATCAAGTGCGGGATGAAGACGTTCGCTCCGAGTTTGAGGCACTGTATGCGGGGCGAAACGATGTGCCGATCTTTTCCGATCCGCGCATCGTGCCGACGTTTCATGGAGCCGGCGCGGGCATCTTCGCGACTGATCCGGCATCGGGCGCACTGCTGGAACGCGGACAACGCTTCGCGGCCTGGCTCGATGCTCATCCCGACCGGCCTTGGGCGATGATGATGAACTACCACCCCGAAGTTCCCATCGGTGAGCAGGGAATCGCAGCTTTCCAGCGCTACCGTGACCGCTACATCGGCTCCATCTCCGGGGAGAGCCTGGGTTACTTCTATCCCTCGGCCGAAACGATGCGGGCCGCGACCGCGGGCTGCACCACGCGCCGGCAACTTGTGGAGGCCATGTCGCAAGTCTCTCTGGCCGAGAACGTCAACAAGTATCGCGCTGTCTACGGTCGCGACCTCGATGCCAACGCCTATGCCGACGTGATCGCCTGTTTGTCGGTGGGCAACATCTGCTGGTTGCCGATGTGTTACGACTGGGGGGCGCGGATTGGCGGCTACGAGTCGCACACTGCGACATCGAGCATTCTCGGCATGCGCTGGGCCTTCATGCGGGGGGCGGCCCGGCAGTGGGACCGCCTGACAGCCACCTATCGGAGCTGCAACTTCGGCGACTCAGCCACGATCTTCAGCAATACCGGGAGCTACCACAGCCCGCAGGCGATCTATGACAACTACTATTCCGTCTACAGCGGAGCGGGGATGACGTGGTACAAGTTCGACATCTGGCATCAGTACCAGTCCGGCTCGTCCATGTTCTATCACGAGCAGGGGTTCGATGAGTTCTGGCGTCCCGGCGGCACAACGGCTGCGGGCATTCATCCCGTGCAGCTTTCTCCCAAGGGGAAGCTCGTCGATCGTTTTCTCAGGCTGACGGCAGAGGAACCCGATCGCGGCACACCCTTCACTCCCGTCGCGTTTCTGGTGGACTACGCACACGGCTGGGAACCGAGTCCGTACTGGCCCAACTCGTTCAAGAACTGGCACCAGAACGAGTCGCTGTTTCGGTACGGCGTCCACGAGCGGATGCTGCAGGAATATTTCTGGCTGGCCTATCACCCCATCGGCGTCGAGAGCGAACGGCCCATCACCGCGCTCAACGAGGTGTACGTCCCCGGAGTGTTCGGCAACATGTTCGACGTTATCTTCGCCTATCCTGATGTCTCGAAGTGGCGGACGATCGACAGCTATCCGGTGGTGATCGTGGCCGGCGAGATTGAACTGACGGATGCCGAGGGACAACGCCTGGCCGCCTACGTGAATAACGGTGGCACGCTGCTGGTCGCGGGGAGCCATCTGACTGGACCGGGCGTCGGTCATCTCGCATTGCCGGCCGCAACGCCCGAACAACAGGCGGGTGGTTATCGCTGGCTCGATGATCCGACGTTTCGCGAATCGCCGAGGTTTAGGTATCAGCCAATCGATGCAACGCAGGGACGCGAGTTGGCGACGACTGACAGCGGTGATTGCTTCTGTGCGGCGTTTGACCGCGATGCCGGTCGACTTATCTACCTTTCAGTGCCACACGGTTTGACGATCTCGCAAGAGGCCTCGCCGGTGGTGGCACATCTGCTGACCCACCTCACCCGCAACCAGATGCCGATCGAAGTCGATGGTGACGTGGAATGGTTCATCAATCAGACCGACACCGGCTGGCTGGTGACACTCCTCAACCCCGCCGGCCAGGACAAGCCGCAGCAGGGCATCACGCCAACCGACTATCAGGAGAACCGGAATGTGACGATCACGGCCTTCGCGCCGATCGTCGCCGCACATGACCGATTGTCGCCTGATGAGACATTCACGCCCACCGGAATGACGCTCGACTGCGTGATTCCGGCGGGGGCGGTGAGGATTGTGGAATTGCAGTTGCAACCGTAGCGGCGTCTGTCCCCAGACGCCGAGACCAAAGAGAACGACGTTGAACTCTGATGAGACCTGACAACCATTTACCGCCCAACTGCGTGGCCCCGTGTCTGCGGACAGACACGGCTACATGCAGGCGGCTTCGAGGCTGCACATGCCATTCAACTCGCGACCAATACTTCTCGTTTCACTCATTGCGACTTTGTTTGGAACGACAAACGCAGCCAACTCCCAGGAAGCCCGCGACTTTCGCGAGTACCACCGTCATTGGCTCTGGTCGATCGCTCATGAGATACCCAAGGAGACCACCAGCGAGGGAAGCGGGTACTTTTCGATTATCGAGGGTCACAACGAACGCATCTACGTCGGAGCTGCGAAGTATCGCCACAATGCGTATCTCGTCGAGTTCGACCCGGTGACGAACGGGATGTCGGTCGTGCTCGATGCGCAGCGGGAGATCGGCACCGACGCCACGGGGTTCGCGGCGCAGGCAAAGTTTCATACCCGCAACAACATCGGAGAGAGCGGACGCATCTATCTCGGCACGAAGCAGGGCTACCCGGCCGAGGGGGAGTCACGAGACTTGTACCCCGGCGGCTATCCGATGGTGTTCGACCCGGCGACCGGCGAAACGCGGGTCTATCCGATCCCGGTCCCGCATCAGGGGATCATCAGCGTCACGCCCTACGAGTCTCGCGGCCTCGCTTACATCTCGACGTGTGATGACGCCCGGCCGATCGAGAGCTCGCACTTCATGATTCTCGACCTGGAGACGGAGGAGTATCGCGACCTGATGGAGACACATCACATGTATGCCTTCATCGTCGTCGATGCCCGCGGCAGGGCCTATCACCCAATCCTTGGTGGCGACGTGGCCCGTTACGACGCCGATGCCGACCGGCTCGATCGACTCACCGTGCTCGTCGATGGCTCGCCGCCGACGGAGGCTTCGCTGCTGGCGCATCCGGAGAGCCATCCCCTTAATTGGGACATTGCTCCCGATCGACAGACGTATTACTGCGTGGCGATGAGCGGCAATCAGCTCTTTTCGTTCGATCTGACGGGTGATGATATGACTCTGAACGGCCGCAGTCTGGGTCCGATCATTCCCGGCGCGCAGTCGACTGACTGCCGGGCGATGTGCGTTGGACCTGATGGAACCGTTTGGGCTGGAGTCGCCGCGAACTTCGAAGGCCAAGGGCAGTTTCTGCATCTGTCGCGTTATCGTCCCGGTGTGGATGCCGCCCCAATCGATCTGGGGCCGATCGCTATCAGCAATCCCGACTACACATCGTTTGTTGACGCGGACGGCACGGAACTGCCGTGGCATCACGGCGTGCATCGACCGTTCGAGCCGGGTCCGCTGTTGCCGAGATATGCGATCATGGGCATCTGCGCAGCACAAGATGGCCGGGTGTATGTGACGACGCTCGCCCCCTTCACGCTGCATGAGATTCGCTTACCGCATGTGGCCGGCGTGACGAGCGTGTACCATCACAATGCCCATGCCGACGTGCTGCTGAGCCGGATGATGCAGACCGACACGCTCGATGGCCAGGGAGAGACGCCGACGATCACGCTCGACTCGATGTATGTCGACCAGTTTCCCGAAAGCGACATCAGCCGGCGGCTTAGTGCCGAGAGCGGAGTGCCGATCCGCGACACCGTGGCAGGCACACTGCTGGCGGAGGACGGCACGCTCGCGGTGGATGGCATCATGCTCGTGGCTGAGCACGGGGACTACCCGCGTTCGGAGACAGGTCAAATCATATACCCCAAACGCAGGTTGTTCACCGAGATGGCTTACCTCATTGGCCAAACAGGCCAGTCTGTGCCGGTCTTCATCGATAAGCATCTGGCCGACAATTGGGAGGATGCCAATTGGATCTATACGACCGCTCGGGAACTGAACATCCCGTTAATGGCCGGTTCATCGCTGCCTGTGCTGTGGCGTTACCCGGCCACCGATGTGCGACGCGGTGAGCAGCTCAAGGAGATCGTGGCCGTGTCGTATCACACGCTCGATGCGTACGGCTTCCATGCTTTGGAGATGGTGCAGTGTCTCGCCGAGCGCAGGGCCGGCGGCGAGACGGGTATTGCGTCGGTGCAATGCTACACTGGACCTTCGGTGTGGGAAGCCGGCGCTGCGGGCGTGTTCGACCGTTCATTGCTCGATGAATGCATGGCCCGCTTGAAAATCGACTATATCCCTGATGGTCAAACGATCGAATCGATGACGCCGGAGCCGATTCTGTTTCACATTCGTTACGCCGACGGTCTCGTGGCCAACGTCCTCACGCTCAACGGAGCGGTGGGCGAATGGTCGTCCGCCTGGCGCTACGCCGACGGCAGCGTCGACTCGACCCTCTTCTGGACGCAGGAGGCGCGCCCCTTCATGCACTTCACCTATCTGCTCGCCGGCATCGAGCAGATGTATCACACCGGCGTCCCCACTTGGCCCGTCGAGCGCACACTGATGACGAGCGGCGTCCTCGATGCCCTACTCAACTCCAAACTCAACGGCGGCACGCCGCTCGACACGCCGCAGCTCATGTTCAGTTACGAGAGCGATTGGGACTGGCATCAACCCCCCGATCCGCCGCCAGGGCGGCCGGTGCACGAGCAGTGAGACATGGCTGATGGCTCAAGGATGATGGCCAGAGAAGGCAGAATGACAGCCGGATACGCGTGGCCATTGCCGATTAGCGGTGTTAGGATGGATTTGGAAGGGGACCACTGATGACGAAATCCATCGAGATTGATGTGGCTCAGGCCACGCTCAGCGAAATCGTGGCTGGTCTGGGGCCTGGTGAAGAGATTCTGCTCGTGCGCAATCGCCAGCCTGTCGCTCGCATTGTCCCGACGACGGCCGGCAAACCTCAATTTGGGAACTGCGCGGGCCTGCTCACGGTCATTGAGGACGACGATGAACATCTGGAGCAGTTCGCGGAATACATGCCATGAGGTTGCTGTTGGACACGCATGCATTCTTGTGGTTCGTGCTTGGAGACACTCGCTGCCGGGCGACCGCACGATCGCTGATTGAAGACGAATCTCACGAGAAGTGGATCAGCCCCGCGAGTCACTGGGAATTGGCAATCAAGATCTCGCTGGGCAAGTACACTCTTCCGATTCCATTCGAGGAGTTCTTCAATCGAGCCGTCGTCAACAATGGTTTCATGGTTCTACCCATTGAGCCGGCACACACTGCCCTGCTGACCGACCTGCCGTATCACCATCGGGATCCGTTCGACCGACTGATAGTCGCCCAGGCGATGGCCGAAGGAATGTCAATCGTCAGTGCCGATCCGGCGTTTGATGCGTACACAATTTCGCGGCAGTGGTGATTGACGCAAGACTCGTAGCGGACTGGCAGAGTCCTTGCTGGCGTTTGACTTCCATGATCGCCAAGCTACTCACTCCGTTGCGATCAACATCCAACCGAGGGCTTGCTGACAATGGCCGAATCCACAAACACGCCGTCGATCAGTCGCGGTGCTCGCATTGCCACGCTGGTCGCTGCCTTGCTGGGCTGGATGTTCGACGGCTACGAGATGGGATTGTTCCCACTGATCGGGAATCCAGCACTCGAGGAATTGCTGCCCGCCGATGAAACTTCAGAGTCGCAGACGGGAATCCCACTTTCGAAAGAAGAGTTAGATGCACAGAAAGAGGCGCGAGACAAGCGGGTGAACCAATGGTACGGCGTCATTACGGCGGTATTCCTGGTGGGGGCCGCCAGCGGAGGCGTGCTGTTCGGCTGGATGGGAGACAAGATTGGCCGGGTGCGGGCCATGTCGCTCAGCATCTTCACCTATGCGGTGTTCACCGGACTGTGCGGATTCGCCACGGAGGCCTGGCATATCGCGGTGCTGCGGTTCATCGCGTCACTCGGCATGGGAGGTGAATGGTCGTTGGGCGTCGCGCTGGTTAACGAGATCTGGCCGGGGAAGTCCCGCGCATTCATTGCGGGCTTGATCGGCGCGGCGTCGAATGTCGGTTTCCTGCTGGTCGGACTGCTCAGTCTGGGGTTGGCACAGGTCATTGATGGGGTCCGTTCCGCCTTGCTCAATGTTGGAGTCTCCGAGGCGACGACGACCAGTCTGTTGCAGAACTCGGCCTGGCGATTTCTGATGATCAGCGGCGCGTTCCCCGCGCTGCTCATCTTTTTCATCCGTCTCTTCGTACCCGAATCGCAGAAATGGGAAGAAGAACGTGCCCGCGGCAAAACGGCGCATTGGAAGAACGCCGACCTCATCGGTGTGATGATCGGTTGTCTGGCGGCGGTAGGGATTATTTATGTCTGGTCGCCGGCAGTGAAGGATCTGGCGGTGGGACTCAAGACCGCCATCACGATTGCCGGCCTCGTGATTGCGTTCCTGGCATTTCTTTACCCGGTCAGACAGTACTTGTCGCGCACGATCGCGGCGGGGGCATTGCCGGCGAGTTCGGCCAAAACCATCTTGCAGCGCATCTTGCTCGGGGCGGCGCTGGCGGGCATCGCGCTGCTGGGTACCTGGGGTTCGCTGCAATGGGCCCCCAAATGGGCGGGAACCTTGAAGCCCGATGCCGACGGCGTGAAGTTCTTCGCCAGGGAGTACACCCAGATCGCGACCGCCCTGGGCGCGATTGTGGGCACGATCGCCGCGGCGCTCGCGGCGGGCAGGTTTGGCAGGAGGCCGACCTATGCCGTCCTGTGCGTCGCGTCGTATCTGGCAGCGATCTACTTCTTTCGGTTCAATGACAAATTCGGAACCAAGTTCCTTATCGCCGCCTTCATTGCCGGCGGCGTGACCGCTTCGTTCTACGGTTTCTTTCCACTGTACTTCCCCGAACTGTTCCCGACGGCAGTGCGGGCTACCGGACAAGGGTTCGCGTACAACTTCGGCCGCATTATCGCCGCGATCGGCGGGCTGCAGACTGCGACCCTGATGACGAAGTTCGACAACAGCTTCCCCAAGGCCGGCTCGTTCCTGGCGGTCATCTACCTGCTGGGCGTCTTCATCATCTGGCTGGGACCGGAGACGAAGGGGAAGGAGCTGCCGGAATAGTTGTTCTTCAGAGTAGTGCTCGAATCGATATTGCGTTTCGGGAAGTCAGGGAAATGGACCGCGGATGGAGCAGATTCGGCGGATTCCCGCAGATCTGAGTGTCTCGCCGCCTTTCCAAGCCTTTCCAATCCGCGAAGACCCGCGTCATCCGCCCAATCTGCGGTCCAACCTCAACGGCCTCGTGCGGACGGACGCTACGGCGAATCGATCTCTGCACTCACGCCGCCTTACTCTGCTGGAAGTCCCCGTTCTCCGAAACGTCTTCGAACTTGACCGACATGCGTTTCGAAACGCCGGCCTGTTCCATGGTCACGCCGTAGAGCACGTCGGCGGCCGTCATCGTGCGTTTGCGGTGCGTGATGATCACGAACTGGGTCATCGACCGGAATTCCTTCACGATGCCGGCGTAGCGCTCGACGTTCGCATCGTCGAGGGCGGCATCGACCTCGTCGAGCACGCAGTAGGGGCTGGGCTTGCTCTTGAACATGGCGAACAGCATGCCGACAGCGGTGAGCGTTTTCTCGCCGCCCGACAACAGCGAGATGCTGCGGAGTTCCTTGCCGGGTGGACGGGCGACGATGTCGATGCCGCACTCCAGAATGTCGTTCGGATCTTCGAGAATGATGTCGGCCTCGCCGCCGCCGAACAGTTTGCGGAACAATTCGCGAAAGTGCGTACGGATCAACTCGAAAGTTTCAATGAAGAGCCGTTCGCTTTCGACATTGATGCGGCGAATGATGTCTTCGAGCGCCCGCTTGGCCTCTTGCAGGTCTTCCAGTTGAGCGTTGAGCGCCGAGTGGCGGCCTTCGAGTTCCTCGAGGCTGGCGAGAGCCTCGGTGTTGACGTGACCCATCAGCTTGATTTTGCGACGCAGCCGTTGAACCTGGGCGTCGAGGTCTTCACGTCGGTGCTCGAACAGCTTCGCCTGTGAGGCCGTATCGGTTTGCTCGTCGAGCCAAGAGAGCTGAGCGTCGTCGCCTTCCGACGACTCAATGATCGGCGGAGCAGTCACATGATGGACGACGGATGTGACGGGCGTGCCAGCGTCCTCTTCGTCGTCTGAGGCGCGCTGTGACACATGATGGAGCGCGGAACAGCCCTGGGACAGAAGGTCATCCAGCGTCAGTTGGTACTCCTCGTCGATCCGACCGGACAAAGTGTGGATCTGAGCTTCGAAGTCCCTGATCCGCAGCGACTCGGCCTGCATCTTCTCGCCGATGTCGCGACGTGATCGTTGGACTTGCTCTTCGCGTCGGGAGAGTTCGTTGCGTTCGCTGCGAATCTCGCGGCGCTTCAATTCGATAGCGGTGATCTCCGTCGCCAGACGCTCGACTTCCGTCAGATGCTCGGCGGCGACGGCCTGAGACTGCAGGATGGTTAGTGTGCAGCGGCTGCGCTGGGACTGCATCTCGCCGATCTGCCGCAGTGCCTCAGCCACACGCGACGCCTGCTGAACATGATCGCTTTCCAGGCGTGATTGATTGGTCGCGAGCGCGCCCAGTCGTTCTTCGTACTTGGCCAGTTCCATGTCCTGAGCGCCGATTTCGCTTTGCAACTGAGCGATCGTCGCCTCGACATCGAAGATCTGGCCGGTCAGCCGATCGAGGTTGATCCGCAGGTCACGAAGCTCTTGATTAGCCGCCCCGCGGCGATCGGCGGCGTCTTGTCGTTGCTGATCGAGGTCGTCAAGTCTCAACTCCAGCAAGTGTGCTTCGGTGCCCTGTCGGTCGAGTTGGGCCTGCATGCGCCGATGTTCCTGAAGCTGCAGTGAATGCAATGTGCGCTCACTCGCTACCCGCTCCTGATGCATTGTGAATTCGTCGTGATGTTTCAGCAGTTCGGAGCTTAGGCGATCCAGCGCGGCCGCAAGCTCCTCGGCATGGTTCTCGCCATCGACGATGTCGCGATCGATGCGGGCCAGGCGGTTGCGAAGTTCCCGCAGTTCTGTTCTTGCCCCAACGGAAGCAATCTCGATCGGCGTTTCACCCACATGCAGCGTACCGTCGACATCCAGCAGTTCGCCCTGCATCGTGACGAGCCTGCCAGCCGTGTGGCCGCTGGATCTGAGTGCACGGGCCTCCTGCAGCGACTCGACCAGCCAAGTGTCTCCGAGCACTTGTGCCGCGAGGCCCGGAGCGCGAGGATCCTCGAAAACCAGACGATCGGTTCGTTCGACGATGCCGCGTATCCCCGTGAGATCTAGCGTCGCAGTTGCGGAAGGCTCGATTCCCGCGAGCTCGATAAACCCGAGACGTTCATGGAATCGCAATTCTCCGGACTCGATGAGCCGCAGGAAGGGTTGCAGGCTCCGCACGACTACCAGATTCGACCGGCCCGTCAGCGCGGCTTCAATGACGGGCGCGTGCTCCAGAGTGACCTCCAGCAGGTCGTGGACGCAGCCGACGACGAGAGTCCAGGGATGAAGTCCCTGACGCGCCCATTCGTCCACATTCTTGAGGCCGGCTTCCGAACGATATCGCAGGGCGAGATCCTGCAGCACCGCGTGTCGGGCCTGAACCGCGCTGCGTTCCTCACGGAGCTTGGCCAGGATGACCTCCGTCGCACCACGGGGAGCCGTCAACTCCGCTTGTCGTGAATGCAGGCGATTCAGCAGTTCTGATGCCAAGTTGAAGTCGTGTTCGGCCTGCACCAATCTCTGATTCGCCGCCTCCAAGGCTGTCGTCGAGTCGAGCCATTGTCGTTCGTGTCGCCGCAGCTCATCGAGCGCCGACTGCTGCGACTGCTGGAGGCCGACTGTCTCGTGCTGCAGGCGTGCGCGGAGTGAATCGATCTCTGCCAGCGTCTGTTCCTGCATCGTGCATCGCTGTTGCAATTCCGCGAGTTGAACACGAGATTCCTCCACATGCGACTTGTGCTGCAGCAAGAGGCCCCGCCTCTCACTCACGCCGTGACGCTTCGATAGACACGAGGTCTGTGAATCTTGCAACAGAGTTCGAGTCTCGGACAGTTCACGTCCGACGGCTTCCGACTGGCGCATTGTCTGCAGACGACTGCTGCGAAGCTGAACCAGCCGCTCGTTGTATTCCTCTGATCTCGTACACTGATGCTCGCGCGACGATGTGGCCGATATGATTTCCTGTCGATGTCCAGATTGCCGGCGTTCGAGGTTTCGCTGGCTGTCCTCAGCGTCGAGCCCGCGATCGTCGGCTTGCTGCCGTTGCTTGACGAGTTGATCGCATTCGTCCGTCAGCGACTGATAGCGCGCCTGGAAGTCATCGGCCCTTTGGCGGGCGGCGTCTCGCTTGCCCTGCAAATAGCGATAGGTGTCGGCGGCGAGACCCGTCCAAAGCTGCTTCAGCTCCAGCGACAACTCGCGATAACGTGCCGCCTTCGATGCCTGACTGCGGGTGCTGGTGAGCTGGGCGTCCAATTCATCGACGATGTCGGTGAGCCGTTCCAGGTTCTGTGACACGCGCTCCAGTCGCCGCTCGGCTTCAACACGCTTGGCCTTGTAGCGGCTGATGCCAGCCGCTTCTTCGAATACGACTCTTCGCGTAAGCGGACTGGCCTGCAGCAACTGATCGACCCGCCCCTGTTCAATGATGCTGTAGGCCGCGGTACCCGCCCCCGTGCCCATGAACAGGTCGCGGATATCCTTCAAGCGCACGGCGTTGCGGTTCAGCAGGTATTCGGAGTCGCCGCTGCGATACAGCCTGCGACCAATCTGCACCTCGCGAGACTCCGTCGGCAATAGACCCGTGGAGTTATCGAAGGTGAGCGTGGCTTCCGCATAGTTACTGGGCCGACGGCTGGCGGAGCCGTTGAAGATGACGTCCGCCATATCCTTACCGCGCAGGCTTTTCGGCGACTGATCGCCGAGAATCCACTTGATCGCGTCGACGACGTTGCTCTTGCCGCTGCCGTTCGGCCCCACGACGCAGGTCACCCCTCGTGAGAACTCGAAGACGGTGCGGTCGGCGAAGCTCTTGAATCCAAAGAGTTCGAGAGACTTCAGCATGCGGGTGGGGGGCGTCTGTTCCGAGAATCCGAATGCAGGTTTAGAGCGACTCGGCCGAAGTGGTGTCGACGTCGCTGGGAGTGAGCGAGTGTCCGGCTGACGGGGTCGAATGCGCTTCAGATTCCGTCGACGATTCTTCGACGGCGGCTTGCTCTTCCAAAGTGGCGGCATCAGTCGACAGCACGTCGGTGCCGTCGGGATTGACATCGTCCTCCGGGTGGCCGCCGAACAACCAGGGCATTTCGCCAGTCGTCACCGCCTGT
Source organism: Planctomycetaceae bacterium (assembly GCA_031402175.1). GTDB lineage: Bacteria > Planctomycetota > Planctomycetia > Planctomycetales > Planctomycetaceae > JANNSB01. The sequence continues at coordinate 42,532 of JANNSB010000507.1, forward strand.
GCCGCCGAATCGTCGCCGACCGTCAGGTCGCTGCTGGGCCGCTGATAGACCCGACCGGCCTCAGGATACTCGTCAATCGCCACCGGGCCTTCGAGATTGATTTGCTCGCTGGCTTCGAGCAGCATCTGCACAATGTCGGGATAGGTAGCGCCCAGGCCAGCCGCTGCCTGGATGACGCTGTTGACGGTCAGCGGAACCTGCACCTTCTGCATGGGCTGGTCGGCGGAGATGCGAGTCACCGTCGCGACCTGCCCACCCGGCTCGGCGCGAACCATGATGTCCGGTCCGGCCTTGAGCATCAGCGGGGCCAGGAAGCGTTGATCGGCTCCAAAGATGGCGATTTCCGCGTTTTTCGAACGCGTGATGTGGATCAGCGGCGTCGGCGATTCGATGATATACAAGCGGAATTGATTGTTGATGAACGTACTCGGAATATGCGGATTGTCGCGACTGATCATGGTGAGCGCGCGCCACGCGCCGGCCCGAGTCTCGACGCTTTCGTGTTTGAGCAATTCCTGCAGCGCGAGGACAGCTTCGGCCTTCTTGAGCGCCGCCAGAGCGGCCAGTGCGAAGACGCGAAACGCCGGCTCTTTATCGCCTGCTTCGGTCAATGTCGCCACGCCGTCGATGCGTCCGAGGTAGGCCAATGCTTCCGCCGCATAAAACCTGGCCTCGAATGACGGAGAGGCCAGACCTTCCTTGAGGATCGGGACGGCATCGGTGCCGATCGCTTCGAGTTCGAGAGCTGCCTGGGCAGCCGACGGCCCGACCAGCAGTCGTTCCTGCAACGACTGCATGCGAATGCTTTGCTCGACCGGCTGTTCCGAGAGTCGAATCTCGCGAATGACTCGCAAATAGCGATCGGGGTAATTGCGGTATTGATCATCCAGCGTCAGACGGATGCGATAGTCGGTCTGGGCTTCGGCCAGGGGCACACGTTGACCGCCGTCATTGTAGCCGTCGAAACGATTTCCGATCCTGGTGGCGATTCGCTCAGCGATGCGCCAGTTGCGATAGTCAGGCCGCATATAGAGTGCAAGATTCTGGTCCTCGCCGATGTACATCGCGCCGCCGGGAATCACGCCGCTCAATTGGGTCGACGTGCCGGCCTCGCCATGGTTGGCGGAGACGAGAATGTTGCCTGCGGCCTTGCCCAGGATGTCGCCCTCCAGAACTCGTCCATCCACGTAGCCTTGCTCGATCAGGTCGCACTCGACCAGCCTGCCCCCCGCAAGGCTCGTCGCCTGACTGCCGGGTGGAAGCTGCACGGAAATATCGATGCGGTCCTCTTTGCGAATGAGCGGTGGAACATAACCCGTTACGATGACCAGCGCGGTCTTCGGACTTTGCAGGACTTCGTTGGGATTCTCGACGCCGCGCCGTCGCATGTCTTCCAGGAGCATCGTGCGGGATGCGGACGCCGGCGGGTCTTCGCCGGTGTCGCGCAGTCCGACGACCAGTCCGACTCCGAGAATCCGGCGATGCTGCAAGCCGGCGACGGCGACATACTCACCTATGCGCCGGGGATGCCCGTCGCGGCCGCTCAGAGCCTCTCGGGCGTTGGCCTCGAGTTTCTCTTCCTCGCTCTGAAACCAACTTGTGACATCGACTGTTTTGCACCCAGCGCCCACGATGGCGACCAATGCCAATACGAGTGCCGCCGAGAAAGCTGCGCGCGAATGGACTCGGTTGCTGGGCATGGTTCGCCTGAATTGAGGGAGCACTGACATACATCGACTCCTGCCGGCCGAACGTCGTCGGTCCGTGGGGAAACTGGAGAACTGCGCGAGAAGGGGGCGGAACGTATGCCGGTCCGCTTCCAGGGGTCAATAAAGGGGACGAATTGTTAGCCAAGTCCGGCGAAGCCTGCCGGGAGACTGACCCAGGTCGAGTGTTCCGATTTCGCGGCTCATGACGATTGGAGCCTCGCAATCTGTGCTGCTTCTGCCGCATTCCACTTGCCAAGCGGCGAAGATTGCCGTTTGAGTGGGGAGTTGACTGTCGCCCCTGCCGCCGGCCAGTCGATCAACGAGAATGCGTCTGGGACGGATGTCGCAGGCGAGGATTGGCAATGGAACGCGACCAGTCGTCGCATCCCATGTTAATCACAAGATTTACAGCAGTTGAAGTGAATTTTTCTCTGGTCGACAGTCAGGCGGCGTAGAATTCAGCACTCAATCCTTTCCTGCAGGCAATGAATGCCTCAGAAGAGCGAATGCGGCTGGGCTCAGGACGATTTCGCTGCATTGCTAACCAGAGAAATACACCATGGCTCGCAAAGACGCCCTGTTGAGACTTCACGAACAATTGCTGGCACAGAGGGATGATCTGCGTCGCAAGTTGGCGGGGGAACTGGAAGAGGTTTCCCAGATGGGAAACGGCTCGACCGACCTCGTAGACGCAGTGTACGACGACCAGGAACGAGAACTGCACTCGCAGCTCGTCTCCCTGGAAGGCAGAGAACTCGAACGGATTGAAAAGGCCATTGCTGCCATCAGGACGGGAACTTACGGCACATGCGAACGCTGCCAGAATCCCATCCCGGTCGCGAGATTGAAACTGCTTCCGTATGTCTCGTGCTGCATTCGCTGTCAGGAACACGAAGAGTCGCGGCGAGGCAGGCAGGCAGAAGTGGAAGCCGATTGGGAATCGGTCGATGACTACCAGCGGCGTCTCGACGACCGCGAGTACTCCATCAGTGATCTGTCGATCGGCATGGAATCCGTGTAACGCACAGGCGTGAAACGGACACACCGCAAGGTGTGCGACGGCCAATGAAAACGAAGGTACGGAGAGACGGTGTCAGCAGGGAGGTGCTCGACATTCCTCGACAGGTTCTGGTCTGCAATGATTGCGCCCTTCAAATCACGGCGAGCTCTTCTTCTTGTGGCGCTCGTCATCGCCCTGCTGGCGACAGTTTCCACCTCGGGTGACAGCACTCCCGGCGTTGATGCGACGCGCCCCGACCCGTTGACGAGTGGAGCCGCCAATCATCTCGATGTCGCCGGCCGCGCGCTGTCCGAAGTGACGGCGCTCGTCAGTCCGTCGGTGGTGCATATCCTCAGCGAGCGCGACAGTCCTAACGGCGGCACGATTTTGGAGACAGGTTCCGGGATCATCGTCTACCATTCACCGACCACGACCTATCACGTCGTCACCAACCGCCACGTTGTCCGCGATGCGGCCTTGAGCGATATCGACGTTCATCTCCAAGACGGGCGAGTGATCCATCCCGTGCAGCGACTGGAGGACGCCGCCACCGATGTCGCGGTGCTGAGGATCA
>JANNSB010000508.1:0-3745 GCA_031402175.1 Planctomycetaceae bacterium
GTGAGCGACGTCGCGCGTGGCGTGACCGGTAACGCCTACCGTCCTACTTCTGCGGCCTGATCAACGCCTCGAATTCGCTGAAATTCATAAGCCCTCACCCAGTCCTATCCCGGGGGGAGATGGTTCTGAAACTACTTCCCAAGCCCCAAGCCCTTCCTCACGCCAACAATTCCGCGATCGCCACACCATTGTCCGTGATCGGCACGGGGCGCTCGCCGGCGTAGAGTGCGTGATGCGGGTCGATGCCCAGCGCGGCGTAGATCGTCGCGAACAGGTCGGGGACGGAGACCGGGCGGTCGACGATGTTCATCGCCAAATCATCCGTCACGCCAACCGCCTGGCCGGTTCGCATGCCGCCACCAGCCAGCAGCACCGAGAACGCCTGCGCATGATGGCCGCGCCCTCCGCGAGCGTCGAACTGCGCGGGACGGCCGAACTCCGTCGATACGCAAATCACCGTCTTGTCGAGCAGCCTGCAGCGTTCGAGGTCGAGAATCAACGCGGCCAACGCGCGGTCCAAACTCTGAATGAGCAGATGCTGTCTCTGCTGCCCTTCGTTATGCGTGTCCCAACCGGTGCCGTTGACGAAATTGAGATTGAACGACGCCTCGACGAATCGCGTCCCCCGTTCGAGCAGCCTGCGGGTCAGCAAACAACGCTGGCCGAACTCATCGCCGTACTCATTTCGCAGGTCGGCCGGTTCCGCATCGAGGTTGAAGACTTCCATGAACTCCGGCCCCGTGAGGCGAAACCCCTGTTCGGCCGCCGCGATGTATTCTTCAATTTGCGCGTCCTGAGTCTGATCCACGTAGCGCTCGCGCATCTCTGCGAGCAATGCCATGCGGCGGGAGTGGCGTTCTTCGCTGACGCGCTGCGGGCGGACGAGCCCTTTGGGTCCGGTCGTCGTCTCGGTGAGATAGATGTAACCGTGTTCCACGCCCAGAAAGCCCGGGCCGCGGGCCGGGCTGGGATAGCCCATCACCACATAGCTCGGCATCAATTCGTTGAGCTTCGGCTTCATGAAACTGACACACGAACCGAGCGAGGGATAGACGACCGTTTCGCTCGTCGGCCTCCCCGTGTGCATGCGATAGGTCGCAGCCCCATGCTCATCGACGACATCGTGATGCACCGTGCGCACGGGCACGCAGCGATCCATCAGCGGAGCGGTCATTGCGAGATGTTCGCAGACTTCAACGCCCTCGATCGCGGTCGGAATCGATGGATACGCGCTGCCGGCCGTTTCTTTCCCATCGGGCGAGAGAGCCTTCGGATCCCAAGTATCGATCTGGGCCGCCCCGCCTCCGAGCCAAATTAAGATGCAATGCTCGGCCGTGCCCAGTGGAGAGGTGTGGGCATCGTCAGTGCGGGCAGTCCGCAACTGTGAAAGCAACGACCCCGTGGCAGCCAGACCGCCCACGGCGGCCCCCTGCCTCAACAGCGCGCGACGATTTGTGAGTTCGTGCAACATGCCATTCCCGCAAATGATCTCAATGGTCGTGATTGACAAGTATAACATGCGGTGTGGAGCGGCAAACACCGCTGGCAGGCATCAAATGCCTGACGGCGGACCATTCGCAGGTAAATCCTGTCACCTTTCGGACGATGGCGGCCACTAATAGGCATGAACATCCACTCTGCCCAATTGACCGTCACGTCCGACGATGAACTCTGCCAGCAGTCTCGCGACGGGGACCGCGAGGCCTTCGGGCACATCGTCGAACGCTACCAGTCCCTGATCTGCTCACTCGCCTACAGTGCCTGCGGCAACCTTTCCCACTCCGAGGATCTCGCGCAGGAAACATTCGTCACCGCGTGGCAGCGGCTCGGCGACCTGCGCGAACCGTCAAAGCTTCGCGCCTGGTTGTGCGGTATCGTGCGCAACCTCACCGCCAACACGCTGCGGCGCGAGAAACGCCGGGGAGTGATTGATGCCCCGCTGGACGGCATCACTGAACCTGCCGCGTCGGAGTGTAACCCCGCGACGCATGCCGTAACGCGAGAAGAGGAAACATTACTTTGGCGCTCGCTCGCAACATTGCCCGAGACCTACCGCGAGCCGATGGTACTCTTCTATCGGCAAGGTCAGTCGATCAACGAAGTGGCGACGGCTTTGGAACTCTCCGAAGACGCAGTCAAGCAACGGCTCTCTCGCGGTCGCTCTCTGTTGAGAGATGAACTCGCGGCCGTCGTGGAGAAAACCCTCACCCGTACTCGTCCCACCAGCGCGTTCACGTTGTCTGTGCTCGCGGTGCTGCCTGCGGCGGCGTCTTCGACGGCGAAGGCGGCCGTCCTCGGCGCTGTCTCGGGCCAGGCGGCCGGCGCGGCGAAGGGACTGCTGGCGAACATCGGCAGTTGGACTCTTGTGGGTCCGGCGATCGGGCTGTTGATCGGATTGTTCAGTTCACGGGCGGCAGCCTCGACGGCGCGATCGCCCGAGGAGCGCGCGTGTCTCGTGCGATACTCTCGCCGCATCGTGATCTTCTGCTGGCTGATGAGCATCGGACTCGCAGCCGTGCTGTACGGCGCGGGGAAGTTCTATCCTGCCTCGCCGCTCCTCATCGTGGTCGGCGTGCTCGTGTGGACGACGGTTCTCGTCGGCGCAATCCTCGCGTGGTGTTCGCGAATCGATCGCGAAGTGTTGCGCATCCGTGCCGCGACGGGGACCGAAGATCAAGCCTACGGCGAGAAGCTCGCCGCCCAGGGACTCAAACTTGATGGGCCGTGGCTGTATGAGTCGAAGCTCCGCGTGTTGGGACTACCGCTGATTGCAGTGGCGTGCGGCGGAATGGATGCAGGCATTTCGCGCACGAGAAAAGCGGTCGGCTGGATTGCCATCGGAGATGTGGCGATCAGTCCGCTGATCGCGATGGGCGGTTTTGCCGTCGCACCGTTCGCGCTGGGGGCGATCACTGTCGGCCTGTTGAGCCTCAGCCTGTGGGGACTGGCGTTCGGCGGATTGGCGGTCGGATGCATCTCCGTCGGCTGGTGGGCGTTCGGAATGGGCGCCATCGGCTGGCAATCGGCCGCAGGAGCTGCCGTCGTAGCAAAGGAGTACGCTCTGGGCGCGCTGGCTCAAGCCGGCGAAGCGAACACGCCCGCAGTGAAGGAGTGGTTCCTCAACCAATGGTTCGTCTCGCCGGTGCAGCTATTCCTGATCGGCGGGCACATTCTCATCGTGGCGATCATCGCATTCACGCTCGGCCGGCTCGTGTATCGCTCGTGGCAATTGCGCAAGGTCGCGGGATGAGGGGAGCTGCGAATCGTCGGTGCCTTCAAACTTCTTCGCCCAAACCTCACACTGCGTCTGAATGAGTAACGGATGAATTCACTTCGCAGCGCTCCATGCCAGACCCGTACGAGAATTGTGTCGGACTGAATCTGTCGGCCGTGCATGTCGCGGCCAAAGTGGTCGAGCAGCAACAACTGGCCGAGGGAACGTATCGACTGCGACTCGCGGCTCCGGGGATCGCAAAGCAGATCACGCCGGGACAGTTCTTCATGGTGCGCGATCCGTCGCAGACCGATCCGCTGCTGGGTCGTCCGTTCGCGTTGTATGACGTAGCGCGCGCGGCCAATGGCGATCCTGACGCGATCGACTTCGCTTATCACGTCGTCGGCATAGATATCGACGCCGTGGTGGCGCAGCAGGCGCGTTTGCTTACGGCGCTGTGGCCGACGTTGCGTCCCGGCGGCGTGCTGCTCTACGCGACTTGTTCGGTTTTGCGCGATGAAAACGATTTAC
>JANNSB010000509.1:0-1754 GCA_031402175.1 Planctomycetaceae bacterium
GGCAATAGATCTTCGTGAATGGGAAGGTTCCGGCTCTTTCCCGACTTGGTCCGGCGGCGCCCACCTGCAGCCTGCCGCGACCGATGGCCTTCGTCTGTGAGTGTAATCACCCCCTTGTCGAGATTGATGTCGCTCCAGCGCAGCGAGGCCAGCTCAGCGATTCGCAGACCGGTGCTGCCCAGCGCAATGATGACGTCTCCCAACCAGTGGAGTGCGGCATGCCTGCGGCAATGTTCGACCATCGCGGTGAACTCCTCCGGCTGCCAGCAATACGTGTCGGAGCCTTGGGGCTTGGAGAGGGGATAGGGAAACAGACAGGACGCCGGCAGGTGGTCAGCTTGGACCAGGAACTTCAGCACCTGCTTAAGAGTTGTCAGTTCGAGATACTCGGTGCGCGGCGCATAGCCATTGTCATCAAGCCAGGCCGCGTAGCTGTCGAGCACCGAACGGTTCACTTGGTTCCAATACAAGATGCCATGCGATGTCGCCCACACCCCGAACTTGTCGAAGACGGGTCGATACCTTTTCCGAGTCGACGGCCTGGGGCCTCCGGCGATCTCCGGGCGGTTGAGATGTACCCCGTAGAGTCGTAGTCCCACCTCGATCGGCAACTGCTCATCCGGAGATTGTCGCAGCAGTGAGCGGTCCGCCAGTCCGTGTTCAACGGCCATGTGCAGATCCAGTTGCTCAATTTCCTTGATGGCGGCGAGCTGATCGCCGGCTTCCAGACTGTGGCGACCCAGATTGGTGGTGTTGCTGCGACCGTCGGCGAAATAGGTCTGCCCCCGCCGCCGGAGGACCCAGCGGTAGTACGTGCATTGAATGACTTCCCCTGTGCGTTTGCGGGGCATATGGACCTCATGATTGATTCTTCTTCCAGTTGATTCGACGACCGCGACGTGGTGTCGCAGTGTCTTTGACTGGCTGCGATGATTGTGTTTTGGAACTCGCTTCATCAGGTGAAAGCGCGGAGGACGGAATCAGGATCCGCGTCCTCTCACCGCCGGGCTGCCATGACGGGATGGAACCCTCCTTGATTCGGCGGCGAGTTGTCACAGGCGCAATGCCGAGTATTTTCGCCGCCGTGTTCACCGACACGTACTTCGGCATTTGTTCAAGTGGTTCAGGGGTGGCCATGATTGAGTCCTCCATGTGGCAAAGATGCACACATGAGAACCTCGATAGCCATCTGGGCTGAAGTGTGAGGGCTGGCACGCGCTCACACCCCCCTGATCAGGCCTGCGATAGTGGGCAGGGCCGCATTGCCCATTCGCCGCCCAACTGCCCGCCGATCAGTCTCAGATCTGCCTTGATTCTGTCTTCACTGACGTCGAAGAAGTTCGCGAATGCTGCCACCAGTAGTCCTTTACACTGTCGCAGGGAACCCGCATGCCGTTCGTGCAAGAGACGCCAGTAATGTTGCAGACGAAAGAAACGCCCAAATCTCTCGATACGGTTCCTTGGCGAATTCGCCTTGCCGACGATGTGGAACCATTCGTCGAGGTGTTCGCATTCGGCCAGCTTCCAGCCGCGCAAGGTGTCCTCGATGGTCTGACCCACATATCCATCCGCCCCGATCGGGTAAATATCAGGGATGCGAAACAGGTGGACGCCGGGAACTGATGTTTTCCAGGCCGGGAGCAGCGGGAGCCACGGCTCTGGGAGAGTGGGCCCCGAGAGATGGCTCAATCGCCAACGTTCGCAAATCTGTTTGGACTCCTGGAGCCATTCGTCCTCCGGGATTATCCAGGTCT
>JANNSB010000510.1:0-6843 GCA_031402175.1 Planctomycetaceae bacterium
CCCATCGAAGGGCGGGCTTCGGCAATGTGGCCGGTATGGAACTGCAGTGTTGCGGGGAAGTGTGCCTTGTTGTCTGCAACCATCGCCCGCATCAGACACAACTCGTCGGCATGATTGGCTAAGTACGGCAGCAGATCCGACATCATCATTCCACTCTCGCCACGGGGACGAACGGGAGCGACCGGAGCCATCGGCAGGAACTGATCGATGCCCACCCGCACCTGGCCATCATCTCCGACAGGGCTGTCGATCGCCTGGCCGTGTTTCGACGTGATGTACTCCTTCGGCGCGAAGAGATCGGCCTGAGAGGGTCCGCCCGCCAGAAAAATGAAAATCGCCCGCGTCGCTCGAGGTGAATGATGCGGTGCCTGCACTGCCAGCGGGTTGCCCGCGGAGGCAAATTCCGAGGTAAGCGATGTCAGGGCGAGTCCGCCAAATCCACAGGCGGCCGAACGCAGGACATCGCGGCGGGAAAACATTGAGTCTTGGAATCGAAGCATCACAGTCTCATCAGGAATTCGTTTGAGGCGAGCAGAGCATGGCACAACTCCGTCCAGGCATTCTCGCCGGCATCTGTCAAAAACTGTTCAGTCGAGTTGCGCTCCGCAGTGGTGATCGGCCGGTTAAGGAGCGTGAGCCACAGCATGGCGAGCCGCTCCGGTTCGGCTGGGCATTGTGTGGTCAGCCATTCGGCCAGCGCAGACGCGTGCGAAGTTACGATAGGTGAGTTCATCAAAAACAGAGCCTGCGTCGGCACCGCCGTCGTCACTCGCCGACCTGTGAAGGTCGACGGCTGAGGGAAGTCAAACACGTTTCGCAGCTCGGCCGGCCCAGGTTGTGACGAACTGCGGATGACAGGAAGATAGATGGTGCGCTCCAATTCTTGATTTGCGCGCCAGCGGGTGAGCCGGAAGTGTGGAGGGTTGACGTCGGTGGGGCTCAGTCCGCCGACATTCTCAGGAAACTCCAGCGGCATCGCCGGTCCACCGGTAGATTGCAAGCGACCGCTTGCGAAGATCATCGCGTCGCGAATCGCTTCGGCATCGAGGCGGACCCGATTCATGCGCCACAGCAGCCGGTTGTCGGGATCGATTTGATGATTCGCCTCATCTTGTGCACTCGAGAGCCGATACGCGCGGGAGAGGACGATTTCACGAATGATTGCTTTCGTCGACCAACCATTGTCAGCGAAGCGACGTGCCAGGTAGTCGAGCAGTTCCGGATGCGAAGGACGGTCGCCTGGAATGCCAAAATAGTCGACGGTACGCACGAGGCCTTCGCCGAACAGTTTCTGCCAGATGCGATTGACTGTCACCCGCGCCGTGAGTGGATGCTCCGCCGAGGCAATCCAGTCAGCCAGTTGCAGTCGACCACTCTCTGTAGGGGGAATCTCAGGGGTTTCTTCAGAGATAACACTCAAGAATCCGCGGGGGACGGCGGCACCCAGAGCCCGCGGGTTGCCGCGATAAGTGATTCGCATGTTTTGCGGCAATTCAACCTCGATGACGCCATAAACACGCGGTGGAGACGGGGCAAAGTACTCGGCATGCGGCAGGTCGCGATTGACACGATTGATGATCTGTTGCTGCTCATCCCGCCGGCGAGTCAGTTCCTGCCGCGCACTCTCTTCGAGCGACTCATCGGTGAGTTGCGCTTCGAGTTCGGCCATTCTCGTCTGTGCCTGTTTGCACTCGCTCCGCCAGAGTGCGATCTGCTCGGCTTGGGAAAGTGCGTCCGCTTCGCGTTCGGCCTGCTCCTCGTCGGTTTCGGGAAGTTCGATGGTGTGGACATCGCTCCACACCCCGCGATCGGTCTTGTAGACACTCGAAGTGTTGTGGAAGAAGCCGGCCATGGCGTAATAGTCATTGGCTGAGATCGGATCGAACTTGTGATCGTGGCAACGCGCGCAACCGAGCGTCATTCCCAGAAAGGCGGTGCCCACCTTGGTAAGTTGCTGATCGACAATATCAACAAGCAGTTTCTCTTTATCGGCCTCAACGATCTCGATGTCGCCAAGGACGAGAAAGCCGGTTGCGGTCAGGTTCGACTGGCGCTCCGCCACCGTTTCGTAAGGCAGCAGATCTCCGGCAATCTGTTCACGGATGAAGCGGTCAAACGGCTTGTCGTCGTTGAAAGCGTCGATGACATAATCGCGATATCGCCACGCATGTTGGGCAAAGACGGCATTCGAAGTTCCGATCTGGTCGGCGTAGCCCACGAGATCGAGCCAATGCCGAGCCCACCGCTCTCCAAAGGCGGGGGCAGCGAGCAGCCGATCGACAACTCGTGCGTATGCCTCGGGGGAATCATCACTCAGGAAAGCCTCGATGTCTGCAGGCGTCGGCGGAACTCCCGTGAGATCGAAACTCACGCGGCGCAGCCAGGTGTAGCGGTCGGCGTCCCCCACCGGATGGAGTCCTTCCGCCTCCAGCTTCGACAGCAGAAAGTGGTCGATCTCATTCAGCGGCCAGGTCGTGTCGACGACAACCGGTGGTGATATGGCGGCGATCGGCTGAAAGGCCCAATGCTGTCGACCGGCTGCGAGGTCGATGCTGCCGAGTGTCGTCGCTGACTCGCTGATGCGGGGATCGTGAGCACCGTCGCGGATCCATTGTTCGATCGTGGCGATCTCCTCGTCGGTGAGTTTACCGCCGGGGGGCATCTCGAGCCCTTGATGGCGAATGGCGCTCATCAATAACGATTCGTCGGGTTGGCCGGGCATGACAGCCGGTCCCGAGACGCCGCCAACTTCCCAGCCACTGCGTGAATCAAGCATCAGCCCCGCTTCGGCGTCCTCGGCCTGATGGCTGTGGCAGGAGAAGCAGTTTGTTTCGAGGATTGGCAACACATCGTTGCGAAAGGCTTCTTCGAGAGCGATTCGGGCAGAATCGGCCTCCGCCGGCAGGCGATCGTCCGCGCACGCCTGCAAGCCGAGAGGCCAGAGCAGCCAAAACAGTATCAGAGATCGGTGGCCCGCATTGACGGCCAACATACCTGCTTCCATTTGAAAGGTGAGAGACTGATGATAACTGCTGGCCGGAACAATTTCAGCCACGAATTGATCCAGGCGACATCACTCCCACGCTGAATGGAACGAGACTCACAAGTGACTCGTCGGAAGGCTCATTGAAATCGCAAGGCCAATGAGGACTCCTGCAAGTGATCGTTGGCTATCCACATCTGCCACGATGGAATGCCCAATTCGACGCACTCTAAAGTGATGTAGCAAAGTCACCGAATCTGCGTTCGGTCGTACCCACCGGAGCAGGTTGGGATTCGTCAATCCTGCGCAGAATCAGGCTCGGTTGGCATGGGCAGCAGGGCTTGGAACTCCGGCAGCTCGCGAAGGACGGCGAGGTCGGGATCCTGCTGCATGTGTTCGAAGTCACTCCAGCCGGTGGCGATTGATTCACGGAGGCAGGCGAGAGCCAGGTCGATGTACTCTTGCCGCTGAGTCTGTTGCTCATCGGTCAGCGATTCGCCCTCGGCGGGTTGAATGGCGTTCGCGCACAGGGCGTAGCCGCAGGCGGCGTTGTAGAGGTTCTCGAAGTTCTCCGCGTCGAGTGAGCGCAGCAGCGCGGCGGCTTGTGGGATTTCATCGAATCGGCCCTCGCGGGCGAGAAGAGTAATGCGCTGCGACACCTGCGATTCATGGTTTGGATTATTGATAAAGGATTCCCAGTCCGCCACGAGTGCTTGAATGTTTGCCGCCTCACGCTCAACAATGCGAAGCTCACCAGCCACGATGTCGCGTTCCTGCTGCGTTTGCGCCGCGTTCTGATTATTGCTGATCATCGCTTCAAGAGTGGCGATGGCGGACGCGTAATGCACAACCGCCGCATTGAAATCGAATGTCGTGCGGTCCACTTGTGCAAGTTTATAGTGCGATACGGCCAGATCTCGCTGCGACTCGGCATTCGTCGGATCGGCCGCGGCCAGCTGCTCGCTGATCTTCAGTGACGTCTGGAACTCCTGACGCGCCGCTTGCACCTCACCCAATTGCAAGAGTGTTTCTCCAAGCTTCACACTTACGACAGACCGATCCCGAAGCATCATGGTATTTGCCGGATCAGCAGTCAGAAATCGATCGGAGATGTCGCGTGCTTGGTGAAAACATGCTAGCGCGGACTCCGCCCCCCCCAGCTGAAGATGGATTTCTCCTGAACCTAAGTAGGAATTGATTAGATCCCGTTGCGCCTGGAGATTTGTCGGATCAACTGCGGCCAGTTGTTCCGAGATCGTGATAAACCGCTCATGGAATCGTAGAGCCGACTCTGTGTTTCCCGATTGCAGGTGCGCAGCAGCGAGTTTTGAGAGCGAAACCGAAAGATCCCGTTGAGCCCAGGCATTTGTCGGATCCGCTTCCGCCAATTGCTCGTGGATGTCAAGCATCCGTTCAAAGAAATCCAACGCCAACGGCGTGTTGCCCGACAGTAAATGCGCCTCACCAATGCTGTTGTACGAAAGCGACAGGATTCGCTGCAATTGGGCGTTTGTCGGATCGGCGACTGCCACACGTTCGCAAATCTGGAGTGCCTGTTCATAATAGCGCAACGCAGTGGGCATATCTCCCAGGTGCATGTGCACGTTTCCCAAGTTGTCATGGGCAAGTGACAGGTTCCTTAGCAACTCAGCATTGTTCACGTCCCTCTCAGCTAAGCGCTCACAAAGATCGAGTCCCTGCTGAAAGAGGCTTTGGGCGGTCGAGGTGCTGCCCAACTGCATGTGGAGATCCCCCAGGAAATCGCACGAGAGACAAAGATCTCGCTGTGCCTGGGAGTCATCCGGATCGGAGAGTGCCATACGCTCGCAAATCGCGTGAGCGCGTTGGTAGAACTCCAACGCCGACGACGTGTCGCCCAGGTGCAAATACAAGAAGCCCAACTTCTCAAACGAGACCGATAGATTCCGCTGCGACTCGACATTGCCCGGATCGGTCACGGCCATCCGCTCATTGAGTTCGTGCGCCTGCTGATAAAAGGTCAGGGCAGATGACGCATCCCCCAACAGCACGTACGCGTCTGCAAGGTTGATATACGAGGTTGACAGACTTCCCTGCGCGTGAGCATTCATCGGATCGGCTGTCGCCAGTTGCGAATTGATCGCGACGGCCCGATCGTAGCAAGTCAGAGCCGAGACGATGTCGCCCATCAGTTCGTTGATGCGACCCAAATTGTCATACGCGATCCACAGAGTCCGCTGTGCATCGGCATTGGCCGGATCAGCCTCCGCCAGACGTTTGTTCAGCTCGCATGCTTGCTGATAGAAGCCTAGGGCTGAAGCTGTGTCACCAAATTGCAAACTGAGTTCGCCCAATCTCTCAAACGAGACCGATAGATTGCGCTGAATCTCGACATTGTCTGGATCGGTAACCGCGAGACGCTCGTTGATGTCCAGCATTCGCTCGTAGCATGCCAGAGCTGATTGCGTGTCGCCCAATTGCCGGTGCACATCTCCCAGCCATTGGCACGCGATGGAGAGATCGAGTTGTGCCTCGACGCTCGCCGGATCGGCCGCCGCCCTCCGTTCGCAGTTGTTGAATCCTAGGTGGCTGTAACTCAGAGCCGTTGTTGTATCGCCGACCTGCAAGTACGCACGGACTAGGCGATTATACACAACTGACAGGTTGCGCTGCGCTTGGATGTTACTCGGATCGCTCACTGCAACACTTTCTCGTATCGCGAGCGCTTGCAGATAAGAGCCCAGCGCGGATTGCGTGTTGTTCAAGTTGAAGTATGTATCTCCCAATTGTTCGTGCGACAGCGACAAAAACTGCTGCGCCTCGGTATTTGTCGGATCGGCAGATGCCATCCTCTCGTTCACATCGAGTCCCTGCTCGTAATTCGCGATCGCTGCCTGCGTATCGCCCATTTGCAGGTATGTGTTTCCCAAATGAAGATAGGATCTCGCCCAACCCAGTTGAGTTAGGGCATTCGTCGGGTCGGCGGCAACCAGAGGCTCCCGGATATCGAAGGCCTGCTGAAAATACTCAAGCGCGGATTGAGTATCGCCCATCCGCAGGTGGATGTCGCCAAGCCAGTCGCACGAAAGCGAGACATCCCACTGTGTTTGGGCATCTGTCCGATCGGCGGCCGCCAGTCGCTCACGAACATCGAGTGACCGCCGGAAAGACGATATTGCCAACTCGGTGTTGCCTAATTGACTATGCACCATTCCCAGCCTCTCGACAGAAGCCGAGAGATCCCGCTGCGCCCGCGAATCTGCCGGATCGAAGTTCGCCAGTTGCTCGCTGATTTCGTTGAACTGCTGGAAGAAATGCAAGGCCGAAGACGACTCGCCCGCTTGCAGGCAAACATCTCCCAATTTGGCGTAAGAAGTCGACAGATCCCGCTGCGCTTCGACGTTCGTCGAATCGGCTGCGAGCTCGATTGCGATGTCGTTCGCGCGAGTATACATGTGCATCGCCAACTCGACTGCCGTCCGCTGCTCATCCGACAATGGCTCGCTGGCGAAGGTAGGGTCAAACTCGCCATCAGTTGCTAATTCGTTGACACCGAATTGCAGGATAACGTCCCCCATTGCTGCAAGTGCCGCCATCGTATTCCTGTCCACCGTCGATTGCTCAACATACTCCGTCGCCACTTGCCCCAGCTTCTCCAGTGACGTGGCCAGCAGGCGTCTGCGGACTTCCCCGCCGCCGGGGAGGTTCTCCAGGCCGCGTTGCACATCGGTGATAACGCTGGTGAGCGTCGAGAGGGCAAGTTGACTCTGCTCCTGGGCGGCGAGGCGGGCGGTTTGTTCGAGCTGGTTGGCGACAGTGAGTTTGTCGTTGGCTTCGGTGAGGTCATCGTTGAGATCGGTCAGCTCTGTGTTCTTGCCGCT
>JANNSB010000511.1:0-3193 GCA_031402175.1 Planctomycetaceae bacterium
CCTGGCCACATCGAGATGCACCCCCAACCCGGCATCCACGGAAGCAAACACTCCAATCGGCCAGCGACTCATGCACGTCTCCCCGGTGATGATTGAGAGTAGCTGAAATCGCCAGATTTCAGCCGAATGATTTCACAGCCAGAATAGTGGCAGAACCAACGCTGCCGCAAGCAGCAGCAGATCACTCGCCCACGCCGTAGCACTGCACATTCCCCAGCCGGTCTTTGATGAGCAGTTGTCCGTCCGAAAGCACCACATGCGGCCAGGCGTCGGTGGGGAATAGATTCTGCAGGCGGGCGAGTTCGTGATAGGCATCGGGCGAATGGGTCACTGTGTCAACCAGCAGGAGGTTTCCCTGGTCGCATAGCGCGACGAGCCGGTCATCGCTCGTCACAATGCACGAGCCGGGATGGCCCGTTGCTCCGCCTTGCCAATGCTGCTCGCCGTCGCTGAGCCGAACGCAGTGGACTTCCTGCCAAGACCAGTAGATGTGGCCCTCGTGAATCACCGGGCTGCAGACGCCGGAGGGATTGTCCTTCCGCCAACGCTCGACCAGCCCCTCCGGCGTGGCCTCGAAGCAGGCCATCGCGTACTGATTGTACGCGGTCGTCACCACGATGAGATTCCCTGCCACCGCGGGTGTGGGAATCGTGTTCGCGAAGTCGGTCGTCCAATCCACTTGACCCACCGTCTGGCCGGCGTTGTCGCCATCGATGCGTATGACGGCCAGACTCCGCATAGTCAGCACGACGACACAGGGGATGCCTTCCACTTCGATCGGCACCAGACCACCTGAGTGTCCTGCCTCATCGCGGAGTTCCGATGTCCACAATTCGACGCCGGTGAGTTTGTCGAACCCCTTGACGCTGCCGGTCACCGTGTCGCCGACCTCGACGATCAGCACGTCTCCTTGCACAAGCGGCGATGTCGTATAGCCGTAATCCCGCCGGCTCGCACCGCCGCGCAGGCCGCCGACATCGGGTCGCTGGCCGACCTGGTAATCGTCGTACAGGTTGCGCCGCCAGACACGCTCACCCTGCTCTCGCGAATTCCAGCAGGCAAGTTCGCCGTCGATGCCGAATGAATAGATGTTCCCGGTCTCGGCGTCATATTCGGGCGTCGAAGAGATGCCGCTGTAGATCCCTTGATCGCCGGTGGCCTGCCTGCCGTACTTAGGGGCCGGATACGACTGACGCCAAACCACTTCACCTGTCGCTCGATTAAGGCAAGCCAGATGCTCCTGATCGCCGCCGAAGCCCATCACGTAGACATGCTCACCCACAACGATCGGTGACGATGAACCCTCGCCGACCGAGACCTCCCACAGCAGCGTGAGGTTCCACTGTTCGCCGTCCCAGCCGGAGTGCTCGTCCACGACATCGCTGCGCTCTGGCCCACGCCAATGTGGCCAGTCGGCCGCGATGACGAATGCACTCACGAGGAGCGGAAACAGGACGGCGGAGAATCTCAGGATTCGATGCATGAAATAATGCGGTTACTCCCGGATCCGCCCGGCGACTCGCCGGGGGCTAAGAAGGATCGTCAGCCGGTCGCTGCATTGTCCAGCTTCTGCAACTCATCTACCAGGATCCGCAAGAACGGTTCGACGTCCGTCACGAGGCCCACCGTCTGGTAGCTGCCGCGGTCGGCAAGTTTCACGACCGTGGCGGGGTTGATGTCGACGCAGACCACCTTCACTCGCGCGGGCAGCAGGTTGCCGACGGCGATGGAATGCAGCGTGGTGGCGATCATCAGGCAGAACGTCACTCCTTCGACCAGCTCCCGCATCTTTCGCTGGGCCTCGATTGTATCGGTGATGACATCAGGTAATGGGCCGTCGTCGCGGATGCTGCCGGCGAGGACGAACGGAATGCCGCGCTGCACCACCTCGTACATGATTCCCGTGGTGAGCACGCCGGTCTCCACGGCCTTGGCGATCGATCCCAAACGCCGAATGCGGTTGATTGACCGCAGGTGATGCTCGTGCCCTTCCTCGGCGGGTCGGCCGTGTTCCATGTTGATGCCCAGGCTCGTGCCGTAGAACGACTGCTCGATGTCGTGCGTCGCCAGCGCGTTCCCCGCGAACAGCACCTGCACATAGCCGTGTTCGACGAGATGCCGAAAGAGATCGCCGCTGCCGGTATGCACGACGGCAGGGCCGGCGACGATGAGAATCTTCCCAGTACCTCTGCTGGCCTCGTGCATCGCACGGGCGATGTCCCGCACAGTGACGTTCTTCGGCTTCTCGCTGGAGACCGTGCTGTTCATGAACCCGAACGCGCCGCCGTGGCTCGCATCCCGCTGCACCGGATGCACGCGTGTGCCGCGCCGACCGATCACGACCTGCTCGCCGACCTTCACATCCGACATCGGCACACAGCGGGCTGACGGACCGGCCGGGTCGACGACCACTCCGCAGTCCATCTCCTGTAAGTCGACCTTGATCCAATCGCCGTCGATGCGAACTTCGGTGTCTTCGTTGGTCGAGCAGTAGAAGCCTTCGGGGAATGCGCCGTCCATGTCGGCCGGCAGGAGCTTGCAGTCCTCCTGATCGATAGCCGTCGCCCCATGCAGGCTGATGGCAGTCAACACCCGCTCCAGCAGTTCGGGTGATGCGGCCGACACTGTGAGCCTGGCGTGGCTGGGATCGTGGCGTCCATGCCCGACCCGAATCTCGACGATGCGAAAGTCGCCTCCCAGTGAGTTGATCTCATCGAGCACCTTCGGCAGCAACAGGCTGTCGATGATATGCCCCTGCATTTCGACGTCTTCGGAGAACATAGGCTTGAGACCTGGGGCTTGAGGCATGAGGATGCACCGTCATGTTAGTGGATGGGAGGCGAGTCGCGAATTGCGAGTTTGCGGAGACGAGCGGTTGCCGAATTCTGAACTCCCTCTCCCCCACTGAGAAACTCTGAATTGGGACAACGCTCCATCGTGGGGGAGAGGGCCGGGGTGAGGGGCCGAAAATGCGTCTGCCTTGCTCCCCTCACCCCAACCCTCTCCCCCGCAAGCAACCTGATGATTGATGGGAGCGACCATTGCGGGGAGAGGGAGTTTGTTGTTGAGTGCTGGCGGATAGGTATCATTCCCGGACCTCTGGACTCCGACCTCTGGCCCCTTTCTGCAATGAATCTCTTCCGCCCGTTCGCGGCCTGCTTGTTCTTGTTTTCCGCTGCATCGTCTGCTCTCG
>JANNSB010000512.1:0-14815 GCA_031402175.1 Planctomycetaceae bacterium
GCCCGGCAATTCCCGAAGGCGCCCCTGGGGGGGGGAGTGGGGGGGGGTGGGGGGCCGCGAACCGAGCGGCGCCCGGTCCCCCTCACCCCGACCCTCTCCCCCGCTGGATATCGTGTCGACAGTCGTAGATTCGCCAGCGGGGGAGAGGGAGACAACAAATCCACCGACTTTCGAGACGCGCACAAGAGAAACGAGAGGTGCAGTTGGAGAGTTGACGAGGGCGGCAGAGGCAATCAAGACTCTCTCACATCTTCTCTCGACTCACACCTACCGACCATGAAGAACCTGCTGCTCGCCATCGATCAGGGAACCACTTCCAGCCGGGCCGTCTGTTTCGATAGCACGGGTAAGGTGCGGTCTCTCGCCCAGCGGGAGTTCACGCAGATCTACCCGCAGCCGGGACACGTCGAACACAACCCCGAGGAACTCTGGGAATCGCAGCGTCACACCGCCAAGTCCGCAATCGAACAGGCCCCCGGTGGGGCTGCGGCTATCGCCGGCATCGGCATCACCAATCAGCGCGAAACGACTCTCGTCTGGGAGAAGTCCACCGGCAAGCCCGTCGCCAACGCCATCGTCTGGCAGAGCCGCATCTCCGCGCCGATCTGTCAGCGGATGAAGTCCGAGGGGCTGGAACCGATGATCAAGGAACGCACCGGCCTGGTTCTCGATCCCTACTTCTCCGGCTCGAAGGTCAAGTACCTGCTCGACAACATCGACGGTTTGCGGGCGAGAGCCGAACGGGGCGAAGTCCTGTTCGGCACGGTCGACACATTTCTCATCTGGCGACTCACCGGCGGCAAGGTGCATGTGACCGATGCGAGCAACGCCTCACGGACGATGCTGTTCAATCTCAAGACGCTCGACTGGGATGATGAACTGTGTCGACTCTTCGGAGTCCCGCGGGCGATGCTGCCGGAAGTGCGCGCATCGAGCGAAGTGCTGGGCGAGACCGATCCCGCCGTACTTGGTTATCGACTTCCGATCGCCGGTTGTGCGGGGGACCAGCAGGCCGCGTCATTCGGGCATGCGTGCTTCTCGCCGGGCGAATCGAAGAACACCTACGGCACTGGCTGCTTCCTGTTGATGAACACCGGCCGCACCCCTGTCTTCTCTCAGCATGGCTTGCTGACAACGGTGGCGTGGAAGATCGGCAACGTCGTGACCTACTGCATGGAAGGGGCGGTGTTCATCGCGGGCGCGGCGATTCAGTGGCTGCGCGACGGCCTGCACATTCTCGAAGGGTCGGCCGAGTCCGAACGGATGGCGATGGGCGTCCCCGACACCGGCGGCGTCTATCTCGTGCCGGCCTTTACCGGCCTGGGCGCGCCCTATTGGGAATCCGAAGCGCGCGGCACGATCGTGGGCATCACGCGCGGCACGACCCGTGAGCATTTGACGCGGGCCGCGCTCGAATCGATCGCCTGGCAGACGCTCGATGTTGTGAAGGCGATGGAGGCGGACGCAGCGGTTCCCCTCAAGGTGCTCAAGGTCGACGGCGGCGCATCGGCGAACGATTTCCTGATGCAGTTTCAATCCGACGTGCTCGATTGCCGTGTGCAGCGGCCGCAAGTCACCGAAACGACGGCCTGGGGAGCCGCGTGTCTGGCGGGCCTGGCGCTCGGCGTCTTCAGCAGTCCCGATGATGTGCGCAATGCCTGGCATCTCGACCGCGAATTCACGCCGCGCATGGAAGCCAGCGAACGCGAACGACTGCACGCCGGCTGGAAGAGGGCGGTGGCGTGCACGCAGTCGTGGGCGCGGAACTGAATGTCGCAACAACTTTTGCACACGATCCGTCTCGCCGGCCCCTGGGAGTTTCAGATCGGGAGAGGTACGGACGATTGGACGACGATCAAGTTGCCCGCGGAGTGGCGGGCGATTGTCGAGTCGTTGGGAATGGTCGGTCGCGAATCGGAGGAGCCTGCGCACTTTCGCGGAGCGAAAGGCGACGTACTCGCCCGCAGGCGGTTTCAACGCCCCACGGGGCTCGATGTCGGCATGCAGGTTTGGGTGGTGATGCCTGTCCCGGATCATGCCGTCGCCGGGCTGTGGTTCAACGGTTCGGCGAAACCATTAGCGAAGTGCGCGCATCCGCAGGGCACTGCGTTCGACATCACCGACTTGCTGCAATCGAGCAACGTCGTGACGATCGAATTCGACATCGATCGGCTGATGACCGATGATGAAAACCGGGAGGGCGAGGCTCCTGCCGATCCGGCGCCAGGGATAAACGTCGCTACCTCGTGCGACTCCGCGGGAGCGTCGCCCTCCCGTTTGGACGCCTGGGACCTCAAGCCTGGCTCCACATTCAGCGGAGCCCTCATCGAAATTCGCACTGCCGACGCCGCGAGTGAATGAACAGCTCCGAGCCAACAACGACCACGCAATCGCGAAATAGCGCGTGGGTCATCGTGGCGATCGTCGCGGTGGGCGTCGCGCTGCGTGTGGGCGTCATCTGCCTTTGGCCGGACAAACTGCGTATCGACACCGATGCCTATCTCGCCTACGCGACGGCATGGGCCGAGACGGGGACGTTCGGATATGCAGGTCAGCCGACAGCGTTTCGTCCGCCGGCCTATCCGTGGTTGTTGTCGGTCTTCGGGACGCCGACGACCGCGTGGGTCGCGGCGATCAACGTGCTGTCGGGCGCGGGGGCGATCGTATTCGTTTGGCTGACGGCACGGCGACTGCAAATGACAACGCTCAGCGCGGCGTTGGCGGCACTACTGATCGCGATCGATCCGTTACTCGTACTGTATGCGGGCCAGGCCATGACGGAATCGCTGTGCAAGTTCGAGAGCGCGCTGCTCTTGTGGCTCATCGCTAATGCTGGACTTGTGCGTGACGCGAATGAGCCGAACGCGGGGCAGAGGAGTCAATGCTTGTGGTCGCTGGCAGCGGGAGTGGTCGGCGGACTGAGCGTCCTCACTCGGCCCACGTTTCTGGTGTTCGGCGTGTTTCTGCTGATCGCGATCGTCATTGCTTGTTGGTTGCGGAGGCGGAGGCCGGCGGTATTGCCGCTCGCTCTCGTCATCTTCGGAGCCGCGATCCCCGTCGGAGCCTGGGGAGTGCGGAACCAATTGCTGCTGGGGACGCCGATCATTACCACAACGCACGGTGGTTACACGCTGCTGCTGGGGAACAACGCCGACTACTATCGCGAGGTGGTCGATCAGTCTTCAACCACCGAATGGGACGGCGTCGAGGCATGGGCGGAGGAACTCAATCGCTCACTCTCCGAGCGGGCCCTCACGGACGAAGTCGAACGCGATCGAGCCATGCGGGATGAGGCGATCGCGACAATCCGCAGTCAGCCCGGGCACTTTCTGCGTGCGTGTCTGCTGAGATTTTTGAACTTCTGGGCCATCACTCCCAGCGGCGAGGCGCGGGCCGGGCTGCCGACGATGGTGGTCGTGGCCGCCGGTGCGTTCTACATCGTGTGGTGGCTGTTGAGTGTCGCCGGCTTCGTGCAGGCGATGCGGACCAGAGCCGTCTCGCTCTTGCCGGCGATCTGCCTGATCGCGGCCTTCGCATCGGTGCACACCGTCTACTGGAGCAACGCCCGGATGCGAGCGCCGGTGTTGCCGGCGCTGGCTCTCCTCGCGGCCTATGGCCTGTCGGCTCGACGACGTCTCGCTCGGCGGTCGGCCGACTGACACGACATTCAAGCGAGCCGTGCCCTCACCGACGGCATCGCGATTGTTCGGTCTGGGCAAAACTTCTGTAGGGAACGCACTCCGTGGCGTTCCGGCCTGCGGGACGGCGGCCGCCTGAAGGCAAAATGTTCTCGTGACGTTTCGCCCGAAATCATGGCAGTCGTTGTTCACGAGCACATCGTCCGATCAATGAACACACCGTCCCGCCGAGGGGAACGGCACGGAGTCCGTTCCCTACAGGAGGAACAACCGCGTTACCGTGGGCCCTCACCCCCGACCCCTCTCCCGGCGGGAGAGGGGAATGCGGAAACTTGTTCCAGTCACTCGGAATCGGGGCGTTCTCCGTCAGGTCGATCACCTTCTCCGCGTTCTGCATCAGGTCGATCGCCCTCACCGCGGTCGCCTTCGGGCCCTTGACCACGACCAACTGCCGTCCGCAGCTCATCCCTCGATATCTTGCCGTCATCATCGGCGTCGGCACGGTTCAGCATTTCCTCGCCACGACCCTCGGGCATCTCTTCTGTCGTGACGAACCCATCAGCATTGCGATCGAGATTGGACCAGAAGGTCTCGAAGTCGGGAGCGGGTCCGCGATCACCGGTTTGTTCGCGCTGACGCTGCATGTGCCCCAGCAGCTCTTCGGGGGAAAGCTGACCATCATCATCACTGTCGGCGTCGCCGAACGCAGGACGCAATCGCTCGGGCGTTTCTTCTTCTGAGAGGAAGCCGTTCCCGTCGGTGTCGAGCGCGTTGAAAAACTGCCGGGGGTTGAAGTCTCGAGGCGGGCCGCCGATGGGACGCGGACCCTCGGGGCGTGGAGCGACGTCTTCTGTTCGTGGAGAGTCACCACCGATCCGCGGGGCGTCGGGCCTGGGAGCTAAGTCTTCCGTTCGGGGAATGTCGCCGATGCCCCGTGGAGGCTCAGGGCGCGGCGCTCCATCTTCCGTGCGTGGGAGGTCGCCGTCACGACGGGGATCTCCTTCCGGCCGCGGACCACCGTCAGGCCGCGGACCACTTTCGAATGGAGGCCGACCCTCGGGACCACCAAAGCCGCGCGGCGGACCGCCGGCTCCATCCATCGGCGGAGCGCCCATTAACTCGCCCATGTCGAGTTGACCGTCTTCGTTGCGGTCGAGTTCGCCGAAGATTTCGGAGAGCTTTGCCGCTTCCTCCTGACTGAGTCTGCGGTCGCCGTTCTCGTCGATTCGACGGAAGAATTCTGGTCCCTGGAAATCGCGACCGAATCCAGGCCGTCCGCCTTCGGGTGGCCGATCACCTTCAGGTCGATCGCCTTCGCCGCGCTCGCGATCACCCTCGCGTGGAGCATCCCCTTCACGAGGACGATCTCCTTCCGGACGATCACCCTCTTCGCGCGGCCGGTCTCCCTCGGGTCGATCCCCTTCTTCGCCACGGGGACGTTCGCCGGCGGGCGGATCGTCACCACGCTCGGCGAGCAGTTGCTGTTGTCGCTGGGCCAGTTCCCGCAGTCGAGCGAGTTCGATCTCTTCGACATCGAGGCGTTCAAACAGCCGGGCGAATCGGGGACGGATGTCTTCGGGGATTTCTTCCAGCGTCACCTTGCGGTCGCCGTCGCCATCGAGTCGCGCCAGCATTTCCGGCGTGATCGCCAGGCGCTGTCCATCCGGCGCTCCGCGGCCCGCGGCAGCACCTTCTTCGGGCGCCACGATCGGAGCTTCCTCTTCGGCAGTGGCCGCGATGAACTCGTCTCGCGTCAGTTCGCCGTTCTCATCACCATCGCCGCGACGGAGCAGCCGATCGAAGTGACGGGTCTGTTCCTCGGTGACTTCATCCGACGTGACAATGCCGTCGGTATTCTTGTCCAACTGATCAAATATCGAAGACAACTGGTCGTCGAGATCATCGGCGCTCGCCACGCTCGCCAGAACCGCGATCGTCGCGAAAGCCCACAATGAGCGCTTCATGGAAATTCCTCAGTCAAAGAGAGTCGGGGAGATGCCGGCCTTGGAGATGCGCGCGCATCTGCGATAATCCCGCCGCCGGAACTTGCGATTGCGAAGTGCCCCTGTGAGGATTGAACCCTCGCCGGTCTTCGTCGTTTCGCCGGAACTGAGCATGATGACTGTCCAGCCAGTGTGTCGTGTCGGACGGTCTTTGCGGAGGGAGTCGGCCAACTGGGCCTCGTTCGCACCGCCAATTCGCCATTGTGCTTGTGATGCCTGCGTTAATCAACCCCGTGGAACTGATCGCACGCAAACGGGATGGTCACCCCCTCTCGTCGAGTGAAATCACCCGCGTGATCGAGGCTTTCACCGTCGGGACTCTCCCCGACTACCAGATGTCGGCTCTGGCGATGGCCATCCTGCTCCAGGGGATGAACGCCGACGAAACACTCGCCATAACGCGGGCCATGCTCGCATCGGGAAAAACCCTGGAGTGGCCGAAAGACGGCATTCCCCGCGTCGACAAGCATTCCACGGGCGGCATCGGCGACAAGGTGAGCCTGATTCTCGCTCCCCTGCTCGCCTGCTGCGATGTGCAGGTGCCGATGATCTCCGGACGCGGCCTGGGCCCGACGGGCGGCACGCTCGACAAACTCGAATCGATCCCCGGCTATCGCACCGATCTGTCACTGGACGAGATTCAGTCAGTCGTGCGGCAGGTCGGTTGCGTCATCACGGGGGCCGGCGACGAGATCGCGCCGGCCGACCGCAAGCTGTACGCTCTAAGAGACGTGACCGGGACGGTGCCGTCGATTCCGCTCATCACGTCGAGCATCCTCAGCAAGAAACTGGCCGAGGGGCTTGATGCATTGGTGCTCGATGTGAAGGTCGGCCACGGTGCGTTCATGAAGTCGCTGGAGCACGCGCGGCAACTGGCGACCTCAATGGTTTCGATCGGGCGCCAGATGGGAACCCGCACGACCGCGCTCATCACCGATATGCACGAGCCTCTCGGTCGCATGGTCGGCAACACACTCGAAGTGAGGGAAGCGATCGATGTGCTCCAAGGCGGCGGACCCGGTGATGTCATTGAACTGACTCTCGCCCTCGGCGCGGAAGTGCTGCTCGGCGTAGGGCGGACCGCGACTCTGGATGAAGCCGGCGCGCTGTTGCGCGAACACCTGACCAGCGGCCGGGCTTACGAACGGTTCGAGCAGATGGTGGCCGCCCAGGCAGGCAGGCTCGATCAAGTCGTACCGCCCGCGCCGTCATTCGACTGGCCGGCCGATCGTGACGGCGTGTTCGACTATGTCCATCTCGAATCGCTCGGCTGGGCCGTGATTTCACTGGGCGGAGGACGCAAGCAGGCAGGCGACAAGATCGATCACTCCGTCGGATTGGAATGCCTTGTCAGGGCCGGAGACATCATCGGTCGCGGCCAGCCGTTGTTTCGCATCCACGCTCGAACTGGTGCCGAGCAACACATCGAGCATCACTTGCGGCGGGCGATTGTGATTCGTGACGAAGCGGTGACGTCACGGCCGCTGATTGTGGAACGGATTGGTTTGTAGCCTCCATAACGTGGGCGGAGATGAGAGACCGCTGATTAAGCGGATGACGCGGGTCTTCGCGGATCTGAGACAGAGACGGTGAACAAAGAGACCATTCAGATCCGCGGGAATCCGCCAAACCCGCGCCATCCGCGGTCCATTTCCCTGACCCTGAGAAAAGCTACATCCAATTGAACTTCGCTTCGGAAGTGTTCGCGAAGAAGATCACAAATCCGTCTGCTCAACCAGCTTCGTGATCGTCTGCAGCGGCACCAGTTCCCCCGATCGGCAGCCGGGACAGATCTGCTGCGTGCGCTGCCAGTTGTCGGGCGTGGCCACGTTCGACTTCCAGAAGGGCCACGTTCTGCACTGAATCGGCCGCACCGGGTAGATGCCGCACTTGCGGGTCGCCGGGTCGAGAAAGACGCAGTCGCCGTTCGCGAACTCGTTCAGCGACACCCTGCCCCGCAGCGGTCGAGCGTACATCAGCCTGATCTCGCCGATCGGCTTGTCGAGGTAATCGGCGATCGCCCGGATGTCGTCGTCCGTCACCCACACGAACCCCGGCAACCCCGTGCAGCAGTCGCCACACTGTGTGCAGGTGAACGGCAGCCCTTCGGCGTACCAGGGGGCGGGGTTGTCGGCGATCGGCGTGTCAGACATGAAGTGGCAAGGAGACCATGAGACAAGGAGACACGGCGATCAGGGGCATCGTAGTCCTTCACGTCCCCTTGTCACCTTGTCTCAGAATCTGAGGTTCTGCCTGGCTCTGGAATCGCCGATATTGGCTCCTAAATTGCAACCAACCACGCGGGGCGTTACCCTGCGTCGCTTCACAAGACACGAAAGACCGAGGAAGAGATGATCTACCGTCCCCGCACGAAGGCCAAAATCGCCAAAAGGAGCAAGCGCTGTTCCAAGTGTGGCAAGCTCGTCAGCAATCGCAAGCGTTGCAAGACCTGCCACAAAGTGCAGGCCTAGCGAGAGTTGCGCCATCCGAGCCGGCAGCGTAAGCAACGGGGCCTTGAGCAGCGCGTTTCAAGCGTGATCCAGCGCGCCTTGCGGGGGAGAGCGAGGCGGAGGCGTCAAGAAGGCTGCATCACGCCGTGACGGTCTCAACGATGGGTGCGACCTGATATGAAATGAGCGTCATCGCCACAGCACCGCTTCGGCGACAACTGCGGCGGACGAGAATCAAGTCGCCATGACCTGACGGGGTCGACGATGCTGATGAACACGAAGTTGTTGCTCGTCGTGACCGCCGTACTTGAATTGACACTTGGAATCGCGCTGCTGATCGTGCCCTCTGGTGTCGCCGAGATACTGCTGGGAGCGGGACTCGGTTCGCTCGAGTCGGTGGCAGTGGCACGAGTTGCAGGCGCGGCGATTGTCTCGATCGGTCTCACATGCTGGCTGTCGAGGGACGGCGGAGGCCCGCGAAACGGACTCGTCATTGGTCTCTTGACCTACAACGTGTCGATACCTGTTCTGTTTGTGCACGCGGCCGTGGCCGATGGAATGCACGGATCTGCCCTCTGGCCGGCCAGCGTCATGCACACGGTGCTCGCGATCTGCTGCGTCGCGTGTCTGCGATCCAAGGATCAGTAGGGCTGACAGCAGCGCTCTGAGGGATGCGGTTGAACTCGAGCGCGCCCTGACTCGTCGCGATCGCGTGACCGCGTTCACCTCTGCTTCGTCACCGTCGTTGCGTCAAGAATCCCCATATCCGCCAGATGCTGAGCGATCTGTCGGCGTTGCTCGGGAGGCAGCGGGCCGAGGGGGGCGGCGAAGTGGGCTTCGCACAGGCCGACGAGTTCGAGCGCGGTCTTGATGCCCGTCATGAACCCCGTCGGTGCGGGGCCGACGCGGTAGAGCAGCGTCGACAGTCGCATCACCCGCAGTTGCAACATGAGCGTCTGCTTGAGGTCGCCGCTGACGGCCGCCTCGTAGAGATCGACGAACAGTCGCGGGACGAGGTTCGCTCCGCCGCAGACGCCGCCGTCGCTCCCCATCAGCACGCCTTCGGCCAGCAGTTCCTCGGGGCCGGTGAGCACGACGAAGTCGGGCCGGTCGGCCCGCGCCTGTAGCAGTTCGTTGAAGTACAGCATCTGAGCCGAGCTATCCTTGACGCCACAGATGTTCGGCCGCTCCATCAACCGCCGCACCGTCGCGATCTCGAATGCGACTTTCACATGCGAGGGCATGTTGTAGAGAAAGACCGGCAACGGGCTGGCATCGCTCAGCGTCACGAACCACGCGGCCAGTTGATCCTGATTGATCGGAAAGTAAAACGGCGGCGCGGCCACCACGGCATCGGCCCCACACTCGGCGGAGAACTCGGCCAGTTCGAGCGACTCATCGAGATTGGAATCGGTGATCCCCACCAGCACCGGTACCCGGCCGGCGACATGAGTGCACGCTTCCTTGATGACGTCCCGCTGCACTGCCGCCGACAAACTCGGCCCCTCGCCGGTCGACCCCAGCAGAAAGACGCCATGCACTCCGCCCGCGATGACATGGTCGAGCAACCGGTGCAACGCGGGAACATCGAGCCGGGTCTCGCGAGTCAGCGGCGTGGCGAGCGGCGGGATGATGCCGCGAATGGGGAAGCGATCGGTCATGGTTTAACCTAGAGCAGATAACAATACCGTTGGAGTATCGGCTTTAGCCTGCGAGGAGAGTACAAGGAGTACAGGCTTTAGCCTGCTGGTGCGCGGTTCGATACAGTAAGCTCGAACAATCCTCGCGCAGCCTAAAGGCTGGACTCCAACGGCGTTTTGTTCGACGGCGGGAATGCTCATCACGGCAACTCCACTTCCGGCTTACCCTGCTGCACCATTTGTTTGATTTGCTTCGTGATCGCGTCATCCAACGGCAGCGTGCCGGTTTCCTGGGCGGCGAGGTGCTCCTGGATGAACAGATCGAGCTTCTCCTGGAAGCCGGCGAGGGTCTTTTCATTCACATGGTCCGTGAACAGCACCCCCTCGATGTGATCGTATTCGTGCTGCACGCAGCGGGCGGGCAGACCCTTCAGGCGCTGCTCGAAGCGTTCCCCCTTCAAGTCGAAGGCCTCGACCGTGATCTCGGCCGAACGTTCGACATCGCCGTACAGTTCGGGCAGGCTGAGGCAACCTTCCTCCGCGTCGATGAATCCCTTCGGCTTGCGCAGCGTCGGGTTGATGTACACCTGCTCGACGCCGGGCGTGTCGCGGTCGTCCCCCACGCAGGTGACGAACAGCCGAAACGGCAGCCCGACCTGATTGGCCGCCAGCCCGATGCCGCGGGCTTCGTGCATCAGTTCGAACATGTGGGCCACGATTTGCCGCAACTGGCCGTCGATGCGGGTGACATCCACCGACTTGAACCTCAAGACGGGGTGAGGGTAACGAACAATCTGCATGACGCGGATACTACTCCGATTCGATATTTGCGGTTCGATGACGAAGCCGCAGGATACAGGTTTCGTACCGGCGGCTTCCAGCCGACCAGTCGCGGCGACTGTCCCCAGACGCCGCGGCGAGGCATGACAGCGTTATCTGGTCGCCAAGCCTCAACAAAGCAGCACGCGAAGCCCTCTGGTCCGCCGCGTCTCGGAGAGCCACGGCTACTGTGCGAACGCAGACTTCATCCTTTCGGTTCGTTACGATTGGTCGAAAGGGAGGGCGACGCTCCCGCGGAGGCGAACGAGATAGCGACGTTCATCCGTGGCTTCGGCTCGGCAGGAGCCTCGCCCTCCCGTTTGGATTTGTTTCTCATCACTCGCGCAACACTCATGAAGATCACCGCCGTTGAAACGTTCGTGTGTCATGCCCGCATGCGGAACTGGATCTTCGTGAAGGTGATCACCGATCAACCCGGCCTCTACGGCTGGGGCGAGGCGACGCTGGAATGGCACACACGCAGCGTCGTCGGGGCCATTGAGGACGTGGCACAACTCGTCATCGGCGAAGACCCCACGCGGGTCGAGCACTTGTGGCAGAT
This sequence comes from Planctomycetaceae bacterium, assembly GCA_031402175.1. Classification (GTDB taxonomy): domain Bacteria; phylum Planctomycetota; class Planctomycetia; order Planctomycetales; family Planctomycetaceae; genus JANNSB01. The sequence goes on from JANNSB010000512.1 coordinate 11,113, forward strand.
GATGTGGCGGCAGCACTTCTGGCACGGCAGCGGCGTCGTGCGCTCGACCGCCATCGCCGGCATCGACATCGCTCTGTGGGACATCGTCGGCAAGATTCACGGCGTGCCCTGTCACAAGCTGTGGGGCGGGCCGGTGCGGGACTACATCCGACTTTACTGCCATTTGGGAGGCGGCAAGCTGGAACATTTCTACGAGACTGCGGTCGAGAACGCAAAGCTATTCGCCGAGTTGGCACTGCAGGCGGTGGCGGACGGCTTCACAGCATTCAAGTCGATGGCGGTGCCGCCGACGATGCCGATTGAAGGCTTGAAACCCGTGAAGGCCGCCGAGGCGTGTGTGTCGGCGATGCGAGAAGCGGTCGGAGACGGCATCGACATCATGGTCGACTGCCACGCACGCCCCTCGCCGGCGATGGGACTGAAGTTCGCTCGCGCTCTCGATCCGTATGGCCTCTACTTCTTCGAAGAACCCTGTTGGCCGGAAAGCATCGAAGGACTGGCGGCCATCAATGCGGCGGTGACGACGCCGATCGCAACCGGCGAACGGATGACGCACCTCGCCGCCTTCCGCGATCTGTTTGCCGCGCGGGGCTGCGATATCTGTCAGGTCGATCTGACGCATTGTGGCGGCTTCACCGAGGCCCGCCGCATTGCCGCGCTGGCAGATGCCTACCGGATCGCGCTGGCGCCACACAATCCGCAAGGCCCAGTGAGCACCGCGGCCTCATTGGAGTTCGGGTTCTCGCAGCCGAGCTACATCATCTGCGAATCGGTGCACGGCGACGTCCCCTGGCGAAACGACATCGTCAGTGAAGGCTTTACCGTCGATCCCTCCACCCGCACGGTGACGCCGAACACGCGCCCGGGCCTGGGCATCGAAATCAACGAAGCCGAGGTGAAGAAGCACCCCTTCGAGCAAGAGATCCTGCAGCGCGTCTTCTATCGTGACGGCAGCGCGGGTGACTGGTAACGTTCTCGCTGTTTGGTCCACCGAACTGATACACGCCCCTCGCTCCTTTCGTCGCTCGCGGCGTGCCACCCTTCCGAGCGGTGATTGTCGTTTAATGATATCGCGGGAGCGGTTGGAGTATGAGAGCGAACTGCGGATCTACGGAAACATGTGATCGCAGACAAAGCACGGAACTTTCCACCCCCCGGGCTGTATAACTCGTCAGAGACCAATGACAGCCTTTCCAATGGACCGGGGATCATAACACGTGGGAGTCGAAGACCGAGAACTCGTCCGGCGGGTGCTCGCCGGGCACACGGACGACTTTCGTGTGTTCGTCGACCGTTACCAGCCGTCGATCTACCGCTTCACCCGCGCTCTACTCCGGAATCGGGAGGACGCTTACGACGTGACACAGGAGGTTTTTCTTGCCGCGTTCGCCAATTTATCCAGTTACGCCTCGTCGCGCGCGGCCTTTTCGACGTGGCTGTTCACGATTGCACATAACCGCTGCATTAATCTGCTTAAGCGACAGCGTCCGGCGCTGCTTGACGAACGGGCTGAGGTCGAGGATGTCGCGCCGCGTGATGCGCTGGACAATGAGGAGCTCGCGCAGCAGCTTGATAGAGCTTTGGATGCTTTGCCGTTGGAACAACGCTCCGCCTTCGTATTGGCTGAGATCGAAGAGTTGCCGTATTCCGAGATCGCTCGGATCGAACGCACGACGGTAGGCACCGTGAAGTCGCGCATCCATCGAGCCAAACAGCGGCTGCGTTCCTTACTCGAGCCCGTGGTGAAGGAGTTGACATGACAGACGATTTCTACAACCGGTGGCTTGCGCAGCGCCGTCAGGAATTACCACCGTCGACCCTGCCGGATGAAATCATGAAACGAGTCGGCGAGTTGGAGCAACACCGACAAGCCACCCGATGGCTGCGGCTGATTCAGCGCGTCGAGCATTCGCGGGTCAGTCGCTGGGCCGTCTGCGGCGGAGCATTAGTGGTGGGCAGCTTGCCGTTTCTGTTTTTGGCGTACGTCGCCCGGTTCGTGAACTTCTGAGGAGTGTGGAGTATGGCAAGTATGATTAAATCGAGACGCATACCGTGGGTGGCTTTAGCGCTGTCCTTCTTGTCCGCCGGTGTAGGCCACATCTACTGTGGCCGGATCGCCAAGGGGCTGCCGCTGTACTTTGCCTGGATCCTCGTTCCGCTCTGCGTGACGGCCGCAGCGCTGGGTCCACCTTCCGTGGCCAGTCTCGTGCTGCTGGTGCTGCTGCCCGTGTTGTCCGTCATCATCGTCTATTTCTATGCGGCCATTGATGCGGTGCGGCTTGCGCATGAGATCGGCTCGGAATACACCCTGCGCGACTACAATCGCGCGGCGGTCTACTGGCTGCTGATCATCGTCCACATCATCTACCCCATCGGGCTGATCGCCGGTGTGCGCGGAATGGTCTATGAAGCTTTCCTGGTTCCAGCCAGCAGTATGAGCCCAACCATCCTGAACGGGGACCGAATACTCGTCAGGAAGCTGTTGCCAATGCATTACTTTCCTGATCGCGGCGACTTGATCGTATTTCGCAACCCGGAGCCGACCGGCGGCACGACATTCGTCAAGCGAGTCGTGGCCGTTGCCGGCGATCACGTCCAGATGGATGGCAGTCGTTTACTGATCAACGGCAGAGAATTGGAAAGGGAGCGTGTGCCTGATGAGAGCTTGAGAATTCTTGGAGAAGAAGTAACAGGAGAAGTCTCCTACGAGGTGAACTCCGCCCGGCGCTATCTGGTCGCTTACGAAGACACTCCCGATGGAACGGCCGCGGACAGGGAATTCGAGATCACAGTACCCGAGCGTCATGTCTTTGTGCTGGGTGACAATCGAGATCGCTCGAACGACAGCCGGAATTTTGGAGCGATTCACATTGGGGACGTCATCGGGTACGTCGACTATATCTACTGGCCTTCCGAATCGTGGACGAGGTTTGGTGTTGTCAACGCTGGTGACTGAACACGGGTGGCCCGGCCACTCCTGGCCGGGTCGCACAGCGGCAAGAAGCCTCACCCTCGGCGTCCCTCCGTGGAGACGCCCTTCCAGCACTGACCGCACATGATGCAGCTTCCAGTGCCTGCGGCACCCAGCCAACAAGCGGCTGGGCCACCCCGCGAAGGCTTCACCGTCGACGCCGCCACCCGCAGGGTCACGCCAAACACACGCCCTGGCCTGGGAATCGAGATCAACGAAGCCGAAGTGAAGAAGCACCCATTCGAGCAGGAGATCTTGCAGCGCGTGTTCTATCGAGGTGGGAGCGCGGGGGACTGGTAAGGTGCTCGACGTGAGAAAGCAGGACACGAGTGATTCTCACTCGTCGTCGGGAGAATCCAATTCCGTCATCGCATCCTGCCCCGACCCACGAACATGAAGGATGCGAATCTCATTGTCGATCACGGTGTAGAGCGCACGGTACTTCCTTCCGTGACGCGTCTTGAAAACAAAATTCCGAACCTCAAAGTCGACGAACGAATCTTCTGGTGCGGTTGGCCAAGCAAATGGATTGCCGCACAGTCGCTTGGCCGCGGCTTGAAAGGCGTTGAACCAACTGCTCGCCCCCGCGGGAGAGCGCTCCTCCAGCCACTCAAAGATGCTGCGGACTTCTTCTTCCGCCTGTTTTAGGATGCGGAGATCGTATCTCATTCATCGGAAGGGATGCCGTATCGTGTCCGCATGTCGTCGACGAATTCGTCGATGTGCCGGCCG
>JANNSB010000513.1:0-13776 GCA_031402175.1 Planctomycetaceae bacterium
CTCCTGCGGATTCCATTGCGCCCGAATGGCTAAACTCGCCTCCACCCGACACGCTGGCGTCCCTGTGGATCACGGAGCGACATACGGATTTCGACTTTGTGCCTGAAGTCGTCACCTTCCGTGGACAGTCTCCCGTCGATCTGAACTCTCTGAGCGACGAGGAACTGATCGATCTCTACGTGGCGACCTACGTCGAATCCCTCCAACAGCAGTCGGTCGACCAGTCACGTCTGGCGGCCCTGGGCAGGCTGCTCGTCGAATTTGGTTACTCGTACGGCTACGACCGTGACGACCTGGGGTTTACGTACCATCAACACACGCTGCCGCGGCTGGGATTGCGATACCGCATCTCGAATCGTATCGAACTGCGGGCTGGCTGGGCGGGAATGACGCTCGATACTGTCCACGATACGTTGACCGGCGATTCCGACAGCGACACCAGCGTCTTAAACCCGACCTTTGGTGCGCGCTTCCTGCTGTGGGAGCAGAACGGCTGGATTCCTCAGTCGGCACTCACCGTCACCACTCCCTTTGCCGTCGACGGAGATCACAGCTTCCTTGGTCGATTCAGTCCGCAGGTCAGTCTGGGATACGGATACACGGTTCAGAATGACTGGTATCTCTATGGCAGCACAGGAGCTATCTGGGCCAGCGAAGGGCGTGAGCGTTACCTCGACCTGCAACAGAGCGTCGGCGTGAGCTGGATGTTTCACGATCGCTGGAGTGCATCTCTCGACTGGTATGGAATTTTTCCTGAAGGCTCAAGAATCGACGGTCTGGAGCACTACCTGACCCCGGGGCTGAGCTACATGCTGACGCCCGAGACTCTGATCGGATTCGACACGTCCCTGGGGCTCAACGATAACTCCCCCGATGTCGTCGCCACGATCAGGTTTCTCTGGCAGTTCTGACCAGTCACTCAAGCAGTGCCGACATTCATACGTCGCGCAGGGCAAGTACCGTCTCTCTTCTCATTCGATGGAAACGAAGCGTGGGAGTGATTCGATCTGCCCGTTGCGCAGTGCGACACCTGAACCTTCCTAGGTCGCAAGATGCCGCTCAGAAGCTTCATGATGACGGCAATGCTGTTTGTGTTGGGATCGAGGGCGACATGCAGCTTGTCATCTGAAAGCTGGGCAATGGCTTTATCCGCCCAGCCTTTGTTCGACCGGAACGAAGCGATGGCTCCGTCGATCATGGCCTTGCACACGTCATTCTTCTCAGTCGTCATATTGCACCCTCGCCTATTTCGCACGCCCTCAACATCGCCGCCAGACCATTCGTTCACCACTCCGCTGTATTTTTTATCTCGACTCCAAGGAACTTGGCAATTCCATTGGCAAACGCCTCGGCATCGCCGATGGGGACGAAAGACCGAATCCGCTTTCCACTACCCACACGGCATAATGACACCCAAGTCGAGAGATCTGGATCGTTCAGGCCGTAGATCTCAATCCATCCAATCTCGCTTAAAGGGCAAAGCCGCTTCGTGCCTCGAAGGAACTGGTTGCCGGTTTGGTCGAGGATGAATGGCCGACGAAAAGTGAGATAGGCTGTCAGCCACAGTCCAAAAATGATGGCCGTAAACCAGATAATTCCCAGTAACACGACCAGTCGTTCGTAAATCACGCCGACAGCCTTTGGGTTAGAATAAACCACAAACGTCACGAGAAAAGCCATGCCTACGGAAGCAGCAGTCGGCCAGAGGATACTCGGAACCTTTCCTTGAATGACGAGCTTGTCCGCCTGATGCGTGAGTCTAAATTTCGTAGACCAAGTGATCATCATCGGAGTCTCGCAAGTCGAGATTCATCACAGCCCCGGCTCGATTCTACGATGAGTTGGGGCTGGTGCTTGTCGGACTCGGCTTGAGCGGTCACAAGAGCGGCGTCGAAATCGTCGTCATCGAGGGCCGGATTGATGACTTCATGGCCGTGGGCCTTCAGGTAGGTCGGTTTGACGCCGCCCGGAACGCTGTGCCAGCCGTGAAGGAAAAGGATGGTCGCCATGTCATCCACCACAAATCCCGCAGGGCTTGCCTTCATTGGCACCGCCAAATTGGACCGCCGCGACACTCCCCCCGCGCCGCCGTTTTGAACCGCCGTCAACATCGGGGCACTTCTCTCGGCGGACCTCGTCGGAATGTTTGAGGTTCAACTCCAGGCTCAGGTGGTCCTCGCGTTTTTTGTTCCGGGGATCGTCTATCTGGCGGACGCGGTGGGCACTCAGACCGAAACCTTGGCGATTCGCGGTTTGTCGGTCGGAATCTCCATCGAGCGGATATTTTGGCGTGAAGTCGTCACGGGATTGTTGACCGGCGCTGTTTTGGCCGGTTTTACGTTTCCAATTGTGCTTTGGCGCTGGGGGCGAGCCGACCTGGCGGGAGCGGTTGCCTTGGCGATTCTTGCTGCTTGCTCAGTCGCCAGCACGGTGGCCATGGCTTTGCCTTGGATTCTGAAGTCGCTGCGGCAAGATCCTGCATTCGCGGCGGGCCCATTGGCGACAGTGGTTCAAGACTTGTTGTCGGTGCTCATTTATCTTCTGATTTGCTGGGCACTCGTCTGAGCCCGCCGTCTATGAGGCACTCTCAGCAATCCTGTCCCGGCGTCTTAACATTCTCCGCCACTAATGCAGCGTCTGTCGGTGCAAGCCAATGATTGGCGATCGTTGACGGGAACCAGATTCTCATTGCGAGAGTCCAGTTCTCTGTCTACCTGGAATTGGCTTGGTCTCGCGTGCTCTTGTGACTCAACCTGCGAATCACGGCTGCCGTGACAAGCAGCCAAAACAAGTAATGACACACGCCACCCATCACGAATCCGACGGCATTTTGTCCTGCGTTTCCCAGGACCATACCCGTGAGCGTCATGCCTGCGAGAAAAGGGAGACCCAACAATGCCAGCGGCACGGTATTGAACTTCCGGCCGACGGTTCCAGCGTCTTCCCCCGTCCATGGATCGACGCTGATGGCCGCCCAGGATAATCCGAAGGTGACAATCGCAACTCCGAGTGCGATGACAAACAAGCGATTCCATTGTTTCATGCGTGGCCAAACGTCTGAGCGAGTTGCATTGGATCCTCAGAGTGGCGTCGAACTCTCGGCTTACGCCGCCGCCCGTACCTGAGAGATTCCGGTGCCGACCAGTGCGACACGATCATATCCTGCCTAGCGACCACCTGCATCCAGACGTTCGCACCGGCGCACTTCGAATCGGAATGGTACCCCGCGCCCCAGTTGGCAATATCGACGAGACACGAGTTCGTGGATCGGCTCCGCGCTCATTGGCCGTGAGTACGCACTTCGCGATCGCGTTTGTGTCGCAGTATACTTGATGCCATTACCGTGACGGTGCCGGCGGCAGGAATGAGGAATTCAGTATGACTCCACTCGACCTTGGCTTCGGAAAGGGGCGACTCATTTATCGTCCCCGCCCGCTGGTGAACACCGTAACGTTTTTGGCGGACCAGGATGACATTGTTCGTCGTGCTGCCCACGAGAACAACGACACATCAGACCTGGCGAGAATGGCTGCCCTTCGCCGGCTGTCGCGATTTCAGCCCTTGCCGAAGCCCACGGGGGAACCTCCCTATCATCTCCAACTGCAGGAAGTGCTGGCCGCCGAGGACATTCTTCGCATCACGCAGGCCGGCAAGCTCGTGCTGCACGTCGTGGGTGATACGGGTGGGCTCCATAACGATGCGTTCCAGCGTCGGGTGGCGAAGTTTCTTGAAAAAGATTGTGACCGCCCGGATTCGGAAAACAGACCGGCATTCCTGTTCCATTTAGGCGATGTCATTTATGTCCGTGGTGACGCCACGAGTTACTTCTCGCAGTTTTATGATGCGTACGAACACTATCCCGCTCCGATCTTTGCGATTCCCGGAAACCATGATGCGGAATTCAATGCCCAAGTTCCATCGCTGGAGGCCTTCGTGCGTAACTTTTGCGCCCCTCAGCCGATGCAGTCACCGGACGCGTTGGACGTCGAGCGCGATACGATGACCCAGCCGAACGTGTACTTTACTCTGCAAACTCCCTTGGCCACGATTGTCGGCCTCTACTCCAATGTCCCCGAGGGGGGGATCATTGAATCGGACCAGGTCGCATGGCTGATTGCAGAGCTAGAACAGGCTCCGGCCGACCGGGCCTTATTCGTCGCAGTGCATCACCCCGTGTTCTCCGCCGACACGCACCATCGGGGCAGTCCGGTCATCAAGGGAATCCTGGAACACGCCATGTCGGCGGCGCAACGCGTGCCGGATCTGATTCTGAATGGCCATGTGCATAACTACCAGCGCTACACCTGGCACATTGGCGGCCGCGAAATCCCGACGCTCGTTGTGGGAGCAGGCGGTTACCGCAATCTGCATTCAGTCGCACGTCTGGGCGGCCGCCCGCTGCACACGCCCTATCGACCCGAAGGATCGGAAGCCACGCTGGAAGCCTATGTCGACGACCGTCACGGGTTCTTGCGGCTGGAAGTAACGGCGACTCGCATTACCGGTAAGTACTACGCGCTTCCCAGCGATACCAGCGATCGGCCTGATCGGATGGACGTCTTTCACCTCGACCGCGCGAACCATTTGCTCACCAGCGATTGAGAGCGGGTTGGCGCTGAGCGGCAACGAAGCCTGGCTGGGTCCGTGGCGGAGCTTGATCTACTTCCCGGACTTTTTCGAGCGTTGTCCCGACATGACCTTCGACTCTTTCTTCGAGGCACCCGCTGCTTTGCCAGGTGCTGTCGCAAAGTGCTCGATCACTTTGGCGGCAATCTGACGATCCGTCATTTCATCAGTCGTTTCCAGTGCTACCGTGAGACCACGTAGCTTCTTCGCAGCGATGTGCTTCTTGAGCTCGCCCTTGGCTTCGCCAGGACCAAAGATCAACAATGATTCGGCACCTGTAACGGCAGCGATTACGTCATTGAAGTAGTCTTTGCGATGGTTCTTGACCTTTTCCTCCAGCCTGTTTTCCGCAATCCGCTTCGATCTTGCGCCAAGAGGTTCGCCAGCATCAAATGTGATCTTCTTGGTTTCGTGGCCCGCGTCGGTGAGCAGGACCACGATGGCCTGCTTATGGTCAATCCAAACTCCTGCCTTTTTCGCCATTGCTTTGGTCTTTCTGGATCTGAATCGGTTGTCATTGACGTGAGAGCCATTACTGCCCACCCCCCTCTCAGCGGGCGCAGCAACTGGTCATGGAAACGGGGTAGAATACTGCGGATGGGTGCTTCTGCTTATAGACAAATTTGGCCGTCATAGGCGAGGAGTCCCTCGGCGCAATTGTATCGGAGTAATGCCGACAACTGGAGACAAACCTTGACTAAGGTGAGAACGCCTCATCAACCGCATAGATTCGCGACGTTGTCCGAATTCGACATCGCTGATCTGACCCGCCGGCCGGTGCCGTATGACGCTGTGACGATGCGGGAGGAAAAGTCTCGAAACCCGCGCAGGACGAATGCGGGGAAGAAGTGAACGTCGCCTTATGGGTTGCTGGAGTGTTGTCCGTCGGGGTGGCGGTGCAGCTCTGGACCGGGGCAGTACTACGGCCTCGCAGAAGTCTTCGGCTACGCCTCAGCCTTCTCCTCCACTCCAGCGGCACAGCGAAACTTACCCAACCCCACCTTCATAACCACTGTCTACGCTTCGCCGGACGCGTTGCCACGCACGACGCAAGACTCGCTTCCGGCCGCTGGTCAGGCGCTACCGGACGGGCTTCTCACCCGCAAGGTTCCGATGAAAGGTTTCAGATTTGCATTCTACATCTCTTCCCCCTTTCCCAAGCTTCGCTTGGCACAATGAATGTCACCGGAGCAGGATGGTGGTCGTTGCCGGGCTGCATTCAGCTCGTTGCGGCCCATCCGACTGGCGGGCTGCCGAACTGGTGGTGGCACTCAACGAGCTGAGACCGCAGAGAGCCTTTTGATGAGCTGCAAACACGGGTTGCGAGGTGACCATAACTCCGGAAACACTTCCAACGGCGTGAAGCCCAGACGCTCGTAAAATGCCCGGGTCTGCTGGTACTCGGGACTCGGGGACGATTCCGCGATGGTTTTGACCTGCAGAAACTCGGCGTCGCGCTCGATCAGCCAACTCTCGGCATGCGCGACGAGGCAGCGACCAACCCCGCTGCCGCGATGATCCCGATGCACGGCAATGCAGTGCAGCTCCCAGGACTTGGCAAAGTGCTGGCGGAGCGTCAAGAAACCTATCACACGGTCGGAGTCCCCCATGGCGAATGTCGGGAAGCGGGATGAATCTCGAACGTATTCCAACAGCGATGACTCGATTCCGAACCAGTCCGGCAAGCTACGGAGCACCAGCTCGCAATCTCGCTCGATCGAAAGGTTAGGGCCGGTGATGTTCAAGGCAACCTCGAGATTTGTGGTTGTAGGCTGGGGCATTGCATTTGATTGATTGCACCCAGGTCTATGAGCGGCAGTTGGATTGCCTCGTTACATCCAGAAGATCTCGCAGTTCACGCCAGCCGTAGGCGATCTCGATCAATGAAGTTCCCGCGATGGTGATTGTTCGCTCGCGCACTGGCAGGCCCCCCAATCGTTCATAGAATCGCCGCGAGGGGTTGTCTTTCAGAGCCCACACCAGCAGAGAAACTCGGCCGTGTTCGATTAACGTGCCCGCTACGTTGTGCACGAGCCGGCAGCCCAATCCTTGTCCTTGCGACCTGGCCAGGAGATAGATGGCGAACAACTCCCCGTCGAACTCAGTATCACCAGTGCGCTCTCGGCCGCCGGAGGCGAAGCCGACGACACCCGAATCGTCCTCGGCGACGAAAACGCATGGTCCAGGCTGCGAGCAGGTCAACTGTTCCCTTAATATCGGTCCGCGATCGGCGGGGTTGAGACCGGCGAGGAACTCCGTCGGCAGGATCCCGATATAGGTCGTTTGCCACGACGCCACATGGACATTGGCGATTCCACCTGCATCATCGATCATGGCCTGGCGAATGTGCATGTCGTCCTCAATGAAGTCGTGGCAAGTTCCCGTACCAGGCAATCAATGTCCGCGGCAACCCATGAGCTGCCGGAACCAACTCGCGATGAAACAATGAATCGCCAGTCCTGCTCTGAGGACTGGCGATTCACACTTTGTCGGCGCCTATCACATCAGTAATGGTACACGTGCCAGGCTTGCACGTGATAATGCTGCGCCAGATGCAAAACGTAGTGGTCTGCCACCTCATGTGAGGTGAACGAACCGTACAGGATCGGTTGCCCATACCACAGGTAGTAGACATCCCAATGCCCGTAATGCTGGAATTGGGCCAGCTCCACGCTGGCGACTGGGGTCGCAGGTCCAGGGGCGAGGTGCTCCTGGGCTGGGACGTTTGTCGAGGCCAGCAGACTGGCGGCGAGTGCCAATGCTTGTAGGTAATGCTTCATGACTATTCTCCGTGGCGAATTCGATGGATCATTCGGATGCGGGCTCGCCCACCTCGAACCGAAGGACCGTGGCGCTCCGGCAAACACCAGAGGGAATGAAACGCCTCGCTCTAACGTGTGAATGGCGGCTCCCGCTCGCGACACAGCATCAAAACTGAATAACTCCACGGAATTCCCGGAGTCATGATTTCAGGCAGGCAGTCGGCACGAGCGCGAACAAAAAAACCTCGGCAGTCAGGAGGTGACGGCCGAGGCATGAAAGCAACTCGCGGCAACGCCGCGACCTAGACTTGCGAGGACGGCCCGAGAAACGATTGCGACCAGATGGACGAGCCGCTGCATTGATGCGGCAGCCACGTCACATCGGGATTGGGAACGCGTGGAAGGGGATGGACGTTAGCGAGTTCACCATTCGATGAATTCACGAAGTGGTTCTTGGTGGTCAGGCCGCACAATGATCCGGCGGCGATCTTCAACAGGTGGCGTAGCAGGTTCATGGCGTTGTTCCTTTCACACTTGCGGGTTGTTCACGACCACAGTCGGCCGGTTCTGAAGAGTGAATGGCGCCGCATGAGCGGTGACGCTCAGGAAAACGGCAAATGTGAGCGACTTTCCCCAGATTACTTAGCCCAAGTCCGCGAAGAACTTTGCGAATCCGGAGAGAATCGGCCGCGTGAACGACCCACAGGCCGAGAACGGAAGACCGGTTGCTGTGAGCGGGCGTGCCATTGACGAGCGCATGCAGAAACCGCCCCTTCCGTAAAAAACGCGGAAGAGGCGGCGGTGCGATTCAATTGACAATGATCGTGTTGAAGACGACCTCGATGCGTGTACTCACGCCGACGTCGTCTCCCCGCGTGTCGCCGGTGATCCTCACCTCGCGCACATAGCTTCCCGGGTTCGGGAAGAGGTCGACGGCGACATCATAATCGACGTAGTGCCCCTCGACGTACGCGTTGCCGACGATGCCATTGATCGGTTGCGGCGACCGCGCCACGACGAAGTCCTGCCAGCCGAAGGCCGTGGTCCGGTCACCTCGCGGTTCCACTGCATTCATCCAGACACGCGCCACTACTTCATGGCAGTTGTCGGGATTGACGAACAGGGTGACGGACCAACTCACGTCCGGCCCGTTACCGTCAAATTCCGCGTCACCCTGCTGATGTCGTGGATAATAGACGGGCTCCAAAATCGGCGCGACCGGGTACTGTGCATACGCCGGAATCGCGTGAGTGGCCACGAATGCCATCACGAAAAAGACGAAACTCATTGAAACGTTCATGCCACTGCTCCTGCATGGAACAAAGGATACGGGTCACCGCGGCCACTTTCGGGACCGCACTTGTCGAGTGAATGGCGCGCGACTCGACGGTTGAATCAAAAAAGTCGCGAACTTGTGTAACATTTTTCGATCTGTTGCGCTGAGGACTATTGCGACGCTGCGTTCGTCGGGGAATCGTCGTCCCGTAAACGCAGACGGCCTCCGCCGGACCAGGCGGTGGTCCGATCGTGCAGTGAAGTCATGGACCGGCAGTTCTGCCGGCTCCATTCCAAATCCATTCTGGAGCAGACAATGGACGACGACTACGCCATTTCTCAATGGATCTCCGATCTCAAAGTCGGCGACGAAGAGGCTGCCAGGCGGCTGTGGGAACTCTATCACCGCCGCATCGCGGGGCTCGTGCGCAAATACTCGCCCAGCAGCGGGGCTCACGATGTTTCCCTGGTTGTCAACAGTGTGTTCCGCACTGTGTTCGTGCGCGCCCGCGACGGCAAGTTCGAGCCATCACCCGCCGCACCGGGCGTCACGACCCGCGGACAGTTGGAGGCAGTTCTGTTCTCGATTGCGTTTCGCAAGGCGGCCCGTGCATTCCAGCGAAACCGCCGGCACGTGAATGCCGAGTGGTCGGTGAGCGAAGTCGAAGCGTTTGCCGGCGAGGACAACGCCGCCCTCGTGGAAAACGAGGTCGACGACGTGCTGCAACACGTCCGCGACCAGCTGCGCACGCTGGACCCCGATGCGTCCCGCGTGCTGGAGTTGCGGCTGACGCAGCCTGACCAGACCCTGCAAAACAACGCGGCAGACCTTGGTTTCTCCGTTTCTAAGGTACATCGTAAGCTGGATCTGATTCACAACCTGCTCCACCGGGAACTGTATGCGGAGTCGCCATGACCGCCGACGAGAAAACCGAAATCGAACGTCGGATATCGGTGTTGCAGATTGTGGATCGCATTTGCGAGGAGTTTGAGTCCCAACGGGAGGCCGGTCTGCAGGTCGACATCGCGGACTACCTGAATCGGGCGGCTCCGGAACTACGGGATGACCTGTTCGCCGGGTTGCTGAGATCGGAATTGATTGCGTGCTGTGAGCAGCGTCACATTCCGCGAGTCTCGGCATACGTTTCACGGTTTCCCGATCGAACTGCTGCGATCCGCTCCGCCTTTGCGGAAGTTCAATCACTTTATCCGGCACTCACAGCCGACGATCACGTCGAACCCAGCGCCGGTGGGTCATCGACTGCCTTCTCGCAGCGATTCATCAGGCATTACCAGTTGGGCGCCGGCGGGCAGGGCGAAGTGTGGCTCGCGGAGGACCGGCAATTGGACCGGTTCGTGGCCATCAAGTTAATCAAGGAGTCGGAACGCGATTCCCGGGAGTCGCTGAAGAGGTTCTGGCGCGAAGCACACGTCACGAGCAAACTCGAGCATCCCAACATCGTTCCCGTTTACGAGGCGGGACGCATCGAGGAACACGACGGACGCTCGACCCCCTACTACGCCATGCGGGTATACGGCAATCGCTACCTGCTGCAGGCCTTCAGTGCGTTCTACTCCCGTACGAGAGAATCAGCCGACCTCCAACTCCTGGAAGCATTGACCGCGTTCCACAACGACCGGTCCGCTGCCAATGACCAGCGATTGACGGATGCTGTGGCACGATTCCGGTTCGACGAGGCGCGTGCCTGCGACCGTGATCTGAGAGATGCGATCGACTCGCTGTACCACGATCGCGGCGGTTCAGCGGGGCGCAACCTGCGCGAAACGATTGATGCATGGAATGCGCAGGGCAGACCGGCCCATGAGTTCCGTGAACTGCTGACTCGCTTCATCGATGTCTGCAACGCATTAGCGTACGCCCACAGCCGAGGAGTGATTCATCGCGATCTCAAGCCCGAGAATGTGATGCTCGGTGAGTTCGGTGAAACACTTGTCGTCGACTGGGGACTCGCGAAGGTCGTCGGAACCGGCCCCTCTGCCGGGAGAGATCCCGGCGTTGCCACCGTGCGCGTGTCTCGCGAAGAGCTGGAACACGACACCGCCACGCGTGTCGGGGACTTTAACGGAACCGTGCAATACGTGTCCCCCGAGCAGGCATCCGGTCTCGTCGACGAACTGAGTCCGGCGACCGACATCTATAGCCTGGGGGCGATCCTGTATGTGATCCTCACGGGCCACCCACTTCGGGCGGGTGACTCGTGGCGTGAGATTTGTGATGCCGCCAAGGACGGTCGCGTGGTCGCGCCGAGCATAGCGCGGGCTGACGTACCGCGCGCCTTGGAGGCCGTGTGCCTGAAGGCCGTGTCAAAATCACCCGCACAACGCTATGCCAGTGCGAAGGATCTTGCATCTGATGTGAGCAGTTGGTTGGCCGATGAATCCGTGACTGCCTTTCGAGAACCGTTCACCGCGCGTGTGAAGCGCTGGGTGCGACGGCATCCCGCCTGGACGGCAGCGACCTGCGCGGGGTTGCTGGCGGTTGGGATCCTTTCCGCGGTGTCCAATGTGCAACAACAGCAGTTGGTAAACGAGCTGCAATCCGAAGTTCGTGAGAGACAGCGACAAACAGCCATGTCAAGTTGGGATCTGGCGCACCGGCTGTGCGAGGGGGGGGATGTTGCACACGGCATGCTCGTGCTGGCGCAGGTACTCGAATCGCTGCCATCGGACTCAGAGTTCTCTGACCTGCAACGCGCATTGCGGCTCGAACTGGCAGGTTGGCAGCCACACGCCCATTCACTCACGCAAGTCTGGGAACACCCCGCCTCTGTGACATGCCTGGCAGTCACGAGCGATGGATCATTGGCGGCCACCGGGTGCGCCGATGGCAACATACGCCTCTGGGATGTCAATTCCGGCGTATTGCTGACCGTTCTCGAAGAACACCAGGGCGTCGTCAATGCAATCGCTTTCACGCCGGAAGGAAGTGAGTTGGTCAGTGCAGGCGCGAATGGAAAGCTCATTCTCTGGGACATCTTAACAAAAGAACAGATCGGCGCGTTCGTCGGCCACGAGGGGGATGTGTACACCGCGGCGGTAAGCGCGGACGGCGAATGGGTATTGTCTGGTGGCGCTGACTCGACGGCTCGCTTGTGGAGCATGACTGGTCGCAGCTGCCACGCCGTGTTGCCCCACGCCGGAGTCGTCCGGACGGTCGGATTCAATCCAGTTGGGCGGCAGTTCTTCACGGGAGGAGAGAATGCTCAGACAAAACAGGGAGAACTGTTCCTTCACGAACTCGACACCGTTCTTGAGGACGTGCCCAGGCAACTACTTGACGAAGCCCAGCAGGGATTCATGTATCAGGTTCGATCGGCGGTGTTCAGCAGTGATGGACAGTACCTTGTGGTGGGGGACGATGACTGGGAGTGTTCGCTTTGGGATGTGCGGGAGGGCCAGCGGTTGGCTGCAACAGACTACGGACAAGGTCGTCCCGGGGGAGTGGCCATCTCTTGCGACGGGCGACTCGCATTAATTGCCGCAAATGAGTCGCATTCCGCCTTGTTGTGGAACTTGGAAACAGTAAAGGCACAAGAAGCAAATCATGAGCGCTGGGGCACCTATCACCTCGTGGCTCATCGCCGCCAGCAGATCGCCTCAACACTCGTTCATCCCGCGCCTGTGACTGGCGTCGCGTTCGTTGGGGAGGACGATTCGCGATTCTTGACCGCCTCGGAAGATGGGTGTGTTAGGGTGTGGCGTTCCGCGCCTGGAATTGACGTCACGGCCGTGGCGCATCATCCAAGGTTTCCGGAACAGGACTCACCCGAAAAAGAGTTTGTCGTGCGCGCTGTGGCCATGCACCCGCGGGGTGGAGTTTTCGCCACGGGCGGCTGGGACGGCCTGATTCGATTGTGGAGTGTCAGTGACGGCACTGAAGTCGGAGTTCCGATCGATCATGGTTCGCCAGTAATGTCGCTGGTCTTTACTCCCGACGGACAGTCGATCATCAGCGGCGGAAAGAGTGCTGCCGACTCTGAAGTGTGTCCGATTCGCATCTGGAACTTGGAATCGAGAGATTGCGTTGCCGTCTTGGAACACCATTCGGATGAAGTTTCAGGATTGAGCGTCAGTTCAGACGGCGGCCTGATCCTGGCCGGCGGATCGGGGATGGCGGTTTTGTGGAACGCACAAACCCTGCAGCGCACGGAAGTCACGCTCTTGCATTACAATTCCAACATCCGAGTCGCCACCGCCATCTCTCCTCGCGGAGATCGGCTTGTTACGGCGGCCGATGATGGGCAGGGCAAACTCTGGGACATACAGGGACGACTGATCGGACTGCTTGAGCATGACAATGGAGTCTGGCACTGTGCCTTCAGTCGGGACGGTCGCCAAGTCATTACTGGCGGCCACGACGATTTGACACGCATTTGGGATAGCGAGTCGGGATTGCTCGTCTCAAGTCTCCAGAATGATTGCAGCATCATTTCGGCCGAGAGTCTGCATAACGGAGGAATGGTGATCACCGGCAGCGAGTCCGGGGCACAGCTGTGGGATATTGGTTTTCAGCGGCGCATAGGCAACTTCTGTCGATTCAAGAATCAAGTCGTAGACATCGACCTGAGTCCCGATGAACGGACTGCCGTCCTCGCCGACTGGAACGGTTATGGCGTGATCTGGCGTTTGCCGCAACCGGTGACAGGTACTCCGCAAGAGATTACCGACTGGGTCGAGGCAACGGTGGGTTTGCGTCTCGATGACGCCGGCAGCGTCGTCCCCCTCGCCGCCGCCGAATGGGTTCTGCGAACAGATGCAGCTGCCGAATGACTATCGTCGTGCAGGGGCATGGTCACACCAAAGGCAACCTCTCGACCGCCCACTGCGGGCCGTCGAGAGGTTTTTCAAATCCCTTTCGGTTCAGCGTTCACTGCCGATCTACGGCACATCGAGGTACACGACTTGCTGCTGAATGAGTTGCAGTTCATGCGTGGTCAGGTACTCGATGTAGACAGCGTACTGTCCGGACGGGAAACCACCGATATTGAGCGGCTCGCTGAAACTCACGAAACCGCGCGGTCCGATGATCTGACCCGGCCAGAGAATCACGGAACCGCCATAGGCATAGCGACGTCCGTTTCGGGCCAGGTTC
>JANNSB010000514.1:0-1882 GCA_031402175.1 Planctomycetaceae bacterium
GTCTTCCAGGATCGAGCCATCGGCGTGACTGATCTGTGGGACGGATAGAAACACGAGCAGGACAATCGTAGGCACGAACTTTCGCATGGGTCTCCTTCCACGATGTGAAACGGCGGTCTTGTCATTCGGCCCGTGAGCACAGGGACGCCAGTATCAGCGTGCGGATGAACGTTGCGTTAACAAGTCAGTAAGTCCTCGCAAACCAGGCAATGCAGGAAGTCGTGGAGCGGCCGCCATGTGAAGAACTGATGAAGGCCTGCCGTCGCCGAGAATTGCGATGACCTGTGTTCAAGATTGCGACGTTGATACCAGTGAGCAAACCGTCGATTTCAACCGAGAGCGACCGAGATGCAACTCCGACCAAGAAACCGATTGACCTACGTGCTGCTGGCAATAGGCGTTGTGCTGTTGTGTGCATCAGCGTTCGCGCTGTTCGCGCCCGACGGGGACGGCCCAATCGATCTGACCATGACCGCCGGCAGTCTCTACAAGACGCGGTATCGGCTGGCCATGCATATCTGCGATGAAGCGCAGGATCAAAACCTGTCGATCGAAGTGGTCGAAAGCGCCGGCTCCGTCGAAGCGATTGACCTCGTGGAGGCTGGAGAAGTCGACCTGGCTCTCGTGCAGGGAGGAATCGGGCTGGAGAACCATCCCCACGTGCGGCAGCTCGCTGCGCTGTGCATCGAACCATTGCATCTGCTCGTGAAGGAGCCTCTCGCCACCGACGTGCAGGAAAACCTCGTGGCCTTGCGCGGACGTACGATCGACATGAGCCGGCCCGGCAGCGGAACCTACCTGCTGGCGGCTCAGGTGCTGGAGTTCGCGGGCCTGCACCCTGCGCGCGAGGGTCGGGCGGGAGACTACTCTACTGTTGAAGGCAGTTACAATGAATTGCTCGACCAGTTGGCTGAACTGGATAATGCTTCCGGGACACAACGGGACGATGACTTGCAGCATCTTCCCGACGCGATCTTTCTGGTGAGCGCCATTCCCTCAGAACTGGCCAAGCGACTCGTCACGATCGGTGGCTACCGGCTCGTGCGGCTGCAGTTCGGCGAGGCATTTTCACTCATCTCCGTGGAAGAGGCGACCGACGACCACGACCGCATTGCGCAAGCCTTCATCCATACGACCGAGATCCCCGCGTTTGCATATTCAGTTGATCCGCCGGTGCCGAGCGAACCCTGCGTCACCCTGGGAACCCGGCTGTTGTTCATCGCCCACGAGGATGTGCCTGCGGACGCCATCGAACGGCTGTGTGAGGTTGTGCATGAAGGATCGTTGCCGCGGCTGTGTGACATCCCGGCATCGACAGAGATTGCGCCGGAATACGAACGGCATGTCGGTGCCATCAACTACAGCGACCGTGACAAACCCATCATTCGGGCTGAACTGATCGACTTTCTACAGACCTTGGCCAGCGTCTTCGGCCCGGCGCTGGGCGGGTTGCTGGCGATCTACGGCTTCATACGCTGGCGACAGACGCTCCGGTTTCAGCACTACCTGCATGAACTCTGCCGCATTCAGGGGCTGGCGACCGGGCGTATTATCGATGCCGGTCTGCCGCCGGCGACGGCCGCTCGGCTGATTCATCTGGAACGGCGACTCGACGAACTCCAGCAGCACGCCGTTGAGGAGTTTTCGCGGCGATACTTTCATGGCGAAGGAGTCATGGAGATTCTGCTTGCGTTGCTGGCGGATGTGCGAGGAGGAAGTTTCAAAACCCAGTTTGGTTTACGTGATGGCGCGTCAGTTGCATGAGTGTGGGCATGAAAGGAGGCATTCTCATGCTCATTACCCTGTATGGTCAGCCGATCAGACGTCGGCCCAATACCACAGGGTCCAGGACGGCACCGAAAGCGTTTGTATCTGATTCCCA
>JANNSB010000515.1:0-2012 GCA_031402175.1 Planctomycetaceae bacterium
GGTATGCTCGACCGCCTGGGCTGGGCGCGTGGCGTACCGCAGGACGGCGGCGCGTTCCACGAACATTCCAAGGCCTTCCATGGAGCGAACGTCACCGCGTTCCTGACGTACGAGAATGGCATCATCATCGGGTACATGGAAGGTTCCGAGGACCAGACGCTCACCGGGTGTTTCTTCATGCAGGGAATCTACACCCCGCGGATCTATCCCAAGCACGAGCACTTGCTGCCGCTGGGACAGGTCGACGCCGTGGTCGTCAGCGAAGTGCTGCGCGATCTGTATGCACTGCAGTCGAAAGGTGTGTGAACGACGATTCTCGAAAGAAAGGTCGCCGGGAGGCCGTGATTGTCGCCACATTGGAGTTGTCGGCTCGATTGTGAGATGATCGCGATCCCGCAACCTCCGTCGGCTACCGCCGCCCCGAAAGAATCTTTCGGGGCCACTCACGGCTGAATTCTATCTTAATGGGCCGTCCAGTTTTAGGGGTCCACCTCATTGTTCGGCAGATCGGCGTGAGTCAGCATATCAAACACCAGATTGCAGACCGCCCTAGGAGCATTCGGCCGAATCTGTTCCACGATCAACCGCCTCGTATTAGGCAATTCGACGCCTCCACGATTATGGTAGTGATTGTAGCCCACCTCCCAAGCGTCGTACCGATCGGAGGAAGGCGTATCGTTTTGGCTGATTCCCTGCATTGAATCAGAAAGAAACTGTGACGCTAACAGTTCCATCGCGGTTGTGTATCGCTCCTGATTCTCGCTGTACACGTCGACGTCTTGATGCCAGGCAATCTCAGCAGCATGGAGCGCCGAACCAAGGCCAAACTGCGAATGATGCCCGTTATCCCGGCAGGTTTCCTGCGTCAGCCCGTCGACCCACTTTTGGGGATTGGACCAAAATGCCTGCGGATTTCCTCCGTCGCCCGCGATTGGTTTAGGCCGAGCGCCGTCAGATGTCAGGTAGAAGTATGCAGGACCGCGCATCTTCAATCGCTCGAGTGCCTCTTCAAACTCCACCTGGTCCTCGTTAAAGACAGCAATCGCCATCAGTGCGTCGATTTGCGTCAAATCGACGTTTCCATTCCATGAGCTCGCAGTTTTCAGCTGAGGATAGAATGCCCTTCGGAACATCGCTTGAAGCATCCCGATCTCGCGTGTCGTCCAGCCGGGATATCCCCGCATGATCTCCGCCGCGGATGCCAAGACTGCGCCTGACCAGCCAGCTTGCAATCGATCCTGATCAGAACCAGCCGTGAATCCTTGAAGGCTCGCCCACGAGTTCAGGATTGAAATGGAACGCTCTGCGTAAACGACATCATCGGTGAAATACCAAAGAAGCGCCTGCGCGTAAGCGGCAATGGCGTCATCTCGTGAGACTTCGGCGTCCTGGTTGTCTGAGTTGATGGTCGGCAGTCCATGTGCGTCTCGAGTTGCATAGCCCGAATTCCTGAGTTGATCAAACTCCCCTTTCCACGGTTGCGCACCTGCCTCGATCCGTTCTTTGACGAAGTCAAGTTCAGCCCTTGAATTGATCCCTCCCGGATGGATGAAGTCCATCGCGCGTCCGGTTGTAGTCCACATTTCTGTGAACAGAAGCAGGAGTAACAGAGGTCTCAACATATTTTCTCTCGGCGGGTGGAACTGTTGACGGAGTAAGCGGGTGCCACTCAACGCCGTTAACCCTTTTGAATCTAATTGTGGCTGGGTTTTCGTCGTTTTTCGATCTCGCCCACACGGCCCAAATTTGCATCGATCGCAACTTCTTATGGATTTACGGGGTGTGAAAAGGGTTAACGGCGTTGGGTGCCACTGCTGGCTCGTTGTTCAAGGAAGGGACACGAGGAAGTTTCAAAACCCAGTTTGGTTTACGTGATGGCGCGTCAGTTGCATGAGTGTGGGCATGAAAGGAGGCATTCTCATGCTCATTACCCTGTATGGTCGGCCGATCAGACGTCGGCCCAATACCACAGGGTCCAGGACGGCACCGAAAGCGTTTGTATCTGATTCCCA
>JANNSB010000516.1:0-11141 GCA_031402175.1 Planctomycetaceae bacterium
GCCGCCGCTACGCTGCTTTCGCGGAGCGAAAGGCGACTATCACTCGGCGGCGAACGTCGCGTGCCCGTCAGTGTGTTCGCGATACGTTGCGCAAGAGCGGCGAGTCTCCCAGAGCGCGACCTCCACCACCGGAAAGTCCAGGCCGCGCGATGTCTGGAAGATCAGGCGGGCGATGTTCTCCGCGGTCGGATTGTGATCCAGCAGGTACATCGGCTCGCGTAACGTCTCAAGCAGCGGCACCGCGGGATCGTCGCGCCTCAAGATCATGCGATGATCGAGGTTGGCGTCAATCCATTCATGCAGCTTCGACTTGATCGTCGAGAAGTCGGTCAGCATGCCGCAGCGGTCGAGATCGGGGCCTTCCAGCACGATCACCGCCCTCCCGTTGTGACCATGCAGATGCCGGCATTTGCCTCCGTATTCCAGGAGCCGATGGCCGTAGCAGAAGTCAATCTCTTGAGTGATGCGAAACACGAATGAGATCCGTCCTGGTTTGGTGCCGCGACTGACGGCCCGCGCTGCCATCAGTGCGCGCAGATTCCGTGGTCACTTCCTGGTCGTCGGGGGGTTGGTCGGTTTGGTGGAGGTGGAAGCAGTGCCTTGGGGAACGGTGGCGGCAGGACTGGAACTTGCCGCAGTGGTCGCCGTCGGTTGGTCAATTTGTGCACGGCGCCCCGTCCACGACCTCCAGACCCGGCCGAGCAGTCCGTCCAGGCCAAACCAGGTTCCTGACGGCACCGCGGCCAGTCCCAGCAATGCCAGCGCCTCGATAAGATTCTTGTTGACAACGAAAGAGTGTTCCGGCAGCGCGAGTTCCGTGGGCACTCCGGGCCACGGCGGGATGACGAGATAAAACGACAACATCATCACCGCTCCCGCAAACGCAGCCAGACGTGAGAACAACCCCAGTATGAGCAACGGACCCAAGATGAGCAGTCCCCACATCGCCTGCATGCTGGCCCGGTGGCCGGGGGTGTCTTCCGGCGGCAGAGCCGATCGCTGCAGTTGATCGATGTCCAGCAGATCGAACACTTTTTCATGGAACTCGGCATCGAGGGCCAGCACCGGCCCCACCACTTCGTTCCGCAGTGCCTGGAACTTCGCCTTCAAGCGGTCGGCATGCTCGTAGTAATGCGCCAGTCCGGTGGATTCGGCATTCTCGATTGCTGCCTGATACTGTTCGACGGTGTCTTTGTATTCCTGAATCTCCCCGAAGTTCAGCAGTGGCCCCTCAACGGAATCCCATTCTCCGTCGGCCATCGTGCTCTCCCAGCGTTCGCCGTCTGTATTGAACTTCCACAGCACGCCAACGAGTTCGGGGTCGCCACGCAGAATCGCCGCGAGCTTTTGACGGTATCCCAAGCCGCGAGAACATTGTGTGGGTAGATTCTCCAGTCGAATGTAGAACAGCCGCTCGCCCTCGTCGGGAGCCTGATAATGCCAGTCCGAGACTTCCTGTTCGGGATCGGGGAGCCCGTCTGCGTCCGGTCGCGCCGGCACGCCGTCTGGTCCAAGCATCAGTCGTTCACCATCGGGACCAAGCATCACAGGTTCGCCGTCGGCCCCTTTCATCGCGTATCGGCCATCGTCAGTCTTCACGACGTTGACGAGAGCCTGCAGATCGGCGGCTTCGCGCGGCGTGAGGGGCCGGCTGCCTGATACGATCAGCTTCTTTGTCTCCTCGTCATACCAGATCGTCCCACTCAACGACTCCCACTTACGCTTCGCGCCGTCGTCGGCCGTCAGCACCTCGGGAAGTTTCGCTAAATCGACGCTGTAGGTCTCGGGGCCGTTTTCCAGCTTGGCCAGGCTCGCCAACTGAGCCTCGGTCAAGTCGTAGTGCGACTTGAATCTGTCGAGGTATTCGGTCCACTGGACCGACACTTGATCGTGGTCCAGCCAAGCCAGGTCATACGGGTCGCCGCCGGCCATCTCGACGAACGTGTCGCGAAAGGGGCCTTGCGACTGCTTGAGAAATCCCTCGGCCGACCAGGGGTTGGGACCGTTATGCGTGCTGAATTTCCACAGCCCCTCGTACAGGAACTGCCAGCCGATGGAAATTCGCAAGACCACCAGCAGAATGATGGCCAAGACCGAAATGCGTTTGACGTCTTTCACGGAATCTGAGTGTGGAGCGTTCTTGATGCGCGTTTGCCAGAAGTCGATGGGCAGCGTATTTCACTGCCGTGGCAGATGCCAGTCGGGAGCCACATCTTCTCCCTGAAACACCAGTTGCTCCCGCGGGATTCCCACCACCGTCGGATTGAGCACCCGGCTTGACATCGAGCTGGGGACAAGAATTGCGCCGATTTCTGGATGTTGTTCGCACCAGGCCAGCGCGGCAGCGTGTCCCATCACATACAGAGCCGTCGACAGGGCGTCGGCCTCTGCCCCCGTCGGGGCGAGCACCGTGACCGACAAAAGTCCCTCGGCCGGCCAGCCCGTGCGTGGATCGAGAATGTGGCCGTAGCGACGCCCTGCATGTCGAAAGAACTGCACGTTCGCCCCGCTGGTGGACAATCCCTGATCCTTCAAAAACAGAGTGGCGTAGTCCCCCTGTTCGAGCAGCGGGTTCTTCAGCCCGACCGGCCAGCCAGGCTGATCGCAATGCACCCCTGCCCCATACACGCTGCTGTAGCCGCCGTGAATCAGAAAGTCCGCGACACCACAGTCCCGCAAGACGCGCGCGGCGCGATCGATGGCGAAGCCCTTGCCGATGCCACCGAGATCGAACTCGGTCCGGGCTGATTCTGTTCCCTTGTCAGATGATGCCAACTGAAACTGCACGGTCCGCGCCGCGGCATTGAATATCACCTTGTTGTGACCGGTGACTAATAAAGTGCGGGCTATTTCTTCACCGGTTGGAATTCGTTGCTCATCACGGCAACGACGCCACAGCAAACTGAGTGGTCGCGACGTCGGATCGAACGCCCCGCCCGTCTCGCCGGCCAATCGCAGAGATTGTTGCAGCACAACGAAGAGATCGTCATCGACCGCTTGAGGCGACACCCCGGCAGTGCGGTTGATGCGGCTCAGATCGCTGTCTGCCCGAAACGTCGACATCTTCCGTTCGAGGGGAGAGACCACATTCAGAGCCGACGAGGCATGCATCAACTCGTTGGCCGCCCCGGGGTTGAGGATCGCCGCCCACACGCACCCCATCGCCCGGGTCTCGAGCCGCAACGTGTGGTAGCTGGTGGGAGTCGTCGACATGCCTGGATCCTAGCCGATGCGGGCAGCGCCTGCCTCGAACGATCGGCAGATTCGGTAGCGCCCGCACCTCACATATCGATTCGGACCCGCGAGTGAGTTTCGCACTCGCACGGTCTGCTGGTCGGGTCTAATGTCCCCTGCATCCCAACGGTAGTCGTCGGACTCGACTGAAATCGTGGAATACCTGACGCCGCGTTATCATTCGGTCGGACTGTGTTTGTTCTTATTACTCTCGATCAATCTCGCACCCCGAAGTATCCATGGAATGGCTCACGAGTCTGATCGACCTGATCCTGCACTTCAGCGACCACCTGGAGCGTTTCATCTCGGAGTACGGCAACTGGACGTACCTGATTCTGTTCGCGATCATTTTCTGCGAGACGGGCCTGGTGGTGACGCCGATCCTGCCGGGAGATTCGCTCCTGTTCGCGGCCGGTGCGTTCGCCGCGCTCGGCCTCTTGGATCTGGGATCGCTGTTCTTGCTGCTGACGATCGCCGCCATCGCGGGAGATGCGGTGAATTACTCGATCGGCAACTTTCTGGGGCCCAAGGTGCTCACGCGCGACGGCCGGTTCCTGAAGAAGGCCTACCTGGAACGCGCTCAGCAGTTCTATGTGAAGTACGGCGGCAAGACGATCATCCTGGCCCGCTTCGTCCCCATCGTGCGCACATTCGCTCCGTTCCTCGCCGGAGTGGGCAGCATGTCGTACCCGCGCTTTGCCCTCTTCAACGTGACGGGCGCCGTTCTTTGGGTTTCCGTCTGCATGTTGAGCGGCTACCTCTTCGGCAATATCCCCTGGGTGAAGGATCATTTCGAGGTCGTGGTGTTGGGGATCATCTTCGTCTCGATGCTGCCGGCGGTCTTCGAAGCCTGGCGCAGCCGACGGGAGAAGGCCCTCGTGACGAACCCCGCGAAATCGCCGGCGGTCGATCCGTAGGGATCAGTCTCATGCCGTCGCTAACGCTTCCGGCTCAGACACTGGCTACGGTGTCGCGGCCGACTCGCTCCAGACGTGATCGAGAAACGCTTCCGACAAGCGCACGACGCGGTAGTTGACATCTCTGGCCATGTCCATCGCGTGCGGCCAGCCCGGCAGCCGGTCGTACAGATATGTCTGTTCCAGTTCGTCCAAGCGGGTTGCGAGTGTATCGGCCTGATCGATCTGCACGATGTCATCGATCGTGCCATGCAATATCAGCGTCGGCGGATCGTCGGCGTCCAGATAGTGGATCGGCGATGAGGTCTGATACGCCTCGGGATCGTCTTCGTAGGAGGTGCCCAGAAACGACAACAGGATGTTTCGCGAAAACTCGCTCTCCAGCACCGTCGGCAGAGTGAAGTCGACCGGCCCGTAGAGTTGAATCACCGCATTCACGCTGCTCGACACGTCTGCGTGCCCGCCTTCCCCTTCGAGTTCCGCGACGTCTGAGGTGTACCCGACCATCATCGCCAGATGTCCACCGGCTGAACCGCCCATGACAGCGATACGATCGGGATCGACGCCGAGATCTTCGGCATTGGCCCGCACCCAGCGGATCGCGCACTTGCTGTCTTCAACTTGCGCGGGATATCGCGAACCGGGCAACAACCGATAGTCAATGCTGGCGACCACGTAACCCATCTCGGCGAAGGTGACGCCGTAGCAGCGGTAGTCCGACTTGCTGCCCCCCGTCCAGGCTCCGCCGTGTATCAGCACCAGCCCCGGCCTGAGTTCACTCGTCTCAGTCGGCGAATAAAGATCGAGCCACAACCGTGTGTCGCCGACCCGTCCGTAGACGACGTTCTCCTCCAGCTCGATCCCATCGGGAATCGTCGGAGCGAGATTGGCCCCGCGGATCTGACCCACCTGAATGGCCGTCACTGCCGCCAGTGGACTCGCAAAACCTTCCGGGGCATCGAGGCCGTCGAGTTCGAGCACATCGGCGAGGGGGCCGCTCAGAATGGGCCGATCGTCGGCGACGACAGACGAGGTCAGTGCCAGCAACGCAAACAACCAGCAATTGCGAGTCTCCATGTTTGGCCTTGTAATGAGTCGGACGATGCGGAACCACAGCCACACATGATAGTGCGCGGCTTCCACACTGCCATTAACGGGAGTTCTGCCCCAAAACAACAGCCTATCGACTCCGCGCTCAGTTGTTCGGCATCTGCAGTTCGAACGTCGTGTCGGCGAACTCGGGCTCGTCGATCACTTCCAGCGGTTCCTCCCCGTCATCGGCATCCGCGACGACCCGCAGGACGCCGCTGCCGCGCGGGTCGGCCACCACCAGTTCGTAGGGGGGCAGTTGCACGCGGTCGCCGACCGAGAGCTGGACCGACTTGCCGTCCAAGAACTGACCATTCAACCGGACTGAACTCGCCAGCCCGGTCAGCGACCAGCGGTAATCGCGGTCGTAACGGATCGCGGCCACCGGCGTCAGCGGCTCCAACTCATCCAGACGCAAGTGGCAGGGCCGGGCGCGCCCGATGAACACTCCAATCGATAACAAGAGCGGTTCGATCGCCACCAGTGCTTCGTCCTCGGCAAACCGCACGTATTCCCTGAGCCGCGACGGATGGTGAATCGAATGCACCGGCCCTTGCGTGCACATCAGGTACAACGGTGTACGAACGGCAGCCGTCTTACTCTTGTCTTGCAGTTTTGGGGGCATAATTGACGTTTGTCGAAGTATTGAATCGCCCGCGCGGTCGGGATGTAGATGATGGCCATGAACGCACCATGAAGGGACGATGGGTTTTTCGAGTTGGCCAAGAATCGCACCCGTTGTCACTCGAAAAGTCCCAACAGTGGAGGACCGCCGGGCTTTAGCGCAATCTTCACAATTCGCGCGCCACTGGCTGGTATGATTTCCCTCCAGCGCGAAACGGAGTTCGGTTGGACGCCGCCCACGCGATGCGGTGGTTTCCGGGCGAAATTGTTTTGTCCGTATCCTCAGATTACGGAGACCTTAATGCCCGTGGCGGCACTCGAAAGCAAAACCGATCTGACGGGCCGCAAGCTCGGCAACGGTCGCTATGAAGTTACCCGCCGACTGGGCAGCGGCAGTATGGGCCATGTCTTCGTGGCCTACGACACCCGGCTGAAGACCGATGTCGTCATCAAGGTGCCTACGCTGGCCCGGCTCGAGAAAGAAGAGTTCCGCAGGCGATTCATGAAGGAGTCGGAGTTTCTCGTCAAGCTCAACCATCCTCACGTCGTGAATGTGCTGGACGTCGACGAGGTCGAGGATACCGGCATCCCGTACTTCGTGATGCCCTACATCGGCGGGGGTTGCCTCTCCGACCGGCTCGTACTCGCCAGGATGAGCGGGTCCATCGGCCTCGATCTCGATGAACTGAGCGACTGGTTGCGCCCCATCTCCCAGGCTCTCGATTTTCTGCACGAACAGAAGTGCATTCATCGGGATGTGAAGCCTGGGAACATTCTGTTCGACAATCACGGCAACCCATTCCTCAGCGACTTCGGCCTGTCGAAGCTGCTCGCCGAGGAACAATGCGATGACAGCTCGCAGACCGCCGCCGGCTCGGTAGTGGGGACGCCCAATTACGTGGCCCCTGAACTGGTGCTCGGCCACAAGTACGATGGGCGAGCCGATCAGTATTCACTGGCGATTACCGTCTTCGAGATTCTGTCGGGGAAGGCGCCGTTCGAGGGTCCGACCGCCTCGGCGACGATGGTGAATCAGACGACGAAGCGCGCACCGTTGATTTCCGAGATTCGTCCGGAGATCCCCGAGAAGTGCGCCCAGGCCCTGTCGCGCGGCATGGCCAAGCGGGCCGCGAACCGGTTCGCCACCTGCAAAGAGTTCGCCGACGCAATCCTCGAATTCACCAGCGGATCGGGTGCAAAACAGTATTCCGGCTTTGGCTCCGGCGAGACCGATTTCAGTTCGGCTGGCGGCGCGCAGTACACCGTCATCAAGACGAGCAAAGGGAAGCCGGGTCGCGTGCCCTGCCCGAAGTGCAAGAAGGTGCTGATCGTCAAGAAGGAACACGCCAGCCGGATCGGACGCTGCGCGCAGTGCAAGAGCAAGGTCCGCATCGGCAAGTCGCTCGATACCTTGAAGCTACTCAAGCAGGTATCACCAGGCACTTCGAGTCAGTCGTCGGACGACACGCCGATCCTCAGCACCGACGTCTTCGGCCACCGGCTGACGGTGCCGCAGGCCATCGGACTAGCAGCGTCGCTAGCGCTGATTCTTATCCTCGTGGCCATCTGGCTGACGTACTACTTCAGCCGACCAGAGCCAAAGAAACCTGAAGGCGCCGCCGACCGCGAGAGCCGTGCGCAAGGGACATCTGGAGAGTAGGTGGGAATGACGCAGCAGGAGTAGGTGGCACAGACATTCCTGTCTGTGCCTCACTCCCCGATGCAGTACAGAAACTTGTCCGATCGAATCAGCAGTTGATCCCCAGCCACCGCGGGGCTGCCGTTGAAGATGCTGGCGTCGCGCAGGTCGTTGATCGCCAGTTGCTCGAACTCAGGATTGGCGGCGATCACAAATGTTCGGCCGTCGCGGGCGAGATAATACACCCGGCCGTTGGCCAACAGGGCCGAGGCATACACCTGATCGGCCCGTTCGAGACGCTCTTCGTACAGAACCTCGCCGGTTTCGGCGACGGCGCAATAGGCGAGTCCCTGGCTGTCGTTCATCCAGTACAAATGCCCCTCATGCAGCACGGGGGAAGAGACATTCGAGCCTTCGTTCGACGTCCAGATGCGATGCGTTTCGGTCACGTCGCTGCTGCCGCCAGTGCGGATGCCCAGAGCCATCACGCCCGAACGACCGCCGAGATAGTACACATGATCGGCATCGACGACCGGGCTGGGCACCATATACCAAGTGATGTCGGTGGCGCACGTCCACAGTTCATCGCCTGAGTCCGGCGCGAAAGCACGGATCGTTCCATGCGTCGCGACGACAAGCTCCTCGCGACCTGACGACGTCGTCAAGACGAGTGGCGTGTTCCAGGCTTCGTTGATGCCGCCGGCCTGCCAGACTTCGTCACCCGTCTCGCGGTTGAGCGCGAACAGCGTTTCGCTCTCGACACTGGCATTGATGAACACCAGATTCTCCCACAGCACCGGAGACGCCGCCGTTCCCCAGCCGTTGACGGCGTCGCCGACCTCGGCGTGCCACTGCTCATTGCCGTCGTGATCGAACGCATACACTCCCGATTTGCCAAAGTAGACGATCACGCCCGCTTCGTCAGCCACGGCCGAGTTGGCGGCGTAACCGTGGTCGCGAATCTGAGGCTCCTCGGGCAATCTCGCGGCAATCGACTGGTCCCAGAGGATGTCGCCGTTGCTCAGGCTGATCGCGAGCAGATGCCGTTCGAGTTCGTCGAGGCTGCCCCGCTCCTCGCCTGGCACGTAATACCCGGTGTAGCACGTGAGATAGACGCGGTCTCCCCACACGATCGGACTCGAGGCGCCGGGACCGGGAAGCGGTGTTTTCCATGCGATGTTGTCGGTCTCACTCCAAGTGATCGGCGGATCGCCCGCCGCACTCGCGCCCGAACCATCGGGTCCGCGAAAGCGGGACCAGTCGCCAGGTGTTGCGGGGATCGATGTGAAGGTGCCGGCGTTGCCGCCTTGAGCATTCGCGACGCCGGAGGGCGAGTCGGAGTTGTTACAGGCGCTGAGCCACAGAAGTGCGGTGCAGGCGAATGCGGTGCCCTCGAATCGACTTTGCATAGTTTTCCTCAGAGCCGCGCCCGATAGGAAGCGGTTAACGTGTTGATTGCACTTGCAGTTTGTCCGCTCCCTAACGGTCGCGGCTCTGTTTATTCGCCCGCCGGCGGTTCGCCGTTCACCCACGGCCCCGCCAGACCCATGTGCGGCGGGTCTTCGATCGTGCTGCCGTAGTCGCCCGCCGTCCAGCCGGCGATCTGAGCCACCGGGCCGCGATCTTTCGACCGCTGTTCCCACTGAGACGCCCAACTGCCGCTGCCGTCGGTTGGGCCCGTTTCCGGGTTGAAGTGAAACACCCGCCCTTCGCGATAGCTGCGGGCCCCGAGGATGACGGTCGTCACCGCGGCAGCGCCGAGTTCGGGAGTGTTGTTGCACATCTGCGGATCACGGGCCTCGATCGCATCGATCCAGTTGCTGAAGTGTGCATGATCGTGATCGGGGCACGGCTCCGCCTCAATCACCTCTTCGACGAGGCTGCTGTCCTTCGTCACCTGCGGCCGTTCGGGGATGAAGCGAATGTTGTCCCCTTCGAAGACGAACGAGCCGAAGTGACCGCGAATGCACGTCTGCAGACGCGTCTCTTCGTTGCACATGGTGGACGAGATCAATCCATGCACTCCTTCGGGATAGTCGGCCGCCACCGTCGCGACATCGGGGACGTCGCGGCCGTCGTATTCGAGATACAACCCGCCTGCCCCGACGACGCGGCCGGGATAGCTCAGACCCGTCGCCTTCAGCATCATCGTGCAGCGGTGGACGAACAGATCGGTGTACATCCCGGAACCGAACGGCCAGAAGCGGCGCCACTGAGCGTACACTTCACGATCGAACGGAATGTCCTCGGCGAGACCCTCTTCCTTGCCGAGCCAGAGATCCCAGTTGATCGTGTCGGGCGTCATCTCCTTGGTCAGTCCGTAGTAGCGCCACTGACCGATCGTCGAGTTGCGGTTGTATTCGGTTTGATACATCAGCACTTTGCCGAGCTTGCCGGCTTGCAGCAGTTCGCGGGCATGGCTCCAGACCGGCTGGCTCGTCCCCTGCACGCCGACTTGCATCACCTTGCCAGTGTCCTTCCAGGCGCGGACGACTTCCATCGCCTCTTCGACCTGCTTCGTCATCGGCTTCTCGCAATAGACGTGCAGGTCGGCGTTCAGCGAGTCGATGATGTTCTTGCAATGCCAGTGATCGGGCGTCGCGATCGAGACGGCATCGAGATCCTCCTTATCGAACATCTCGCGATAGTCTTCGTACTTGCCGGGTTGATTGCCGTTCTCCTGATGAATGTAGTCGGCCACCATGTCCCGTTGAATCGAATAGACCTCGGCGACGCCGGCGAGTTCGATGTTGCGGCCTTCGTTCTTGAGCCTGGCCAGCGTCTGCACATGGGCGCCGAACCCTCGACCGCCGGGGCCGATGAACCCGATACGAATCCGTTCATTGGCCCCTTGCGCCCTGGCCGAGGCGGTGGGCAATGCCAGAGTCGAAGCCGCCGCCGAAGCGCCGGCAGCCTTCAGGAACGAACGGCGTTTGAAGGATTGAGTCATTGGTGGCTCCGAATCGTGATGTGGAATGGTGTGGTCAACGGGCGCAGGATACGATCAGTTTCTACGATGTTGATGTTACCGACTCCGCGACGCGGGTCGAGTGTAAGAGCGAGGTTTTAGCCTGATGTTGCCGCAGTTCGACGACACAACTTAGAAATGCGGTGCCACATCGCAAGTGAGGATCAAATGACCGAGACAGAAGTCGCCGAGTTTGTCCGCAGGGCGGAAGAGGATTACGCAACTAAGTTGTGTGCGGTCCTGGAGCCCGAACATCTGGATGAGTTTGTCCGTGTCAGGATCCAGCTGCCAGAGATCGTTCTTGAACACGATCCGGTGGAACCGGTTCCATGTGCTGTCAAAGCCCGTGAGGGCGAACGCGCCGACCACGACCACCAGTCCGAACCCCACCCCAACGCCGATCACCGCCTCCTTCGCGAGCGTTCGCACGCCTTTGCCGCGCGTCCACAGCACAACGCAACTGACGTAGGCGAGGACGATCGCAAGGCTCACTTCGTTGGCACGGTAGACGAAGCGAATCAGGTGTTTCACATCTTCCATGTGCTGGATCTCCTGCGCATTGAAGAGGGGTTCTTCCTGGCCGCGATCCTCCTGGCGCCGCTCTTCCCCGGCGTAGATCGCGCGCAGCAGGATCAACCGCAGCGCGTACGGATTCACCGGCCGGCGGATC
>JANNSB010000517.1:0-6251 GCA_031402175.1 Planctomycetaceae bacterium
CTCCTACCTGGCAGTTGCCCGAAGGCTGGACCGAGACCGAACCAGAGAGCCGAGTCAACTTCAAAGCTTTCGACACCGGTGAGGCCGATGTCAAATGCACCGTCACCGTGTTGCCGGTGAACGGCGGCGCCGTGAACAGTCTACATGGCAACTACAACCGCTGGCTCGTACAGGTCGGCCAGCCTGAGGTTGCCGGAGTCAACTGGCTGAGCGACGCCCGAACCGCGGGACTGTATCAACCGCTCGAGGGAGCCGCGGGAGAGATCAGTGTTTTCGACCTGCAGACCGAGGAAAGTGCCGATGAACCCAACCGGATCGTGACGGCGGTGGTTTATCAGGAGTCCGGCCCAGCACCGGTCAGCGAAATGCCGCTGGCCACGACTACTTCCGGCGATCCGATGACATTCGATGTGCCGACCACTTGGACGGAGGGGATGGCCAACACCGGGTTTGGACAGAAGTGGGTCTGGACGGTCGATGTCGAGGGAGCCGAAGTCAAGATCGCCATCAGTCATCTCGGCGGCGACTTGAGTCAGAACATTGTTCGTTGGGCGGATCAGGCCGGCATCGAGATCGCTACCGAGGAAGACCTGACTGCCGCAGTGGAACGAATCCTCGTCGACGAGCAACCCGCCGCCAGCGTGAACTTTGCCGGCGAAGAAAAAAGTGTGGGGGGCGTGATCCTCGCGTCGACCACATCACAGGGCTATTTCTGGTTCTTCAAGATCGATGGGCCGACGGCAGCCGTGGAGAAAATTCGCCCGGAGTTCGACGCCTTCATCGAAACGGTCGATTTTGTCGAGTAGCAAAAACGCAGGGGCGAACTCAGCGCCGGAGTGAAATCATATGGCCAGCACCATCGACGACAGGCTGGATACCTCACGCAAGTCCGCTGCAAGCGTGACCGAAGAGGGTTTCGGCGAGACCTATACGCTCGACTTGTGGAAACCGATGCAGACCATCCTCAAGCCGCTGGCGTCGATCAAGCTGTCGGTCGTGTTGTTTGCATTCGCCATCGCGATCATTCTCGCGGGAACATTCGCCCAGGCGCGATCGCCCCTTGACGACGCTATCGGCACGTTCTTCCGCATCAAGCCGAGCGAACTCGTGCAAGATGGGTTCCCGTGGGTGCGGCTCGATCGCCTGTTCGTCTGGGTGCCGGTGAACACGTTTCTGGTGCCGTCATTCGGTTTCACCGATCCGCCGCTGTCGAACAAACTCGGCGTCTGGTTGCCCAAGGGTTGGACAGTCGGCCTGGTGATGATGATCAATCTGATCGCCGCGCACCTCGTGCGGTTCCGTGTGCAGTCTCACGGCGCGCGTCTCGCCGGCGGCTTCGGAGTGATGGGACTGGGGGCGCTCGTGACCTGGCTCGTCGTGATGAGCGGCAGCAGCGCGAACGGCCTGCAAGAGACGCCGCTGATCAGTTACGACACGCTCTGGCTGTTGCTGCAGGTCGGACTGTTCATCACGGCATTGGCCGCGCTCTATGCGGCGAGTGTGCTCAAGAGCATGAATGTCGCGGAGCGTTGGATTCTGGTTGGCATCGGAGTACTGGCGGCCGTGATCTGCACCTTGACCATCGTGAGCGGGCGCGTCGCCGTGTTCAACGATTCGGGCATGCGGATTCTGTATCAACTCATGGAAGGCACTCTGGCGGGCCTAGTGCTGCTCGCGGGGGCCTGGTTGGCGTTCGGCAAGCGGGCCGGCATCGTGGTCATTCACCTTGGGGTCGGGCTGATCATGGCCAGCGAAGTGTTCGTCGGCCTCAAAGCAGTCGAATCGCAGATGCTGATCGGGGAAGGAGAATCGAGCAACTTCCTGATGGACCCCAGTTCCGTCGAACTGGCGATCATCGATCATAACCATCCGGACCATCCCGGCGAAGACGTGGTGACGGTCATCCCGCAGTCGATGCTCGGCAAAGGCAACGTGATCGACGACGAACGATTCCCGTTCACGATCGAGGTGGACGACTTCTTTGCCAACGCCGACATCATCTCGCCGTCGGCCAACAACCCGGCAACGCAGGGGATCGGCGCTGAACTCGAGTGGCGAACAACTGGCCGGTTGGTGATTGGGATGGAAGCCAAGGAGTTGCCTCGCGCCGTCGGCACCGAAGACCGGGTCGACATCCCCACTGCCTACATCACGCTTCGAAATCGAGAGCCCGACGACGAACCGCTGGGAAGCTGGCTGGTCTGCTCACTGTTCGACATGCCGGTCTCGAAGGAACGGTTTCCAGAACTGTCGTACCCGTCACAGTTCGTGCCGCTTGAAGACGGCGAAAATGAAAACCGCTGGGAGATCTCACTGCGGCACCGCCGCACCTACGTGCCTTTCGAGTTCACGCTGCATGACATCGAAGTCGAACACTACGTCGGCACCGATACGCCCAAGAGCTACGAGGCCCTCGTGAGCGTGCGGAATACCGAAGATGGTTTCGAGCGGGACAACATCAAGATCTGGATGAACAACCCGCTGCGGTATGCCGGGTATACGTTCTATCAGTCGAACTACATGGCAGACCGCAGCAGTCAACTCGAAGCGACGACGCTGCAGGTGGTGAGCAACAACGGTTGGCTGGTGCCGTACCTGGCCTGCATGATCGTGGCCGTCGGCTTGACCTGGCAGTTCGGCACGTCGCTGGTGCGATTTATCGGCCGGCGTTCGCGAATGGCGGCTTCGGCCGCTGGCGCCGCTGACACCGAAAGTCATTTGACTCGCAGTGAACGCCGTCGGCAGGAACGCGAGCAGGCGGAGATGTCTGCGGGAACCGGACGCGCCGCGTTCGAGAGCGTGTTCCCCTGGATCATGGGAATGGCGGCGATCGGCTATCTGCTGGTGGTGGTCAACCTGGCCAGCGTCCACCGTCCCGGCCCCGGCGAATTCAACACCGCCTTGTTCGGCAGGCTGCCGGTGATGGAAGGGGGACGCATCAAGCCGATTGATTCCCAGGCCCGCAATGCGCTCATGACGGTGTCGGACATTCAGACGTTCGAGTTGCACGGCGCGAAGGGTTCCTACAGCGAGAGCCGGTCGGCAGCGCAATGGATACTGGAGACGATGACCAATTCTCCCGTCTATCATTCGGCGCAGGTCGTACGCATCGAGAATGATGAACTTCTGGCGGACTTGGGACTCGAACATCGGTCCGGCCTGCGTTACGCGATTGACGAATTGGACCAGCAGCGTCTCGAGGCATTGGAAGAAGAATTCGCGGAACTGGGAGAGGTGGAGAACAGCGCGGAACTTACGGCCTATCAGCGGGCCCTCAGGGATATGAGCCGGCGCATGACCGCGCTGGGAGACAGCCCGGAAAACTTCGTCAAGGGGCAACAGGCACTTGGCGACAACGAGTATCTTAGCCTCTTGAGCGAAGCGCTTGCCGCATACGACAAAGGGGAAGCTCAGACGTTCAATCGCACGGTCGCGCAACTGCATCGGCGGGCGGGCCAGTTGGACCTCAAGGACTACAATCCCTGGAAAGTCGGTTTCGAGGCCTTCTACAACGGCATCGCGCCGTTCTTTCACGCGTGGGTGCTGTCGATCATGGCGTTCGCGCTGGTCGCGGGAAGCTGGCTGGGGTGGAGCGAACCGCTACGAAAGTCCGCCAATATCATCATGTGGATGGCGTTCGGAGTGATCACGTTCGCGATCATTGCCCGCATCTACATTTCGGGTCGTCCGCCGGTGACGAATCTCTATTCCTCGGCTGTCTTCATCGCGTGGGTCGGCGTCTTGTTCGGACTGATCTTTGAGAGGATCTATCGGAATTCCATGGGACTGGCGGTCTCCGGCCTCGTCGGAATGCTGACGCTCAAGGTGGCCCATGTACTCGCGATGGATGGCGACACATTCACCGTCCTGCAGGCCGTGCTCGACACTCAGTTCTGGCTGGCAACGCACGTCGTCACGATTACCGCGGGATATGCGACGACTTATGTGGCGGGACTTTTCGGACTGATGTACCTCCTGTCGGGTCTTGCCGCGGAACTGTTCCCAGATCGAGTGTCGCCCGCGCAGGTCAACGAACTCAAGAAGAACCTCGTCCGCATGATGTACGGCACGTTGTGCTTCGCCCTCTTGTTCTCGTTCGTCGGCACCGTACTCGGCGGACTGTGGGCCGACGATTCCTGGGGCCGGTTCTGGGGCTGGGATCCCAAGGAGAACGGCGCGCTCATCATCGTGCTCTGGAACGCTCTGGTGCTGCATGCCCGCTGGGACCGCATCGTTCGCGACAAGGGACTGGCCGCGCTCTGCGTGCTGGGGAACATCACCGTGAGCTGGTCGTGGTTCGGAACGAACGCCTTGCAGATCGGACTGCACTCCTACGGCTTCAAGGAAGGCGTGCTCTTCTGGCTCTCAGTGTTCATGCTTTCGCAAATCGTTGTGGCCGGTCTGGCGTTAATCCCTGATCGGTCGCAGTCCGGCACGCCAACGGCGGGCGCGTAGCCGAGTCTGTCCCCAGACTCGGAGGCGACCACGGTCGGCGCGCTTCGGAAGCCAAGACTATGTCCTGGTGATCGATTCCGTTCCCCCTTCGCGGCGGCCAGCCCCGCCATAGCGAGCGTTCTCGCCTAGCCCGGCGTCTGGGGACAGCCGCCGCGTAGCCGAGTCTGTCCCAGACTCGGAGGCGACCACGGTTGGCGTCACTCGGTCATTTCGTCACAACAACTCTCGACGTCCACTCCCTTGGTCCCGGAGTCTGGGGACAGACTCCGCAACAAGAAGACCCGGACGCATCCAATCGTCCGGGTCTCGTGGCGTCAATCGTACTGTCTCAAACCGCTCAGGCGGCCTTGCGGCGCGTGAGCGACAGAATCTCCGGCTCGGCCTGAGTCTGGCAGCCTTCGATCAGCGATTCGAAGACCTGCAGGTCGAGGGCCGAGGCCGACTCGTTCTCGGGATGGAACTGCACTCCCACGCACCACCAGTTTTCTTCCACCGACTCGTAGGCTTCGACCACGCCGTCCATCGACGTGGCGCTCACGCGGAACACGTTCGCGAGATTGTCGATGCCCATGTGATGATCGCTGTTGACGCGGATTTCGCCGGGGCCGTAGATCGCGTCCATCCGGCTGCCGGGGACGATCTCGATCACATGCCGCAGACATTTCTCCACCGGGTCGCGGTGGCACAGCGACTTCAGCACATCTTCCGGCAGATGCTGGTGCAGCGTGCCGCCGCATATCACGTTCAATACCTGCATACCCACGCCGACGGCAACGGTCGGGATCTTCATTTCATAAGCGAGGCTCGCCAGACGGCGGTCGAAATCCTCTCGGCGAAGCGGCATCGGACGGGCGGCGGGATGTTTCTCGAAGCCCATCCGCACCGGGTCGAGATCGAGCTTGCAGCCGGTGAGCACGATGCCGTCGACCGTATGCAGCAATGCCCGCAGGTCGTCGTTGCTGGCCAACGGCGGGAGGATCATCGGCACGCCCCCCGACTTGGTGATGCCGTCATAATAGCCGGCATGCACCCAGGCAAGTTCCGGCGAATCGATGCGAGCCGGGCGATAGTCGGAGTTGATGGCGATAATGGGCTTGCGGTTCATGGACTTTCCTCCCTGAAAGGTGAAACGGTAACCGACTCTTCCTCGAGTCGACGAGCACGGCCGGCAATCCAGGCCTGGAGCGGAGGAGCGAGGAAGCCGAACACCGACAGCCTTGTTTCCAGCCGGAAACAATCGAGCTTTGCAGGCTGTGGGTGTGCTCTTCCCTGTACAAACACATCGTCCGATCCTTGGACAAACGGGGGCTCTCTGGACTAAGTCTTCAAGCTTCCCGAACCGTCGCTGACTGGCAGCCGACCACCCCCGAGCCACGGTCATTCATGCCGCCGACTCCAGGACGGGATGAAACTAGCCACGCCAATTCGCGTTGTAAAGCACCTCAAAGATTTTGTGGAGTCGAGGAGAGGAGACACTAGATGTTGTGGATCTTTGGGCTTTGCCCAACAAACATCGTTTGCACAAATAATCCCAATCCTGCCCAACAATTCATTTCTCCACCGGAATCACGAACTCGACCTTCAGGGTGTCGTGATGGCTGAAATGCTCAATCGCCTCTTGCAGATAGTTGAGATACTGCTTTGCCTCTGAGCCTAGTGGTCTGTCATTCCAGGATTTTAGGGTAGAGTCGCGTGAGTTTGACGCGAGCGTCGGCGGTCGTGAAGTGCCAGTCGATGCCGGTTTGTCGCGCGTTGCGGGCACTCCCCCACGCCGCCGCTTCGGAACAGATCGTGTC
>JANNSB010000518.1:0-14174 GCA_031402175.1 Planctomycetaceae bacterium
TCGGGCCGGACCAAATCGCCCATGCGAATCGCGTGCGTGCGGCCGGCTTTATCACGATAACAGGGGCCGATCCCGCGCATCGTCGTGCCGATGGCCGAGTCGCCCCGCTGCTTTTCGAGCGCGGCGTCTTCCAGCAGATGGTAAGGCAGGATGATGTGCGCCCGGTCGCTGATCCACAGGTTGCCGAGTTCGATGCCTTGATTCTTCAACGTCTGAATCTCAGCCAGCAGGGCCTTGGGATTGATGACGACGCCGCTGGCGATGACCGAATCGACGCCTGGGCGCAGTATCCCCGCGGGCAGCAGCGAGAGCTTGTACTTCATGCCGCCGAAGACGACGGTGTGGCCGGCATTATTGCCGCCGAGATAGCGGACGACGAGGTCGTGGCGATCTGTCATCAGATCGACGATCTTGCCCTTGGCCTCGTCTCCCCATTGGAGTCCGATGACGGCGGTAATGTTCTTGGATTGCATGTTCAATTGCTTCCGACTGCTGACATGGCGCGGTGCATCACGACGGCGCTATTTCCAATGCGCAGCCGCAGACCCGCCGACGGAATGCCACGGAGGGCATTCCCTACATTGCACACACTGACGACCAACTGCCTACACACTCAGCGATGCAGTATACTGACTGTTTCCTCAATCGAAACGCTGGTGCCTCAATGTTGGTCGCTCACGCTGTCGTCCGTCTCAAACCCAGGCGGGCGTTGCCGTTTTTCAGCCGGCATCCGTGGGTCTTCGTGGGGGCGATCTCTGATGTCAGTGGCACGCCGCAGGCGGGCGACCTCGTGGAACTGCGGAGCCACAAGGGGGAGTTCATCGCCTGGGGACTGTTCAACCCGAATAGTAACATTCGCGTGCGGCTCTATTCGTGGGAGCAGTCGCAGCAACCCGGGATCGAACTGTGGAAGTCGAGGATCGAGCGGGCGCTCGCGCTGCGGCAGCGTTTGTTCAGCGAGACCGATGCAGCACATGCCTGCCGACTGATCTATAGCGAAGGGGACGAACTCTCGGGCCTGATCGTCGATCGCTATGGCGAGACGCTGATGGTGCAGTGGACGAGTCTGGCACTCTGGCAGCAGCGGGAGGCGATTCTCGATGCGCTGCGAGACGCGGTGCAGCCCAAAGGCATCTGGCTGCGCACGGAACGCGGCATGGCCGAGGCCGAGGGACTGGAGATGCACGACGACCTCATCTGGGGAGAACCGCCAGTTCGTCCGTTGGTCATTCGCGAGCACGGCGTGCAGTTCGAGGTCGATGTCGTCGAGGGGCAGAAGACAGGATTCTATTTCGATCAGCGTGACAACCGGCTGGCAGTGAGCCGGCTGACTCGCGGTCAACGCGTCCTGGATGTCTGCAGCTATACGGGGGGATTCGGCATCACGGCGGCGGTGATCGGCGGAGCGGAGTCAGTGACAGCCATCGACAGTTCTGGTCCTTCACTGGAGATGGCAAAGCGGAATGCGGAACTCAACGGCGTGGCCGATCGCTATCAAGTCCTTCAAGGAGATGCCGTCGAAACGATGCAGCAACAGCTCAACGAGGGTCGGCGGTACGGCGTGGTCACTCTCGATCCGCCGAAGATGGCCCGCACCCGCAGCGGGCTGGAGCGGGCTCTCAAGGGATACCTGCGGCTCAATCGCGCTGCGTTCGAGCTGCTGGAAGACGATGGCATCCTCGTGACGTGCAGTTGCTCCGGACATGTGGACCGCTACATGTTTCGCGAGGTCTTGGCGCAGGCAGCGCTGGAAGCCGGTCGGAGCGCGCAACTGATCGAAGAGCGAACTCAGGCGGGTGATCATCCGATCGCCCTGAGTTGCCCCGAGACGGAGTACCTCAAGTGCGCGGTGCTCCGCGCGACGCGCCGCAGATAAAGGCTGCGTTGAGACGAACTTGTTGGATTCCGCTTACAGGCCACAGCGTGCCCAGATCGGACTTGAGCAGATGGCCGACGAGGTTGACGGCAGTCTCTTTCTCGATCCGCGATGTCGTGTCCTGCACCATGAATCGTTGCACCACTCGCAGCGATTCACGCAAGAGATAGGAACAGGCGATCACCGACAGATAAACGATTGAGATACTAAACAGCAGATCGTTGGTCAGACGCACGAATTCGTTTGTCGAGGCGTTGTTGCCGTCAATTTCATTCGGCTGACCAAGGGTTGCCTCGCGCTCCGCGGTTATGTCGGCGTCGAGCCCAAACATCGAGAGCGGAAAACTCGAAATCACGTCGTTGGGCACTCGGCCTTGCATTGCATCGAAGAGGCCGCCGAGAAGTACGGGCGCCGCGGCGTTGGCGAGCGACGTGATGATCATCACCAGACTGGCCAGGCGGAGCGTCCGCTTGCGCTCCGGCGACGTCATCTTCCAGACGGCCTGGCCGTGCCGGTAGATGTTGCGAACTTCCGACAACAGGGAAGCCTTCGCAGGCTGAGATTCTGGACCCATCCGATGCATCCTCTTCCGTTTACGGCACTAATCGCCGCGACAATCTCGCTGCGGTATTCGGTCAAGCCGTTGGAGATTAGACGGGCGGCATTTACTATGCCAGCACACTCGGTGGAAGGATCCTGCTCTTTGCGGCGTTGATAGGCGTTGCTGAGCGCCCCACTGGCTGGCATGGAACAAGAGCGCGGGTGTTTCTTGAATTCGACATTCCAAGCCGCGCGGTTGCGCGCGAATGTGCTGCATCTCGTCGTAGCCGCTGTATAAGGTCGAGTTCGGTGGCAGTGTTGGATGTGTCCTTATACCTTGATTGATGGCGTGATCCATCTCGGAGTTGAATCCTTCCGAGTCTGGTGACCGGCATTCACTCGAAAAGTATTGCAGCCGGTGTGATGGAGAAAACGGCGTGTTCGACTCACTCAATCTTGGCTTGTGTTGGCGGGCGGTCGTGTGGACCGCTGTCATTGGAGGCGGATTCAATCGAGTCGGCGTCGCGCAGCAGACTCGTGCCGAGCGGATTCAGGCGGACACATACGACGTAGGCGTCGCCGCAATCGACATCACGCCTGAGCATTCGATTCGGCTGAATGGATTCGGCGGCCGGCGGCAAGAATCAGATGGCGTGCGGCAACAGATCTGGGCCAAGGCTTTGGCCATCGGCACCGACGAGCAGGGGCCGGTCGTGCTCATTACGATCGACATCCTCGGCATACCGGACGATTTGGTGACGGAACTCGCCGATCGGCTGGCGACCCAGACCGCCGTCACCAGGGAACGGCTGACGTTAACGGCGACGCATACGCACAGCGCCCCTATGCTGGAGGGGGAGAACGAGACGCTGTTCGGCGAACCGATCCCGGATGAACACCTGCAGCACATTGCACACTACACGCGCCACTTCATCGACAAGCTGGAACAGGTTGCCCTGGATGCGTTGAACAATCGCGCGCCGGCTCAACTTAACTGGGGGATCGGCACGGTTCGCTTCGCGATGAACCGCCGCACCGTGGGGGGACCGGTGGACCATGATCTGCCGGTGTTGACCGTGCGTTCGCTCGAGGGTGAACTTCGGGCGGTCTATGTCAGTTACGCCTGCCACTGCGTGACGCTCTCTGACAATCAGATCAGCGGCGATTGGGCCGGATACGCGCAGGCCGCGATTGAGCGAGACTACCCCGAAGCAGTCGCGATTTGCTCGGTGGGATGCGGGGCCGATCTCAATCCGAATTCCGGCGTCACCGGCGATCGAGCCGACATCGCCAGTGCTCAGGGAGAAGAAGTGGCGACCGAAGTACGTCGCATGCTCGCCGGCTATCTGGCGCCGGTACAGGGAGAACTGACCACTCGCTTCGATCGCGTCACGCTGGCGCTGCAACAACTCCCCGATCGTGCTCAATGGGAGCAACTCGCCGAGCAGAATGATGCGGTCGGCCACCACGCGCGGGTGCAACTGGCGCGACTTGATCGAGGAGAAGAACTGATTCAGCAGATCGATGCGCCGATTCAGTCGTGGCGGTTCGGAGACTCGCTGACGATCGTGTTCTTGCCGGGCGAAACCGTCGTCGACTATTCGCTACGATTGAAGCGCGAACTCGACGCGCAGCGGTTGTGGATCAACGGATATGCCAACGCCGCCTGTGGCTATGTGCCGTCTGAGCGCGTGCTCACCGAAGGCGGATACGAAGGGGGCGGAGCGATGATCTACTACGACATTCCGGCTCCCTATGCCGCCGGGTTGGAGCAACCGATCGTCGATGCCGTGCACTCACAGATCGGCGACGCCTTCGCCGCGCGAGTCGATGTGTCGCGCACCAACGGCATCGCTCCCTTGTCGCCTCAGCAGTCGGCCGCTCGGATTCGCTCTCGTCCCGAGATGCGAACTCAACTGGTCGCCGCCGAACCGTTGATCGTCGATCCGGTGGCCATCGACTTCGCACCCGACGGCAGTATGTGGGTCGCCGAGATGCACGACTATCCCGAGGGTGTCGCCGGCGACTTTCAGCCAGGGGGATCCGTGCGCCTCGTGCGTGATACGAACAGCGACGGCGTGTTTGACACTTCCACCGTGTTTCTCGACGACATCCCGTTTCCGACAGGTGTGACCGCGTGGCGCAACGGAGTGCTCATCTGTGCCGCGCCCGACATTCTGTACGCCGAGGACACGGACGGCGACGATCGGGCCGATGAGCAACGCGTGCTCTACTCCGGGTTCGGCACCGGCAACTATCAGGGGCGAGTAAACAGTCTCGTGCTCGGACTCGATGGTTGGGTCTATGGTTCATGCGGCCTGTTCGGCGGCGACATCACATCTTTCGCCGGAGGTGAGCCGTTCCCGTTGGGCGACCGCGACTTCCGGATCAAGCCTGATACTGGAATCATCGAGCCGGCGACGGGCCGCACGCAGCAGGGGCGCGTTCGCGACGACTGGGACAACTGGTTCGGCTGCCATAGCGGGAACATGCTGTTCCATTATCCGCTGGCCGACCATGAGCTGCGGCGAAATCCATTTCTGCGAGACGCACCGGTTCAGGTTGATCTGTCTCCCTCGAACACATTGTTCCCGGCTGTTCCTCCGTTGACATTCGAGCTGTCGGGGCCGCCGGGACTGACGACTGCCGCCTGCGGACTGGGCATATACCGCGACGATTTGCTGGGGACGGAGTTCAAGGGAAACTCATTCACCTGCGAGCCGGTGAACCAGGTGGTGCACCGGTTGCAGGTGACCGCGGACGGCGCGACGTTCACCGCGCAGCGAGCAGTGGACGAGGCGAAGCGTGAGTTTCTGGCATCAGCCGACGGTTGGTTTCGACCGGTGCAGGCCCGGACCGGACCTGATGGCTCACTGTGGGTCGTCGACATGTACCGGTACATCATCGAGCATCCGCGGTGGATCCCGGCCGACGACATCGCGCGAGTCGACTTGCGGGCGGGCGAGTCGCTCGGACGGATCTATCGCGTCTTTCCTCGTGAAAACCCTCCACGGCCGATCGTGCGGCTCGATGAACTCGACTCAGCCGCCTTTGTGGAAGCGCTGGACAGTCCCAACGGGCCGCAGCGTGATCTTGCCGGACTGATGCTAGTGTGGCGCGGCGATCGGTCGGTCGTGCCTGCATTGACGGAAATGGCTCAAGACGGTTCGCGACCCGAAGCACGGCTGCATGTACTCGCCGTACTCGAGGAACTTGGTGCGGTCGATGGTGAGTTGTTGTTGGCCATGCTGCACGACGCGCATCCGGGAGTGCGAAAGCAAGCGGTTCGCATTGCCAGTGGCACGCTGGAACATGTATCGGACCTACTCCACGCGCTGCTCGGTATGGTCGACGACACCGATGCAACGGTCCGAGTGCAACTGGCGGCCAGTCTCGGCAAAACCAGTGATCGGCGAGCGGCGTCCGCCCTCGTCCAACTGTTGTCGGACCATCCGGACGATCCGTTCCTTCAGGCGGCGGCAATGAGTTCCATCAACGCGGAGAATGTCGCCGACCTGTTGGCGGCGACACTCGCGCCGCGCGAGATCGCTCCGGATTCAGCGTTCACCTCGCAACTTCTGATCGTGGCGGCCGCGAACGATGACTATTCCGCCCTGCGAAGTGCCGTCGATTACATCACCAAGCCGAGCGCGGGTGCCCTGGCGGCGTGGCAAACGAGGGCGCTTGCCAGTCTGCTTTCGACGCTCTCGGAACAGGAACGCCCCTTGCCCGAATTGCTGGGCGTCGACGCAGCGGCGCGTCTGGAGACGACGA
This sequence comes from Planctomycetaceae bacterium, assembly GCA_031402175.1. GTDB lineage: Bacteria > Planctomycetota > Planctomycetia > Planctomycetales > Planctomycetaceae > JANNSB01. Next base: position 6,191 of record JANNSB010000518.1, read on the forward strand.
TCGCGGGTCTTCGCGAGGTCGCCGGCGATGTCGATGCCCATGAGCAACGCCGATTGGCGGCTTTGTCGGTGCTGGGATGCGACCGTCGCAATCAGGCAGCCGATCTGGAGGCGGCGCGCGGGCTGCTGGCATCACACGAGTCGATGGACATTCAACTGGCAACGGTGGAAGCTCTGGGGCGCATCAATTCGCGCGAGGGTCTCGATGTGCTGCTGGCCGGCTGGTCCTCGGCGACTCCTCAAGTTCGAGGAGCGATCTTCGATGTCGCCGTCGATCGGCCCGAATGGCTGATGCAGGTACTTATAGAAGTGGAGGAGGGACGGATTCTGTCCGTCGAGCTGGATGCTGCGCGTGCGGCGCGTCTGCTCGAACATCCGGAGGAAACAGTGCGGCAGCGTGCTCAAGTTGTTCTCGGCAGGACCACATCCGATCGGCAAAGCATCGTCGAACAATACCAGGCAGCGGCTGAACTCGATGGAGACGTTGTGCACGGTCAGGCGCTGTTTCTGAAGTCCTGTGCGGTGTGTCACCGACTGAACGATGTCGGTCACGCCGTTGGTCCCGACCTGGCGCCGCTCGCCAACAAGACACCGGTGTATCTGCTGCTGGCGATGATGGATCCGAGCAGCGCGGTCGACAACCGCTACCTCAACTACAACGTGGCCTTGCTCGACGGGCGGATCGTGACGGGCATGCTGGCGGCAGAATCCGGTAGCAGCATCACCCTGGCGATGCAGGAAGGCAAACAGGAATCGATCCTGCGCCGCGACATTGACGAGCTGCGCGGCACCGGCAAGTCGATGATGCCCGAAGGCATCGAACGGGATCTCTCCGTCCAGGACGTGGCCGACATCATCGCGTACATGCGGACTCCGTCGACGCCGGCAGAGTCTCCGATAATTGTGTTTGAGGGCAATCAGCCGTCCATCGTCGAACTCGATGAATCAGGGCGTCTGCTACTGCTGGCCACGAACGGCGAGATGCATGGCGGCTCCATCATCTTCGAACAGCCGTTTCGCAATATCGGGTATTGGCACAGCGAGGGGGATCACGTCGATTGGTCGGTGCGACTTTCCGAGGATATGACCTGCGATCTCTGGATGGTGTATGCCTGCGACGACAGTTCGGCCGGCAACCGTTTCGTGCTGGAAGGCGGATCGGAACCGATTCGCGGCGAAGTTTCAGTCACAGGAGGCTGGAGCCAGTATCAGCGACTGCAGATCGGCCGCATCACGCTACCGGCGGGCGAACACACGCTCACATTGCGGCCCGATGGACCCATTACACGGGCGCTGATGGATCTGCATGGTCTGGAATGCGTGCCGGTCGGCAGCGAGCCGCAACTGGAGCCGCCGACAATCAGCGCTGCGGCACCATCGATCCCTGTGAGCGCCGACCCGCGGGAAGTTGCGACGCAACTCCTCAATGATGCGCTGCCTGTCGAGGATCGCGAATCGCTGATCGTGGCAAATCAGGAAATGTCGGCGAAGTTGATTTCCGTGCTGAGCGAAGATCTGCCGACCGGGGCCGAGGAGTATCGCCGCATTCCCTGGATCTGGCGAGTGGCGATCGCGGCGGGACGACGCAATCAGGATCAAGAGCTTCATTCGATTTTATCCGTGTCGCTGCCGGGCCTGGAGCAGCCGCTGCGCGACTGGCAGGCGGTCGTAATCGGCGGCGGGATTATCAATGGACTCAGTCAGCAAGCTGTCTGGCCCAGGGAGCGCATCGCATCGCTGCTCCAAGAAAACGCCGCGCTGCAGTCGCGCTGGAATCGGCTGCTTGAACTCGCGGCGACAATGGCCGACGACGAGCAAGTGTCGACGGGAACTCGATACGACGCTCTGCGCATTCTCGGCTGCGGTGAATGGCAGCCCTGTGGCGAGCAGCTTCTGAGATACCTTGCTGACGGTACAAACGCCGAACTGCAGATGGGAGCCGTCAGCGGCCTGGTGGACCTGGATTCGCCCGACTCGACAGCAGCGCTGGCCGCATCACTCACTCACCTCACGGGCACGAATCGCAGCCTGGCAGTTGCAGGCTTGTTACGTTCTCCCTATCGGGCCAACGCTCTACTGGACGCAATCATCAATGAGGATCTCAGCATCGACGAACTCAACGAAGAACAAGTGGAAGCGCTCCGCACTCACCCAGACCCTGCAATCCAGAATCGCGCTTTTGACCTGTTGATGCATTAGCCGTTCTCGCAGTATCGTTGCTTGCATCTGGATCGATCAGTGTGAAGGCGCCGGCCGACCACTCTCATGTGCGCCGAAATGTGAGCATTCCTTGAGACTTGCCACTTCAGGTTCGCTGCTGGTAGACGTAGACTCGGTGGCCGACTAACCCCTTGCTTCGCGCACAATGCTTCAATCATCTTCTTGCGGAGTTCTGCTAGGTGCCATGTTCCTGCGGTTGCTCGCTGTGCCACAAGCGGCGCTGGCGGACGATTCGAATGGGATACTCCCCGAGTTGATCCATGTGCGCTCCAATGAAACGCGGGAGTGGTCATCGTTTCCCGCCGAACCGCAGGCGACAGAGATCGCGGTCGAGTTCGAATCGCAGGGAAATGCAGAGGAATGCACACTGCGGCTGCGGCAACAGGACGTGAAGCAGGACTGGCAGATCAGCATCAATGATACAGTCCTGGGGGAGTTGACTCGCGACGAGAATGATCAAATCACCTGCATAGTGGTGCCGGCCGGCGTGCTGGTCGACGGAAAGAACCTGCTGCGAATCCGGTCACAGTCGTCGACATCCGACGACATTCGTGTCGGCGAGGTCGCGCTGATCCGTCGGCCGTTGTCCTCGGCGCTCGACGAAGCGCGCGTGGCGATTCGCGTTGTCGACGAGGCGAGTGGTGAGTCGATCCCCGCGCGGATCACAATCATCAATTCGAGTGGGGCTCTACATCCGGTGGCGATTTCGCCGAGCAATCAGCTTGCTGTCAGGTCCGGAGTGATCTACACCGGGAATGGAACGGCGGAGTTCGGTCTGCCGATCGGCCGCTACACGATCTACGCGGGTCGCGGCTTCGAATACTCGCTATCGCAGGTCGAGGTCGACCTCGATGCAGGCGATTCGCAGTTGCACATCGTCGGCATTCGCCGCGAAGTTCCAACAGAGTGCTACGTGGCCTGCGACACGCACGTGCACACGCTGACGTTTTCGGGTCACGGCGATGCCACCATTACCGAACGGATGGTCACGCTCGCCGGCGAAGGAATCGAGCTGCCGATCGCCACCGATCACAACGTCCACATCGACCATGAGCCGTACGCCGTGGAGGCGGGTCTGCGGCAATACTTCACTCCCGTCATCGGCAACGAAGTCACCACTCCTGTCGGCCACTTTAACATCTTTCCTATCGCCGATGGCGCACGCGTTCCCGACCACAACCACACTTCGTGGGAACCGGTCTTTGACGAGATCTTCGCGACGCCGGGAGTGAAGGTGGCTGTGCTCAATCATGCGCGCGATCTGCATTCGGGCGTGCGTCCCTTCGGCCCCGACCACTTCAACGACGCCGTTGGTCTCAGTCTCGACGAATGGCCGTACCGCATGACGGCGATGGAGGTCGTGAACTCCGCCGCCGTCCAATCCGATCCACTGCAGTTGTTTCGCGACTGGATGACGCTGCTCAATGCTGGGTACAGGGTGACGCCCATCGGGGCCAGCGACTCTCACGACGTGGCCCGCCATTTCGTCGGGCAGGCTCGCACGTACATCCGCTGCGATGATCTCGACCCCGGAAACATCGATGTCGACGCCGCGGTCGACAGCCTGCTGCATGGCCGCGTGATGGTCGCTTATGGGCTACTCGCCGAATTGACGGTTGAGGAACAATATACATCTGGCGACATTGCCCCGTTGGCAGCGGACGAGTTCAAGGTCCGTGTGCGCGTGCTCGGACCACACTGGACCAATGTTGAAACCGTGCAGATCTACGCCAACGGAGAATTGATCGAAGAGCGATCCATTGAGGGAACGCGCGACAATGAACATGACCCGGGCGTGAAATGGGAAGAGGAGTTCATCCTCCGCACGCCTGCGCATGATCAACATCTGGTGGCCATCGCCATCGGTCCTGGCGTCGAGGGGCTGTATTGGCCGACCGCCAAGCCCTATCAGCCGATGTCACCCGATTGGGAACCACTAACGATCGGTTGCAGCGGCGCAGTCTGGCTGGATACCGACGAAGATCCCGGTTTCAGTTCAGCGCGCCAGTATGCAGAACTCGCGTGGGATTCTGCCGATGGCGAACTCATCGAGTTGCTGAACCTGCTCGGTTAACACGATACCGCGACAGCCGCCCAGGCGGCCACCTTGTTTCATGCGGCTGGCGGCAGCCCCACCTCGGACGAATTTCGAGCCGCAGTGACCGACGGCCCAGCGAACGTCCGAACGGGCTTCCAGCAATTCTTCCACGCCTGGCGCGCCGGTGAAATCGCGCGCACGGCGACAGGGACGAATTCGACGGAGTAGTCGCTCATCGCCAACAATTGACCAATTTTCGCGTTTGCCAGACTTTGTGGGCTAAAACGGAGTGTCGTCCGCGGCTATTCATTGACCATTCATCTGTCCAGTAGTCAAGATGTGACAGGTGATCGACTGTTCCGGGCTGAAGTGCGGGCCGTTGGCGGATCTGACCAGTTTCTGCAGGAGACGCGGCCTTGGAATGGTTCATCTTGCTCGTGTTGGTGCCGGCGATTCTCGTTCCGGTGGTCTTGTTGTACGGCTTCGCGGGCTGCGGAACGCAGCTCGTGGTCGACGAAGACACCAGTACTGCGATTGTTCCTACCGGCTTGCATGCGACAGTCTCCGATCTCCTGAGGGGGATCGTGCTCGTCTGGACGAACAAAGAACCGGATCCCGCGCGATTTGAAGTCCGTCGCACTGAACAACGCGCACCCCTGCAACCCCCGGCTACCCCGGAATTGCTCCCAGACGTCATCACCGCGACGGTGTTCGTCGACAAGATCGCCGCGCCGGGACTCACGTTCAAGTATGAGGTCCGCGTGTTCAACAGCACCGGAGGGGCTTCCGACTTTTCCGATGCGTCGAACGCCACCATGTTCCCCGCGCCGCCGGTGTTGACGGCCGTCGTCAAGGACATCGATCAAATCGACCTGAGCTGGACGCCGCCGACGCTCGCGAGAGTCGAGCATCGTTCGCCGCCATCGGTGGGCGCGTTCGTCAAGATTCATGAAGGGGCGACGCCCTTCCCACACAAGAGTCTGACACCAAACAGTCAGCACGAATATCAGGCCATTGCCTTTGTGGACGGAGTGAGTGATTCCAATCCGCACCGCGTATCATCCCTGCCTTCCGCGCCGGCGCAAGCCACCACGCGGAGTTGGGAACCCTATCTTTCCACCAGCGCTAACGCGTTGAACCCGACGGGCGGCGTCAATGCCGCCGGTTCCTGCATCGTGCAGAGGATTACCGGAGTGTTGCTGACACAGCCGAAGCAGTCCATCAGAATCTCACTGCGTGGCGTGGCGGGTCAATCGACGAAACTGACGAACGTCTGCATCTCGAATGCGGTTCTGGCGGGAGCGGTTCAGCCCTGGGACGCCACGGACGCGCCTGTCGATGTGACCTTCGCCGGCATGAAAGGCGTGATCCTGCTGAACGACCAGATCGTGGCCTCGGACAAGATTCGGTTCGCCGTCGCGCCCGGCAAGGATCTGTTGATCGCCTTCGATGTCGTCGCGCCAGTTCCCAATGCTCCGCAATTGGTCCAGCGACGGACGTTGACGGGAATGACGGCCTATGTCAAAGGCAGCGCTGCGGAGGCGTCATCGCAGGACCGATCCCAGGGCTACAACGACATCGACGACAGCGTGTATTGCATTGAAACGATCGAGGTCGCGTGAGTCGAACGGCGGCGGCAGGGCACATCATCAAGTCTCGTAGTCTCGGTTCAGCACATCGGACGCAAATGGCCAACAATCTGACGGGTGACTTTGATGCGGTGCTGCAGGTCAGCGTCCGGCAGATCAACGGCCTGTTGGCCACGCTGCACCAGAACAAGGCGGTCACGGGCGCCTCGCCGACTTTTTTGCATAAATCCAGCTTCCGAGTGGGGGAAGAACCGGGCGATGCCGTTCGCGGCGGGGTGCAGGTGCAGGTTTCCACGCCGAAGATCAGCCTCGCGCCCGGCGCTACCTCCCAGCTCACGGCCAATCTCTTCGTTCGGGCGCGATTCATTCCCGACGCCGACAGCGAGCCGATGCCGGACCCGGTGCACGGCGAAGTGCGGATCACATACGATGTCGTGCCCAAGACGCTTCCGACAGGCCAACGCGTGCTGGACATCCCCTATCCCGCGCAGGATGAGCGGATCCAGTTCACGACGGAACCGACAACCGGCGTGAAGGCTGCCGGCGAAGCGCTGATTGCCGCGCAAGTTCGCCAGACGCTCCGCCGCAGTTTCCGGGCCATGCAGGTGCCTCTGCCCGGCGATTTTCCTTTCTTCGACTTCAAGGCCGTGGGCAGTTCGCCGGCGCAAGCGCTCGCGCTCCCGTTGCAGCTCGGCAGTACCAGTCCGCCGGCGGGCGCGATTCACGGGATCAACAATTACTTTCTGACGGATGAGTTTTCCATCGCGGTGAGCAAGGAACATGTGGGCACGCGGCTCGGAGCGCTCATCGGTTCCATCAAAACGAAGATCGAGGCCATACAGATCACGGTGGAAACGCTGTTCGGCGACGCGGTGTACACTGCCCAATTAACGTCCGGTCCCACGCTCACCTGGAAGAACGGCGGCCTCGACATCTCGGGTGCGATTGACCTGGTGACTGATTCCGATCTCCCCGACCAATGGATTACCTTCAAGCAGTCGATCCTTCTGGACTGGATCCAGCCGAGCCCGTACACGTACTACATCGTGCTCAAGGCGGACGGGGATCCGGAGGTCGAAGAGTCCACGTTCGTCCCGCATGACACCGCGGAGTCGAAAATCAAACTGGTGCGGGACCAGGCGCTGATTCAAGGAGCCGGACCAATCAACCAGGTGCTGGTCGGCGCGCTCGAGTCGCTCAATCGCGGCATCGCGGCCTTCGACGCTGCTTCTCATGCGCGGTACACCGGCAGACAAGTCACCGCCGATGGACTGATACTTTATGGAACGATCGAGACCAAGTCGCGAACGTTGCCCGTGGTCTCGATTCAATCCATGCACAATTGCAGCCGGTACACGGCCTTCGAAAGCTGGATCCCGGCCGGCCGCATCACGAACTACGAGTGGTCGCTGTTCGAGTTGATCACCATCAAGGTCGATTCGGGAAAAGTCATCACGTGGCCCTGGAACGGCAAGTACACGCCATTTCCCAGTGAGCCTCACCGGTTTGTGTTTTCTCCCGGGCCGGCGATGACGCCCCGCTCGAGCGTGTGCCTGCGGATCGATGGCACGCGCCTCACGCCGAACGGCATTCCCGAGGATATTTCCGCCTTCGGCAACACCGGGGCGTGCACTCCTTCGAAACCCGAATACGTCGTCGTGCACCCACCCGGCTGGGAAGTGATCAACCTTCCCAAATGGTGGCCTGATCCTCCGTTCGATGGAATTCTCGACAATTCCATTTATGCCCATGTCGATGCCATCGCCAACCCTGCCGCGCAGCGCGCCGGGGGGGCCAATCATCTCGTGCACTTCGCCAACTGGGAGGCCGAACAGCCGCTGGCCGGACTGCAGGAGGCGCTGGGATTGATGCGCACGCAAGGAGCGTCGCTCATCGTGGAAATCGTATTGCCGGTCGGCGGCCTCAATGCAACTCGACGCGAGGTCGAACGCAAGCTGGGATTCAGCAGCCTTCGCGCACGACAGGCCGAGCGGGAACAAACAGTCCCGGTGTCATTCGAAGTGACCGAAGACTACCTGGGCGACTGGTCGCGTGTGTTCGAAGCCGAACGGGGAGCGGCCACATTCCTGATGAATTCACGCTCCGAGAAGGTCTGGAACCTGGCCGGCATGATCGAC
>JANNSB010000519.1:0-6325 GCA_031402175.1 Planctomycetaceae bacterium
CGGGCCGAATCGAAATTGCCATCTGCAAGCGGTCGCCGCGACCAGTACGCTCGGTCGGATGAAGGCCGCCATTTCGCGAACGACTCGACGGGTGGCAAGGCATTCCCACTGAACCAACTGCACTACCTCCTTTGGAGAAGCTGTCGATGAACTCGTCGATTCTCACGTTGCTGGCTGTTACGACTCTGTTCGCCGGCATCTCCGCCGCATGCGCGGATGATGTGATCCAGGTCGTGCCGTTGCCCATTCCTCAATCGCCTGATTTTGTGATCGAATCTCCGGTCGCGCCGCAGAGCTCCGCGTTCATTCCTCATGACGGGAAGTGGAATCGCGGCATGATCGCCAATGATGGCGCGCAACTCAGTGGTGCGGCGCCCTACAGCAGCCCCTACATCGGCGGCACCTGGGAAGGACCGACCCACATTCGCTATCCGTATTACAGCTACCGCCGCAACTGGGACTACGCCGGCCCCGCCAGCGTGAACGTCACCATCGTGTGGTGATTCTCCGTGGCTCTACTTCGCCCGCGCCTTGACGAGGCGGCTGATGTCCCTGAACTCAGCCGCCTCGGCTGTTTCGCACCACTCGAACAAGGCTGATTCGACGGAAACCAGAGTCACTCCGGCGGCGGCCATGCGGTCGAGAGCCAGTGACCGGTCCGACTCGTATCGGCTCTGGACTGCATCGGCGACGACGTAGATGTCCCACCCCTGTGACAGCAGATCGAGTGCGGTCTGCATGATGCAGACATGGGTTTCGATCCCGCAGATCACGATTTGCCGCCTGACCTCATCGCCCGCGGTCAGTTCATTCTGCAGGCATTCCGCGGAGCTGAATCGCATCTTGTCCAAGGGTGTCGGCAGCAGTTCCCGCAGTTCCGCCACTGTCGTCCCCAGTTTCAGCGGGTTCTGTTCGGTGACAGCCAGTGGGATGCCGAGCAACTTGGCCCCCTCGATCAGGAACCTGCAGTTCGAGACCAGCCGCATTCCGTCGGTTAAATGAGGAACGAACTTCTCCTGGACATCGATGACGAAAAGCCGGCTCTCATGGCGTGACAGCAGACACCGGCTGCGCGAGAATGGGCTGGGTTTCATGGCCGCCCCAGTCGGTTTCTTCTCACCGGTGCTCACTTCTGTCTCCGTGAATTGGATGCTATGTTAGGGGTCGGGATAGCGGCAAATCCCGATCATATCACATGTCCTGGCGCGGGGCGTGTCACCCGCGCATTGGTTCAGCAAGGCGATTCCCATGGAATACCGCAACATGCGACGTTCGATTCTAGGGTGGGCCGCCGCCGCGTGGATCGCCATCGGATGCCGCGGCGTCGCCGCCGCCGATCCGTTGGAAATCGAGGATGCCATCCAGGAAGGTGCGAATTCGCTTCTGGCGGGCGCTGCCACCTGGAATCAGACCAATGGAGACCAAGGCTTGCGTGCTCTGTGCGCGCTGGCGTTGGTCAAGGCTCATCGGCCGGTCGAAACTCCGGCAATCGCAAATGTCGTCGAGTCGATCCTCGCCAGATGTACCGTTGAAGACGGATACAAGCCCAACACGGCGCATCACTACTACAGTGCGGGAGTGGAAGCCACGCTGCTGGTCGAAGTGGGAGAGCAGCTTGGTCAACCGCAGATGTATCGGGACCAGATTCAGATGATTGCCAATTACATCATTTATGGGCAACGTCAGAATGGAAGCTGGGACTACCCGGACGCCCACGGTGCTCAATCCGACGGCGACACCAGCGTTACCCAGTATGCGATGCTCGGGTTGTGGGCTGCGACACGAGCGGGAATCCCCATTCCCAATACGATTTTCGAGCGTTGTGTCAATTGGCAAATCGACGGCCAGATGGCCGACGGCGGATTCGTCTATTGTCCTGGCACGAACATCGGCCCAGATGTGGGTGTCAGTACTCTCAACATGACGGCCGCCGGAATCGGGTCAATTCTGATCGCCGCCAGGCACCTGTACCCGAATCAAGCCGATCAGTTATTCGCAGGGACGGTTCGTAATGAAGACTCGCCCGATGCGGCGTCCGTTGAGGACGCAAATGCGGGAGGCCCCCTCGAAGCGGTGGAATTGGACGAAGCGCCGGAGGAAGTCGCACCCGAGACCTCGACGAGCGTCCCGATCACGACGATTCAGAGTTCGGTGCAGCGCGCCGCGGGTTGGCTGGGCACCCGGTTCGTCGATTACAACCCGGCGCCACATGCAGCCTACTATTACTACACCGTTGAACGTGCCGCATCGCTCGCCGGCATATCGCATATCGGTCCACACGACTGGTACCAGTTCTGCGGCGACTATTTGCTGAGAACTCAGAAGGAGGATGGTTCCTGGTCGATGTCGGCGGGGACGACCTACCAGGATACATCATTCGCCATTCTGTTCCTGGCGCTGTCGACCGGACAGATTGTGAAGCCACCGGTAACTCCGAATGCTCCGGATATGGCGGGAACGGGCTCGCAGGATGGCGGTCGCGGGTTGCCGGACGATCTCACCAACGTCGAAATCGTCGATGGAAAACCGGTTGTGCCCGAGAATCTCGGCGCCACCAGCGACTTGCTTTCCGCGCTGGAGAACATCGACAACGTCAGTTTCGCGGAAGTACAGGAGCAACTGGTTGAGGAGATTCAGATCGGAGATCGTGAATCGTTGATCGCCCAGAAGGATCGATTGGCGCTGTTGGCGGCAAATGACAAGGCAGAAGTTCGCCGCACCGCAATCTGGGCGCTGGGACGCACGGGAGACATGAGCCTCGCCAAGTTGTTGATCACGGCGTTGGAGGATCCCGATGTCGGCGTCAATGTCGAGGCCAACAACGCCTTGTGCTGGCTCAGTCGGCGGCCCAACGGCTTCAGTCTCGCGACAGATCCGCTCGGTGGATTGCCTCCAGGAGCCGGCCAGGAACAGATCGACGCGGTCATGGCCGCCTGGCGTGCCGACGCCATCCAACAATGGGGTACCTGGTATCTCAGGCACCGACCTTTCGCGGATCGTGGAGACGAGTTCGAAGCGAATCTGCGGCAACGGCTGGGACGTTGACCGGAACCATCAAATTCCATCTGAGTTATTCAGCGACACACTTGCCAATCCATGCCTGTCCTAGAAGTGCTGCATTTCACGGGGGATGTCTCGCGACACGAGTTGTCGAAGGGGCAGCCACTGACGATCGGAAGCCACTCGACGAACGACATCATCATCGACGACGAAACCGTCGAACTGATGCATTGCCGCGTCAGTTGGAGTAAGGCCGGCTTCGAGGCCGTGGCCGCCGGTGTCGACGGCCTCGACATCAACGGCACCGTGGTGCAGCGGGCGGTGCTCAAATCGGGCGATACGCTGCGTTTTGGCAGCGTCGATATCCGGTTTTCGGATGCAGACGGATCGCCGCCTGCCGCCGTTGCGCGCCCTGCTCGTGAGCAGCCCAAGTCCAGTCCGCCTGCCGCTCCTAAGTCCCGCAAGCCTGTTCCCGTCGAAGAAGATGATTCGACGCTGGCAGACTCATCCGGCGGCGGCTGGAACGCGCTCGAAGCGCTCGCGTCGGAGGCCCGCGCTCCCGAGCAGCCGGCAAAACCGAAGAAGCGCGCAATTCCGCAAGCCATCGAACCTGCCACGCTCGAGGAGATCGATGATGCCGATGCGGGGGGCGAGATTCCCAGCGCGGAAATCATCGAGGATGCCGTCAGCGAAGAGCCGAAATTGCGAGATCGGCTGCGGACTGCCGTACGGTCGCAACAGTCGCAACGCCATCGTCCTGGTCAAGAGGACACCTTGCGTTCGCCGCTGGTCCTGGGTCTGGCCGGAGCAGGGGCGCTCCTGGTGTTGTTGGGAGGGATCTTCTTCTTCATCGCTGGTCGGCAAGATGCAGAAGCGGCATTCAACGACGCCAAGGCCCAATACGATCAGGCCAAATATCCTCAGGCGATCGAGTTGCTCAACAAATATCTGGAGACCTATGAGGGGAGCCCTCTGGAGGAGGAGGCCCGCCGCATTCTGGGACTTTCGCAGGTCGATCAGAACATTCGGGGCGCGGTCAAGAAGTGGCCCGAGGGACTCGAAGCCCTCAGGAGCTTCATCAACCTTCGCACGTCGTCTCCCGAATTCGAATCGGACAAGGAAGACATTCACATTCGCGCGTACGAGATAGCGCTCGGTGCGACGCAAGACGCGGCCCGAACGCACGAACGCGCCTTGATCGGGGTGGGGCAAGAGGCCGTGACTCTGCTCACCACTTACCTCCCCGCAGACGCGCAGGCGGCAAAGATCGAAGAGATTCAGATCGCGAAGCGCGCGTCCGAGGCCGAAATCCTCAAGAACGAAACTCTGGTCGACGCACTCGTCAAGATTGAGCAGTTCGTCCCCGAAATCGATGACGACGAAGCGCCGCCAGACGGCGCATCACTCCCCGCTCCCCCAGATCCGATTCCGGCTCTCGTCGCACGCCGTGATCTGCTCGCCAGATACCCCGATCTTGAAAGTCAGCGGGATGTGGTCGCTGCCATGTCGCGCATACTTGAAGCCGAACGCAGCCTTGTCACGTACACCGAATTGAATGTGGATGCGCTGACGGATGATCCGCAGGCCACGGTTCCTCCATCGCTGTCGCTGGTCTTCAACGCCCGCTCGCGGCTTGACGCGGTTTCGGTCGGGCAATGCGCCTTTGCGCTGTCGAAAGACGCTATCTATGGAGTCGACACAGTGACCGGCGAGCCGGTTTGGCGACGCATCATCGGATTCAATTCGCCGTTCTATCCGGTCGAAGAACCCACGGTTCCCAGCCTGATCGTGTTCGACACCTATCAATCGGAATTGTGCCGCATCAATCGGAACACGGGCGAATTGCTGTGGAGGCAGCCCATCACCGACGATAACGTGCGGTCCCTACCCATCGTGCATGAGGGTCAGATCATTTTGCCGACGATCGGCGGCAGCCTGTATCAGATCGACTTGCAGACGGGCCGGCTGATCGGCCGCCTGACGTTTTCACAAGAGGTCACGACGCCTGTCGCCTTGTCCGACGGCAAGCTCGTCGTGGCGGGCAACGAAGAAGTCGCCTATACGCTGACCGGTCGCCCCTTCGAATGTGTCGGCGTGAGCTATCTGGGACAGCCGCCCGGCACCGTCACCGCGCCATTGCTCTCGATGGGGCCCTATGTCGCAATGATCGAACGTGAGTCGAGCGACAAGTCGTTGCTCCGGCTGCTCAGCGCCGCGAACAACGAACTTGCCGAGGTTGCGCGGGCCGACATCGTGGGAGAGGTCTACGATACACCTGTCATCAGGGGCCGCGACCTGTTTGTGCCGTCGACTGGAGAGCGCGTTTCGGCGTATTCCGTTTCCGACGATTCGAACCAACCGCCGCTGACGGTGGGGCCGACGTTTCAGTTACAGAATGGGAGCGACAATCCCATCTTTCTGCTGACCGGCCCCGACCGGCAACTCTGGATGACCAGCAGCGCGTTGCTGAAACTGCAGCTCACCTCCGAAGCGCTGGCCGCGGAACCTGGCGACCTGCCGGTCGGCGAGGCGTCGCAGCCGCTGCAGTATCAGTCGGGAGTGATTTTCAATGGCCGCCGTCGCGCCTACAGCACAGCAGTTACACTGGCCCCTGTTGATCGCGACGAGCAATCCAGCGAGTGGCAGGCACAGGTGGGCGCGAGCCTGCTGGCGGTCAGCCCCGCGGGATCGAATCTGATCTGTCTGACGGAGGAAGGCGGCGTGTTTCGGCTCACGGATATGGGCTGGACGTCTTCGGGCTTCGGCCCGGAACCCAGCACGCGTCTGCCGCTGAATCCCGAACTTGCCGAGCCGTTGCTCGCCACCGACCTGGGGGGCGGGCAGATCGCCGTGGCCTGCGGCGACCCCGAGCCCAAACTCTGGATCATCAATGTTCGCGGAGAGATCGAGCGGTCGACATTGCTCGAATCGCCGTTGCAAGCCGCGCCGATCCTGCTCGGCAATGGGATCGTGCTACCCATGCAGGGGCGGTTGAAGTATCAACCAATTCGTGCCGGCGCGGCGGGTGTGGAGGATTTTTCGCTCCCCACCGACGAAGCGTTGACGTCACGCTGGTTGCAAGTCGTGCGTTTGAACGACACGAACATCGCCGCGTTGACCAGTACCGGAGACGTCCTGTTGGTTGTCCTGCAAAACGCGCCGCGCGCTCATTTGGGTGAGGTCAGCCGATTCACGTTGCCGGCGGCGGTTGCGTTGCCTCTGCAAGGGGATGCGCAGTTTCTGGCGGTCACGGACGTCAATCACAATGTGCAAGTCTTCGATACGGCGACGCTGTCACCCGTTGCTCAACGCAGTTTCGAGACTG
>JANNSB010000520.1:0-8177 GCA_031402175.1 Planctomycetaceae bacterium
CGAACGCCGTCCTTCCGGATGGCGTTTTTTTGTTGGCAGCAGCAGCACATACAACTCCCTCTCCCTCCCCGGGAGAGGGCAGGGTGAGGGCTGCGTGACTGAACCGAACAGCCCTCACCCTCGACCCCTCTCCCAAAGGGAGAGGGGAGTATTGAGATTGAACGGCACAGACAGGAATGTCTGTGCTCCTGAATTAATCGAACCATGGCCGCCCAGCGTCAGTCGCGAATTGTGATCGTCACGCGGAAGACCCGCATGGAGGGGCTGCTGCGCCGCTGGGCCACCGTCGGCCAGGCGCGGTTTCGCTTCAAGCAGAACAAGGCCGTCGCCGCCGCCCAGGTCGGCGACATGCTGGCGGCCCAGGCGGCTCAACGCGAAGAGGACGCCGACTTCCTCGAAATCGAAGACGAAGACCAGACCTATCATTCCGCGGTGCGTGAACTGCAGCGACAACTCGATTTCGGCCTCCCCGTGCAGGTGATCGATCGCGAGTATCTGCCGAGCATCGACTTCGCCATGTGTTCGGTGGTCGTCGTCGTGGGTCAGGACGGACTCGTCGCCAACACGGCCAAGTATGTCGGTGATGTGCCCATCGTCGGCGTGAACCCCGATCCTCAGAGATTCGACGGCGTGCTGCTGCCGTATCAGTTGCACAACGCCCGCGGGGCGGTGCAGCGGGTCATCAACAATCAGGCATTCCTGGCTGAAGTCACGCTGGCTCAAGCGACACTACACGATGGCCAGACCCTGCTGGCGTTCAACGATTTCTTCATCGGGGCCGCCTCGCACGTCTCAGCGCGATACGAACTCCATGTCGCCGGTCGCTCGGAACCGCAGTCATCCAGCGGAGTGCTCGTCGCCACAGGGGCCGGTTCGACCGGCTGGATGTCGTCGGTCTTCAACATGGCCCTCGGCGTCGCGCGCTCGTTTGGATCAGCCGTCGATCAGACGCTGCGACCCGAGATGCATTGGCACGACCCGTACCTGCTCTGGGCCGTGCGCGAGCCGTTTCTGTCGCAGATGTCGGGCATACAACTCGTGGCCGGGCGTATCGCTGCAGGGGAAGAACTGACACTCGAATCCCGCATGCCACAAGGGGGCGTGGTATTCTCCGATGGGATCGAATCCGACTTCCTCGAATTCAACGGCGGCTCGATCGTGCGGATCGGCATCGCTCCGCACCGCGCGAGACTGGTCGTGCCCGGTGATCGCAGACGGGGCCGATGAGTTGCATGGCGTTTGATGTGCATGTCGCAACGGAGTCCAGCCTTTAGGCTGCCGGACAGGCTAAAGCCTGGACTCCACTCAGGCTCTTCGCGGATCACCACCAATCGGCAAATGCCCCGCTTTACCCTCCCGAATCGAGCGACTAGACTTCGGTTGTCCCCGAAGCGAACGCGGCTGTGCGGCTTGTGTCTGGCCGCTGCCTGCCATCGCAACGGGTAAACATTGGCGGAGTAGCTCAGTCGGTAGAGCAGCGGACTCATAAGCCGCGGGTCGCCGGTTCAAGTCCGGCCTCCGCTACCTTGGCAAATTGCGTCGAATCGCACGTTGCCGCAGCCCCCTGCAAAACAGGGGTTTTCTTTTGCCCCAGCGGGGCGATGGGATGTAACCACGGGTGGAGCGCAGCGGAACCCTGTGGTAGTCGGAAAACGAGTGTCGTCCGCCCCGCGAGGGGCGGCGGAACGCCTCCGTCGCCCCTGCCGGGGTGATCTCTGTTTCATGTGATTGCTGTCCACGGGTTCCGCGCCGTCCGCTAACGGCGGACTCCGCTCCACCCGTGGCTACAGTCCTCTGCCCCACCGGGGCGGAATAGACTGACCTCCCTGCGTCGTCGAAAGACGAGGAGCTTCACCTACCACCAATCATCGGCTGCCTCCGAGCCGTGGCACGCGACGCCCGGCAGGCGACCGGCCATGCGCATGGGCAGTAGCGGGTAGCTAGTGATTGAGCGTAGCGATCGCACTCCGCATTCCCTCTCCCCCGCATTGCGTGTTCTTTTCTGACTACGGCTGGCAGCGGGGGAGAGGGTCAGGGTGAGGGGAACACACAACGGCATCGACCGTATGCGCCATGTAAGGCAAGCAGCCGCAGCGTCGGCCCCTCACCCCAGCCCTCTCCCCCACAGTGTCGGTTCAATCGCATGGCAACAGTTCTCAGTGGGGGAGAGGGAGTTGTATGTGCTGCTGCTGCCAACAAAAAAACGCCATCCGGAAGGACGGCGTTCGGTCGCTCGTGTTGAATTCAGAAGTTACGCAGCCGCCTGCGCGTCCTGCGCCTTCCGATTGCGACGCAACCGAAGTCCGATGCCGCCGAGACTGGCGAGGCCAAGCAAAGCCATGCTGGTTGGCTCGGGGGTTGCAGTCACCGAGACATTGTCGACAAAGCTGACGTTGTCGTCGAAGCTGGAGACATCCAGGAAACTCAGGCGGGTCAAAGCGGAATCCGCGACGAACGAAAACGAATAAGGCTTCCAATCGATGTTCGTGCCGGGAGCCTGGCCAGACACCGTCTGATTCAAGAGAGATGCGGTACCGTCAAGCTGAACATTGATGGTCGACAATGGCGACCACGCCGCCCCGGCGAAGAATGAGAGCGTATAGGCCTGCAGCGGGTTGGTCACGAAGTCCTGGTAGATAATCGCGTGCCTCCCGCTGCCGCCGCCGCCAAACCCGCCGCTCAAGTCGAGGTACGTGCCGCCGTCTTGCGAGTGGTTGAAGTTCGCACCGACCGCTTGTCCGATCGCCGGCGTATGGTGCAGGTAAACGTCACTGGGGCTCATGCTGGGTGGATCCATCAGCGTCCATCCGGTGATCGAGTTTGTATGAACGCCGGTGATGTAGACCGTTCGGCCTTGACCACCATCGGCACCAGGTACGAAGTTCTCAAAACTGCCATTGACGATGAGATTGCCAAACGCCTGAGTGCAATTCAAAGCCGTCAGACAAAGACCAAAGGCAATGAACGCTGTGCGAGCAAGTGCGCCGGGCCGTCGAATCATGTTGTGCTCCGCTGGGTTCAAAACGAATTGGAATCCACAAGTCGATGCAGACACGCGAACGCGAGAATCGACAGTTGAAATCGCAGTTTGACGAGTTTCAGACAGAGTTGTCAACCACCGGTGCGGTGGGTCTCACACTGCAGGCGGCGTAGTCTTTAGAAACGATGTCACGGTGTGGCCCGGCCGCGGGGTGGCCCAGCCGCTTGTTGGCTGGGTGCCAAAGGCACAAGAAGCGGCATCATGTGCGGCCAGTTCATGAGCAGCGGTTGCACTCGGAGGGACGCCGATAGAACGGCTTCTTGTCGCTGCGCGACCCGGCCATGAGTGTCCGGCCACCCTACGAGGGTGTCAAACCTAACGCTCACGAATGGCACGCGAATCGCTAAAGCAATAAGAGTTGCGGGACGATGCCGCGAAATGCACCAGTGACATTAGAAGTGACCGAGGTAGAACGGCCCGGTTCTGGCCAGCCGAGTTGGGCTGCAGCAGCTTTGTCGTTCCTTTCACTCAAGAACTGCGTGGGCCAACGCGAGCAGCTTCGCCGGACTGTTCCGGCGAGGCTGTCTTTCTATGTCTAATACCTTTGAGGGCTTGGCAGCCGGGACGACCGGAAAGATGAACGCTCGGACAGCCGGCAGGTTGAACTGATTCGCGATATCGCTGAAGATCAGCCTCGACCAGGTAATGTCATCGGCTCTCTAACGCTTCGGGTTAGGATTGGCTATGCGTTGCCTTGATTCGGATGAGTTCGAAAGCGCCCTTGAGCTGACATCATGCCTCGTTTCGCCGGCGTCATATGTCTGATGGCCTTGTTGACGGGCGACATCGATGTCGTCAGTGCCGACGACGCGGCAACGCCGATGACGCCGGAATGGATTTGGGTCGATGCAGTCAACTTTTACGAGGAGGCGCACTTCGCCAAGGCGTTGCGACTCGACTTCACGCCCGTCAACGCCCGCCTGCAGATCGCGGCCGACTACTGCGATGTCGCTATCGAGGTGAACGGGCAAGTCGTCTTGCGACTGGAGAGCTTTGCACCGACGCAGACGCTTGATGTATCGCAGCATTTGTTTGCGGGCGTGAACGTAGTGGCGATAACGGCGGATCCGCAAGTCGGGCCGGCCGCGGTCGCGCTAAGCATCGTCGTTACCGATGCAGATGGCCATCAGACCAGCATCGTGAGTGATGAGTCCTGGAGCGCAATTGCTGTAGACAGTGGGGATCCTCTCAGGACTCAATCACTCGGAGCCGTCGCTCCCGAAATGTGGGGCGTCGGGGCGCGGTCGATCGAGATCAGTCCGTTCGACGACTACGAGCAGTGGCGAAGGGCGTCGGGGGATGACGGCCGTTCCGACTCCGGTCGCTTCTGGGTCCGGGATGGCTTTGAAATCGAACTCGTGAAAGCAGCCGATCCCGACGAAGGTTCGTGGGTCGCGCTGGCATTCGATGACGCAGGTCGCCTGACTGTCGCCCGAGAAGATCGCGGCCTACTGCGGTTCTCGTTCGATCAGCCCGGCGGACAGGTGACGGACGTCGAGACGACCAACGATGAACTGCTGGAGTGCCGCGGCCTCGTCTATGTCGGCTCGACTCTCTATGCCTGTGCGAACAACTCGCACGCGGTGTACCAATTGGAAGATCATGACGGCGATGGGGTATTCGACGAATCTGCCATCGTCCGCGAATTTCCCGGCGGCGTGGGGCATGGACGGAATCAACTGGCGATTGATGGCGGCGCGCTCTGGATGATCGGCGGCGACGATGTCGACATTCCGACTGATATCTTCGATCACACGTCCCCGTTCCGCGAAGCACGCCGGGGTGAACAAACTCGCGAAGGCTGGCTGGCGCGTTTCGACTTCGAGGACGAAGCTTGGCAGGTCTACAGTGCCGGTCTGCGAAACCCGTTCGGCGTGGCATTCAATCGCGATGGCGAAGCCTTTACCTACGATGCCGACGCCGAGTACGACATGGGCACGCCCTGGTATCGCCCCACGCGGCTCTTGCATCTGCGTTCGGGAGCAGACTTCGGCTGGCGCGGCGTGACCGGTTCGTGGCCGCCGTACGATCCCGATCATCCCGACAACGCACAGCCGCTGCTCGATATCGGCAAGGGTTCACCGACAGCCGTCGACTTCGGCTACGACAGCAACTTTCCCTCGGCGTATCGGGAGGCGTTGTACATTCTTGACTGGTCGTATGGCCGAGTGCTGGCGGTGCATCTCACGCCGCGCGGCGGCACGTATCGAGCGCAGGCCGAGACATTTCTGCAGGGGTCGCCCCTCAACGTGACTGGCATCGACTTCGGTCCGGACGGGGCGATGTACCTTGTGACCGGCGGGCGCAGTACAAAGTCAGCGCTGTATCGTGTGCGGCATGTTGTGGGTGGCGTCGAGGAACATGTCCCTTCCGCTCACGACTCTCGCCTCGTCGAGCACGCAACGCGGGCGGTTGCAGTGCGACGCGAACTGGAGTCGTGGCATGGCCCGGGCCTGATCGATATCGGCTTCTCCCTCGAACACCTCGCGAGTCGTGATCCTTCAATTCGCAATGCGGCGGAGATCGCCTTGGAGCATCAACGCCCCGAGTCATGGGACGCGCTGATGCTCGAGGCCGAACTTTCGCGTCGGCAACTCGTGGGACTCATGGCGCTCATTCGCGGCGGGAATCGTGAACTGGCCCGCCCAGTGTTGGAGCGGCTGTTGCAGTATGAGTTCGCCACACTCGAAGTTGATCTGCAGCTCACTCTGCTGCACGCGATTGCTCTGTGCCGAAAACTGGATGCCGGGTTGACGGCCGACTTTCGAGATGTGTTAGTCGCAAGACTCGATCAGCACTTTCCCGGCAAGACAGGCGAACTTCGCGTGAGCGCCTACGGCACCAGCGTCGATGTCGATCGCGAGCTCGCCCGGCTGCTGGTCGACCTCGATGCGCCCGGAATCGTCCCGCGCTGTATCGCCGAAATGGAGCGATCGACCACCCAGGAAAACAAGCTGCACTACCTGCTTCTATTGCGGGATGCGACATCGGGCTGGTCCCACGAAACGCATCACGCCTACTTCACCGCCCTGCGCGAGGCAGATGGTTTCACATCCGGCGAAGGCATGCCCAAGTTCCTGCAACTCATCCGTGAGAGCGCGACCGCCCATCTGACCGAGGCGACGCGCTCGCAACTGGCATCGCTGCTCGCACCGATAGCAGAGGAGGAGGAGCCGGCAGTCATCGATCGGCCACTGGTCCGCGAATGGACCTTCGCCGAATTGAATGAAATACTGTCCTCGTCCGATTACGATCCATCGGCCGAGCGGGGTGCGATTGTCTTTCAGCAGGCATTATGCGTTCGCTGCCATCGCGTCGGCGCCAGCGGGCCGGCGGTGGGGCCGGACCTGACATTCGTCGGCCGCAGGTTCAGCCGTGAAGACATGTTGCAGTCGATCGTAGTGCCGAACCAGGTGGTCGCCGAGAACTACCGCAACGTCGAGGTCGTCACGCTGGACGGCCGCATCATTACCGGCAGGCCGCTCACCGCGGGGGACTACCGGTCGTCGATCGTCCGCATCGCCGTCAATCCGCTGCGTCCCTCGGAGATCGTGGAGTTGCCGAAGCAGGAGATCGACGTGCTGCAAGTCTCTGACACGTCGCCGATGCCGGCGGGACTGTTGAACACGTTTACCGATACTGAGGTGGCTGACTTGCTCGCCTATCTCGCGCGCGGTCCTGTCGCGGCTGAGTGAATGAGGGGTCGTCGCGCGTCCTGCAGCACCCAGTCGACGATGCGCCAGTCCATCCAGCGGCGGTCGGGGTCGTGACCGCGCTGCGCCAGATAGCCGAGGTGGCCGCCTCCTTCGGCGATGTGCAGCGTGACCGCATCCGATAGTTGGACGCCGTCGAAACTTGTTATCGGCACGAGGGGATCGTTCTTGGCCGTTAGAATGAGTGTCGGCACTTCGATGTTTTTCAGAAACTGTTTCGCGCTACATAGCGCGTAATAGTCGGCCGCGCTGTCGAAGCCGATCATCGGCGCGGTGTACTGGTCGTCGAAGTCATACAACCGGCGCGGTCTGCGATAGTTTGACGGAATCAACACATCAGGATGGCACTGTCGCAGGCGCTCGACGATCGATCGCAATTGACGCACGAAGAACCGCCCATAGTAACGGTTGGAGAACCGATCGAGAGACAGCACGCTGGTTTCCAGATCGATCGGAGGGTTGACCGCCATCGCCCGCTCGACCGTTTTGCTCACTCGCGCCGGTGATTCACCAAGATATTTGAGCAGCACATTGCCGCTGAGCGAGAAACCGACCAGCGCGATCGGCGACTGCGGGCAAAGTGTCTCCAATTGCTGAATTGCAGCCAGCACGTCGTCCGAGCAGCCGGCAGAGTAGGGCCGTCTGGCCAGCCCCGCGCCGGCTCCGCAGCCGCGAAGGTCGAGCCGAAACGTGCGCACACCGCGTGCGACGAGCCGTCGGCTCACGCGAACCATGTAGCCGCTCAGATGGCTGCCGACGAGGCCATGCAAGAGGAGTGCGACCTGCCCGCCGGGGGCCCAGTTCGCGGGCCGATCGTCGTGCACGACCAGGACATCGCCATCGGGCAGCGGGACACGGTGTTGCGTGGCTCGATACTCACTTCGCCTCACCGGCCAATAGGCGCCCGCCAAGGTCTGTGCATGCCCGGAACGAAGCAGGCGATGAGGACGGAATGGATGGAACAGCATCCGCGTCAACCCGATTGTTGCTGGCGGCGGTTGTTCCACCAGGCGCGCCAATCGACTTCGCTGTACCCGAAGTCCTGTCCAGTGATCGCCTCCAGTGCGGCGAGTACCTCGATGTTGCTGACCTCGGTGCAGACCGTGATCGTCTTCATCCGCTGTCCCGTTCCGGGGAAGGGCTGCACAATCGCGCCATAGGGCAACTGGCCCGAACGCAAAGCGAGGTCGAGGCCAGGCGACAGGCCGTTGACGGAACCCGGGGCAACCATGCCGACCCGACCATTCGGACCGATGGCAAAAGTCTGAGCCGTCCCCGCGGGAATCATCACCTGAAAGGTATGTGACGTGATCAGCGAGTCGATCAGGAACGGGACGGTGCGTTCGTCGCCGACCACCTTCAGTGCCGTCGCCACTCGACGCACGACCGCGTTGTCACGATTGCGGAGTTCGGGCACCAAGTGA
>JANNSB010000521.1:0-2407 GCA_031402175.1 Planctomycetaceae bacterium
GTCCAATAAATCGAGACCGCTCGATTGGGGTCTCGCCAAACCAATTGTCTTGCCGAGAGATCGGCGTCACCTGTTCGATAGACCGAAACAGGCGAGGAAGGTGACCCGGCCGCAGTCGATCAGCCGGAAAAAAACGTGGCAACGCGGCAGCGTTCGCCGGGGGAGTTATACGCCAGAGGACCATAAGGGGTCTGTAGGCGGTTGGGTTGATCGCAACCCGTGCTACTCCGTTAGGGATCGCTGCTTCGTGCGTGCAGTCAGGCAGCTCGTCGTGGCTGATGTAGCCGGTGACGGGGCTATATGACCGACACGTGGCCTGGAGGGGTTGGCGGGTTGGCCTCCGGGCGTGTGAGTTCGCTTCCATGGGTTGCGTTCTCGGCGGGATCGACTTCCCGCGTTGGCCGTTCGCGGGTCTCCCGCGTTCGGCCCGGCGCGGATTGTCGATCCGCGTCCCCGATAGATCTGGTTTAGACGATGCCTCTCACGGCTTCAAGACAGAATCCCGAATTGCGTCATGAGCGGCGGACGAACGATCGCCAGTTGGAGTCGATTCTGGGCGCCGTAGATCCCGTACTGGAGAAACCCAATACATGCCATCGCATTTCAGAGGCGTGCAATAGTCATCCGTGATCAAAACATTGCCGCATTCGGTCGAGGCCTACACGCCACCCGCCGGCCAGCCTACACGGCGGCCGACGGGTGGACGGGTAGTTACGCTGACCGTGCCACAGGCAGGTCGAGCGTCGCCCGAGTTCATGCAACATCCTCATTCAATTTCGCGGCGGGTGCCCACCGACTCCCGGCCAACAAGAACCGGGCAGCGAGTTCACGTCGCTGACGGAGCGGAGCCACCGGCCGCGGTACGACGCGAGGGAACTCGTCATAAGTCCGGCCGTCGAGTTCGCGCCCGGTCTTGCCCTTGCGGACGCCGCCCCATTGCTTGAAGAAGAACGGGACGTGCGAGTTCCGGCACTGCCGCCGGATATTTCGAACCCATTTCTTCTCCATGGGCCGCGCGCCGTTCCCGCTCTCGCCTCCCACGATCACCCAGTCGATGCCCGCCAGGTCGAGTTCGCCGACATCCTCCAGCAACGGCTCGATCGACAGGAACGCCATCGCCGGGGCCGCCTCCTGCAGATGGCCGATCCGCGGCACGCCGTGCTTGCGGTTCTCGACGCTCACGCCCCACCAGATATGATCGAGCTCGGCTACGAATGCGAGCTTTGTCTGCAGCAAGTCGCGCATGCGTTTCGAGCGCTTCGTCAGCACCTGGAACGTGTGCCAGGGAGCTGCCGCCATCACTTCGGCGACCAACACGATGTAGTTGTCGGGCACCTCCTCGTGGAACAGGTCGCTCATGCTGTTGACGAACACCTTCTTCGGCGACGCCCAGGTGAAGGGCTCCGCCAGCATCTCCGGCACCAGCCGCAAATCGAAACCCTGCTCGTACGGATGGCCGGGGACGCCGCGAAACCGCTCAGCGAAGGTGCAGGCATAACAGTGAGCACAGCCGGGACTGATCTTCGTGCAGCCGCGGACCGGGTTCCAGGTGGCATTGGTCCATTCAATTTTGGTCGTGTTGCTCATTTCAGCTCTCTATGAAAAATGAAAATGGTGAAGTCATCATCAGTGGACGAAGGTCAGGAGACCGCTGACGGGATGTCAGCGGTCTCTCTGGCCTCGTAATAGCCGACCGGGCGGTCCCGGTCGGCGGCTTCGGCTGGCGAAGCGGGGGGTGCGGCAGCACGCGGCATTGTTTCCCTCCTGATACCCCTAGACTCTTCTGCTTCCTCTCTAGGAGTAGGCATTGGAGCATTGGCTTCTCTGAAGACAGAGGCCCTCAGGTCGAGCCACCTCTGCCACGCTCGCTGGCATGTATCCAGCAGGCTTGGCCGAGGTGAGGTACGCAGGGAGAGTCTCGTGGCTAAGTTCATCAGCCTTGAGACGGTTTCCAGCCGTGTTGCTGGTGTGAGGGCGGGGCCGAGACTGTTGAGGAGACCCTGGACCAGAGATGTGCACGTCTCGTGGGGTTTCGGGTAATTCCAGCAGTCTGTGATCCGTGCGTCGATTTCCTGCCATAGGTCACTGGGAATCTTCCATACCAGGGCGTTGCCGGCCCAGAGAGGAGAGAGGCCCAGAATCTTCACGGGTCCCCTGTGTCGTTGGCGGAGGTTGGCCTCCGATTTCTGATCCAGGTGGAGTCCGTGTTGCGCCAGGGGAGCCTGGAGCGTAGACAGGAGTCGGCAGCCTTCACGCGCGTTCCGGCAGAGGCCGACGATGTTGTCGACGTACCGCCAGAACGGAAGTTTTCCCCGGCAGTCATCCGTGACTGGCCTGAGGATGCGGCGGAGTGTGATGTCCGCCATGAGGGGGCTGAGCGGGCAGCCCTGCGACAGTCCCCTCGTCT
>JANNSB010000522.1:0-6094 GCA_031402175.1 Planctomycetaceae bacterium
CAACCGCCGAACCTCTCGATCGCGAGGCAAACTCTTCTACCGCCTCGCCCAGCAGGCGGTCACAGTCGATCCGGTCCCCATCGGAAAACTCCGACAACCACAACATCCGGGGGGCGGTTGAGTCAAGTGCATACCTCTAATCCCCAATCACGCACTTAAGGAGCCGTCATGAAGGGCAATTTCGCAATGCTGACCTTGGCGTTCGCCGTTCTGGCCGCCTGGGCTTTGACCCCGCTCCAGAGTATCTCGGACGATGCGGCACCGGCCGCTCCGCCGACTGCGACGCCCTTCCCTCTCGGCGAAACTGCCCCCATCATCCCGATGATCGTCATTCAGCCCGGAGAGACCCAGCAGTTGCACTTGTCATCGGCCTGCGCCCGATATACCCGCGGTTCAGGGCCATCGGTGCATCAACTGGGGGACTTTGAGCACAACGCCATAGAAAGCTGCACGGTCGGCGGCGTGACGGCGTCATTCGCCCAGCCCCATACCGTCGACGACTATGCCGACCTCGTGGCAATGTCCGCGAAATCGTGCACGCTTACAGTGACGGCCTCTGAATCAGCGGAACCAGGCGTGATCGACCTGCATTTGACCGACAGCACCTGCAGCGGAAGCTGCCACATCAATGTGCGGGTGCTGGTTGTGGCCGAGTCGTCGACGGCGCCTGGTTCCGAGCCGGAAGCGTCAGGGACGGCGCCGTGAAGGTTGTCGATCCCAGAGATCGACGCGCGCCTTGCGGATAGGAACGGTGCGGCAGCATGATACGTGGCTGTCGCCTGTTCTCCTTTCACCATTGGGGGCGCTCTCATGAAAACCACGCTCGTCGCCGTCATTGTTCTGCTCGCTTCCGCCGCGAACGCACTCGCGCAACCCAACCAGCGTCTCCCCGAAGGCGTGGTCGATCATCGCGACATCGATTACGTCGGCGATGGTCACGAACGGCATACGCTCGATCTGTTTCTTCCGCCAGGAGAGGCCGAGTCGCCGCGGCCGTTGGTGATCTGGATTCACGGCGGAGCCTGGCTCGGCGGCGACAAGAACAACTGCCCTGCCCTGTTTCTGCTGCGCGATGGGTACGCTGTCGCGAGCATCAACTATCGGCTCAGTCAGCATACCACGTTTCCGGCGCAGAGCCACGATTGCAAGGCCGCCATTCGCTGGCTGCGGTCGCATGCGGAGGAATACCAACTCGATGCCGACCACTTCGGCGTGTGGGGCGCATCGGCCGGCGGACATCTTGTCGCGCTCCTCGGCACTTCAGGTGATGTCGAAGAACTTGAAGGTGATCTCGGCACGACCGATGTCTCCAGTCGCGTGCAGGCGGTGTGCGACTACTTCGGGCCGAGCGACTTCCCGAACATCGCCGCCCACTGCACCGAGATCAGCCGGCTAAACCACGCGGCTGCCGACTCCCCCGAAGCCAAGCTGCTCGGCGGATCGATCGAGGACATGCTCGAGGAAGCGATCGCCGTCAGCCCGACCACGTACGTCAGCGAGGACGACCCGCCGTTCCTGATCGTGCACGGCGACGCCGACCCGATCGTCCCCGTTCAGCAAAGCGAAGTGCTGCACGAAGCTCTCGAAGCTACGGAAGTCGAAAGCGAACTGATCATCATCGCGGGTGGCGGCCACGGCGGATTTGGTGAACAAGATCCGAGGGAAGAAGTTCGTGAGTTCTTCAATCGGCACTTGAAGCCGGCGAGCGATGAGTGATGCGCCGAGATTCGTGTTCGAATACGAGGTGAAGCAGCGCGATTTTCGCGACTGGGAACGTGCTATTCCTACGACTTCGCATGATTGGCTGAGGTTCGCGATCGTCGTGGCCTCCTCGCGCAGGCCTGCTAGAGTTTATTTCATGGAAGGCATGCCGAGGGAACGGCGACCGTGCTGCTCGCGGGACTGATCTTTCGCATAGCCAAGCCCACGTCGCCCATCTTCTCGATATTCACTTGGCTGCTTCGACTGAGGTTGCGAGTCGAGATGGATTCCAATGAAGTGCGATTCGAATCATTCGTCCGCAAATCCGCGACGCCCAGCCAGACAGTCGTCAATAACTGGCTCGATCTCGCTCGCGATGGCCGAGTCGACGAGCATCTGACATGGTTCGCGTTCTCCAGCGGCCAAGGGATTCAGGTCGGCATCCCCAAGCGCGCATTCGCGTCCGAGGAGCAGATGCGGTCCTTCCGCGAGTTCGTGCGGAGTAAGATGGGAGAACGCTGCCGGTTCAACGTGCCGCGATCGGACGTTGCATGATCTCGACGACCTCGCCGTAGATACCTCCGGCGACGTCATCTGGACAGTCATGCTCGATGTCTTCCAACTTTCCCAGCTTGCTGGTCCACTTACCGTTCGCGAGCTGTCGGGCGGCATGCGTGTAACACAGACCGCTTCCAAAGATCGCCACCTTCTCGAAAGCGGGATCGAACTGATCGCTGGTTGCTTCCGAATAGCCCAGTGCACGGAACGCATCGACCAGCACGCCGATGCCGACTTCGTCACGCGAGACTTCAATTGGCCAGTAGACGCCCGGCTGCCACCATCGCCCCATTTCGCCAGCGCTCCAGGCGACACAGTTGTACTTCACATCCGCGGGGCTGGTGACCCGATGATTGGATTCCGTCAGTCGCGGGAAAACAACGGGGTCGACAATCACCGTTACAGTCCCTTATTGC
This sequence comes from Planctomycetaceae bacterium, assembly GCA_031402175.1. Lineage (GTDB taxonomy): Bacteria > Planctomycetota > Planctomycetia > Planctomycetales > Planctomycetaceae > JANNSB01. The sequence continues at coordinate 2,676 of JANNSB010000522.1, forward strand.
GACCCCAGTTCATCCACGCCTCGGCCGATGCGGCCACGTCTCCGAGACTGTCGCGAGGCACGGGGTTCTCACCCGTGATCGCCTCCAGAGCCCAGAACCAGTGATCTGGATCTCGCTCGAGTTCACTCAGTAGCAGCGGGACGGCATCGAAGCCCATGCCGATGATCTGTTGATAGGGCCAAAGCATCGCCATCTGGGCGGTGTTCGACAGATACTTTGAACGAGCCTTCCATTCATCTCGAAGTTGAATGAAACGTTCGCGAAGCTGTTCGTCGGAGAGAATTGCGGCCATGGTTTCAGGGCGATTGTAAGTCAATGCCGACGCCAATAATGCGCTTCTCGCATATGCTTCGAGTGGCGTCAAGTTCAGATGTCACCGACTTCCCGTGCCCGCTACTACAAACGACAGAAGGCCCGGAATTTCTTCCGGGCCCCCTGCCCTTGCGACCCTCTGCATTTAGTTGAGGCTCACTGTGCGGCGTTGATCAGCATCAGTGGCAGTTCGGCAAAGAGGGTTCGGTCGGCGTTGTGGATCAGCAGAGTCGCTTCCATGTTGCCGGAGACGCTCAGCGTCGGCATCTGCACTTCGATCAGCCCTTCACGCCACACGTTGATGGTGAGGGGCATCTCGAAGCCGGGGAACCGCAGCACGGCGAAACCGGTCAGGTCGGTGCATCCGGGAGCCGACAGTTGCAGCGGCATGCCGGTGTACACTTCGCTGCGGGGAACTTCGGTCACGACCGGCGTCATGGTTTCCACTGGCGCGGTCAGGCTCGTCTCCACGGTCGGAGGAAGAACCGGTCCTTCGGCAACAGGCGGTGCGGCGAGTGCAGCATCGGCGACCGGGCCGGCGGCAACGGCTATCGGATCAGTTCCGCTGACGGGCAGCGAAGGATCAGAGGGGAACGACTGTCCGGGAACACCTCTCAAGGACGGATCGACAACCGGCTGTCCCGCAGTCGGACCAACACCAGGCTGATCGGTAAACTGCTGATCGGAAACCGGCTGACCGGGAATCGATGGGCCGGCAAAGGACTGACCTTGTGCTGTCGGACCAGTCGCCATCGGACCGCTGAACGGCTGACCCGATGAAGTTGGACCGTTGAACTGCTGACCTGACGGTGCCGGAGCGCTAAACGTCTGACCTGGCCCGGTCGGATCGCTGAAGGGTTGACCCGCAGATGGGCCGTTGAAGGGCTGTCCCGTGGGACCGCTGAAGGTTTGATCCGTCACGCTGGGACCGGCGAAGGGCTGGCTGGGGAACGGGGCCTCAATCTGCTGACCTGGCAGTGACGGACCGCCCATTGGCTGACCCTGGCTCGGAACCGGGAAGAGTCGACCGTCCACGACCACGAAAAGCTGCCCCTCCACTACTATATAGTAGGGTTCCGAATGTTCGTGGACCGATTCGCTGTGATGGGAGTGGTACGGCTCGCTGTGATAAGAGTGCGAAGGTTCGTAGTGCGAATGGCCGTAACTGGGGCTCGAGCGGTGGCAACCGCCGGCCTCGGCTGAAGTGGCCAGGAATGTGCAAGTAGCTGTAATTGCGAGAGTTGCGATCAGGCGAGACATGTCGGTGCTCCTGGTTTCTTGGGGTGTGATGGGTTGGCGAGTGGGTCAATATCACCCGTGCCTGCTTCTCACAGCGAGAATGCCGACGGAGCGTTACATGTGGAATCAAAGTCCATGGGTCAGAATTCAGGGATCAGGGGTCAAAGTAGCTGAGTTTGCAAAAACTCAGCCCGATCAACGGCGGATGGAAATTCCTGACTCCTAACTCCTGTTTCGCAATCCCATCTTTCCCTGATTTCTCGAATCTGCTAACAACCCCACCTTCGCGGAACGCCCCAGGGGCGTTAGCCGCTGATATCAGACATGGATTTCTGAATTGCCTGGGGAAAGGATTCCCGATGCCTGGCTCCTTTTGGAAGATTACCGCGCTGGTTGGAGTATTGGCACTGGGTTGCCTGATCGTCATGCAGGCCCAAAAGGGCATGTCTGACGGCTCGACCAAGGCCGCCGAGAATTTTGAGGAACTCGACGGTGCGTTCGATGATCTCGCCGGCGACGATGACCCGCTCGATGAGCCGGCTGCGGAAGACGATGCCTCGGAAAGAGCGCTCGCGTTGAACGTGTCTACGCCCGCAGAGCCAGGTGACGACGACACGGATGACGATGGCGGTTTCGACTGGGAGGCGACTCCCGCGAACAGTGGAACAAGCAGCGGTAATCCATTCGACACTGCGCCGACGATTTCTCAAGTGCAGGCCGGCAGCGTAACGTCGACGGTCATCATCAACGAAGAAGACGAAGACTTGCTGTTTGAGGATGAAGATGTGCTCGATGCCGAGGATGTGATCGTCGAGGCCGATGGCGTGGCCGTGAATGACGATGCCGACAGCGACGACGACATTCAGCTTGCGGCCAACGAAACGCCGTCCCCGTGGGCGACGGGAACAGGCTCCTCCACTTCCCAAGGCGCGACATCGTCGACATCATCCATTCCGGCACAGGCACCGACCGCAAGAAGTCCGTTCCTCGTGCTCCCCCCGGGATCGGGAAGCAGCAGGACCACCGATGCCAGTTCGACGACACAGGCGCCATCGAGCGCGGGACCGACACTGCGGTCGATGCCCCGCGAATTCACCTCCCCTGCCCTGCTGCCCACGCCGTCGTCAGAGAGCGATGACCCGACGACCGAATCAGATGAATCAGAAACGGTTCAAGACTTCACATTGAATGATGATGTGCAGTTCTTCCCCGCAGGTCCGGAAACTCAACCTCCACGCACGCGGACGACCAGTCCCACAGTCACCGCTGCTGCCACGGACGATGCAGCCTCCGGCACTTCGACCACGAACCCCTTCGGCACTTCATCTTCCAGCACAACGACCACTCAGCCGACGCCATCCGCACCGCGATCGCTTTCGTTCCCGGCTGGCGGCGGCGGAGCGAGCAGCAGCAATCCCGCTGCTTCGAGCGCGCCAGCAACCCCAAGCACCGATCCGTTCACTCCTTCCAGCGTGCCGGCGGCAAGTCAGGGAACATCATCCATTCCCTCATCGGCTCCGAGCACATCGTCATCATCGAATCCCTTCGGCGCGACCACGAATCCGCCGGCGGCAACGAGCCAGCCCCCTGCCCCGATTCGCATGTCGACGCCACCAGGCCGCGTGTCGCTCGATGACTCTGCACCGGCATCGAACGACACCGCCGACGTCGAACCAACTCCGGCCGCGCAGCCCCCCTCCAGTTTTCCGGCCACCCCATTCCCATCGACGACCAACCCGCGCCCGATCGACTTGACGACGCAGGCCGAACCAACCGGGCAGCCGGCCCGCATCACGTTCCCATCAGTGAATCCGAGCACGAGTCCCGCAACGTCGAATCCCACATCGCCTTCGCCGTTCCCCTCGTCG
>JANNSB010000523.1:0-6345 GCA_031402175.1 Planctomycetaceae bacterium
GCCGCCGGCATTCTACATACCACCGGCCGTGTTCTTCGTCCTGTGGACGCTGCTGCTCATCGGCATATTCACGCAGCGATTGCGAAGACGCTCGGACCCAACAAGCTCAGCCTGCATTCCGGGTCCGACAAGCTCTCGATGTATCCCGCGCTGGCCCGCACGACGCAAGGGTTGTTCCATGTGAAGACCGCCGGCACCAGTTATCTCGAAGCCCTGCGAGTCGTCTGCCGGCACGATGCGGGTCTGTTCCGGCGTCTCATTACCTTCGCTCGTGAGCGGTATAACGTGGATCGAGCGACGTACCATGTGTCAGCCGAAGTCGCGAAGGTTCCTGCTCCCGATGTTGTTTCGGATCCCGTCGAGTTGGAACAGCTCTATCTGGAGCGCTGGTGCGACGTCCCGGAGGGTCGCGGATTCACCGCCCCCGGCAGGCAAATCCTGCACTGCACGTTCGGCTCGGTATTGACGCAACCGGAATGGGGACCGTTGATCCTCGATCTGTTGCGGCAGCATCCGGAGACCTATCGCGAAGTGCTGCGAGAGCACTTTGTCAGGCACTTGAAGGCGCTGGCGTTTTGACTTCACTCCGAGCCGGAAGCGTCAGCGACGGCGCGTCAGCGTATACATCTCCGATGCGGAATCGCGCTCGATCGGCTGTAGTGGCTCACGTCTCCCTCACTGACGTTTCGGGTTACGATGTTTCCAACATTGCGCCAGAACGCGTCACCCGCTTGTTCCCCAGCGAAACGCCGGTCGTCGACTCCCGTTGCAGGTTGTCCAGCCGAACCTCGAACTGTTCGAGATCGTGAACCCGCTGCTGGGCGTCCCGGCAGGTCCATTCCAGCTCGGGGAAAAGACCATGTTCGAGGCGAATGTCGACAAGCTGCGTGGCGAGCTTGCGGATCTCGCTTCGCAGGCCGCGCCGCAATCGCTGCGTGAATATGCCGATGAGCAGCAGCGTCCACAGGACGAAGAACACGGCCGGTGGTATGTAGAATGCCGGCGGCAGATACTCGGCCGGCGTGTTGGCGAAATGCGTTTCGTAGAAAAAATTCCGCCCCATGCGGTATAGCACATAGCCGGGCAGGGCGCAGAACAGCACATCGAACGCGATGCGGCTCCACCAGCGGGAGTTCTTCCTGGCCAGCGATACGATCACGCCGTCGATGCGCTGGCTCGCGTCATCGACGAATTCGGCCTGCATGCGGGCGGCCTCGTTTCGCAATTGATCGATGGATGACTTCTGCAGTCGCTGCGGATCAATGTCGGCCGACCGCACATGACCCTGGATGACGATCTCCGCCTCGCGCAACACATTGTCGTCCAGACTGAGCGCGGCGGAAGCGACCTGCTGGTCGGCGGTCGCTTCCTCCCGGCGTCCCTGCAGCCAGCGGACGCCTTGCACCGCTCCGATCAACGCCATCTGCGCAGTGTTTCTTGCCCGGTAGAAGCTGAAGGATGCAATCAAGTTACCCAGGCTCGAGTATCCGCGCAGCACCGCCGAAAACGGACTGAGACCCCAGGTCTCGGTGACTTCCGACATGAGCCGGCGTTCCCACAACTGCCGACTACTCATCAGTTCATCGCACAGCCGAGTCGATAGCTCGCGTGACAGCTTCACTTTCTGTGCCGACAGCGCCTGCTCCAGTTGCCGAATCGTGCCCAGTTGCGATTCCAGACTTTCCCGCGTGCGCCCGACGGCCGCCTGCATCAGATCAAGCAAGTTGGCTCGGCGAATCCGCATGCGGTGCGACGCCATCAGTTTGTTCGACAGCAGATCGAGCAAGCGCCCCATGTCTCCCGTGGGCCGGTGACCTGCCTGCTGCTCCGACATCGCCCGCTGCGAATCGACGAAAAACATGTCCGGGATCGAATACCGGCCATCAAGTTGCGCGCGCCAGTCGTCACGAATGTCCTGATCGAGGTCGGCATGCGTCTGAATGAAGACCAGCCTGCAACCCTCGGCCGCCTCGGCCAGTTCATCGAGCACGCGGGCGGAACGGTACTTCTGCTGCGTCGAGGTATAGATCAGCACGTCAACATGCGGCAGCAACGCTCTCAAGCGGGCGAGATTCGTGCCTTCGAGGTCTTCTTCATCCGAATCGGGGTCGGGGCAGTCGATGACGACCATGTCCCGCAGGATGTGCGCCGAACTGCGGACGATCTCAAACTGTTCCAGCGGCAGCCCCAGGGGTTCCAGCGGCGTCTCCGGGTGCGCAATCAGGATCGGCTGCTTCGTCGTCGGACGCTGCCGTCCTGCCCGCGTGACGACTTCGCCCAGCAGCGCATTGACCAGCGAACTCTTGCCGGTCCCGGTGCCACCGAACGTGGCGACAATCAACGACGCCTGCAGTCGAAAGCGGAGGTGCTCGACTCGCGACAAGACCTGTTTGATGAGCGTCCCCCCGCGGCGCAGCGGCGACCAGGCCGACTCGACGGCAATCCAGCGGCCGAGCTGGCCGACGAGGTCGTCAATCTCAGCGAGCAGTTCGAGTTGTTCGAGTTCATGCACCGACATGAATTGTGCGGGCTTTCAGCAGGGAGAGCGATGAAAATGGATGTGCTTCCAGTCCGAGCCGACTTTGCGCCAGATGCGAGTTTCATTGGCCGACACAGTGACGGGGTTGCCGCTCCCGTCCAGCTTCTGCACCAGACGGGTGTAGCACACGATGCCGACCTCTCCGAGAATCCGCACATTCGCGCCGCTGATGGTCGTATTCCGCGGCGAGTCTCCGCCGGGCAGATCGAAGTAGAACTTGTGAAACGACAACCCCTCGACGAGGTGTCCCAGCGCCTCGGGCTCGAAACAGGTGATCGCTTCGTCGCACAACTGGGCGTACGTGTCCCAGTCGCCGGCGGCGATGGCGACGAGCAAGTGTTGATTCGCAGCGAGAAGATCGGACTCCGGAGTCGAGGTTGATGGCATAAATCTGGTGGAGAAGGTGCGGGTTGGGTGGTTTTGTTGATGAGATGTTGCTGTGTGGATTGTATCCCATACAGCCGATCACGCGAAAGAATGTGCTGGCATCAATGGTCTTTCGACGGTTCGCCTGAACCTTGAACCCAGATATACTCCTTCCGACTCGACCGTTCACACCTTTCGCAGCGTTAACAATGCACTCGAGATACTCCATCCTGCTGCTTTCGTGCCTGGGACTGTTCATCACATCGACCGGCTTCGCCCAACGCCTCGATGTCCCCCGTCAGCACGACCGCCCACCTGGACCGCCCGTCACGGCCGAGGAAGCCGTGGCCCGTATGACGGTGCCCGAGGGTTTTCATGTCGAGATCGTCGCGGCCGAGCCGGACATCATGAATCCGGTCGCTATGGCGATTGATGAACAAGGCCGATACTGGATCACCGAAAGCTTCGAGTACCCGCGGCAGGATCCGGGACCGGGACGTGACCGCATCAAGGTGCTGGAAGACACCGATGACGATGGCGCCGTCGACAAAGTGACCGTCTTTGCCGAGGGGCTGAACATTCCCAGCGGCATCGCCGTCGGGCACGGCGGCGTCTGGGTCGGCAACGCCCCCGATATTCTCTTCCTGCAGGACACCGACGGGGACCTGCAGGCCGACACGAGTGAAGTAATCGTCACCGGCTTCGGGCGCACCGACACGCATGAACTCCCCAACTCCTTCATCTGGGGACCGGATGGCTGGCTCTACGGACTCAACGGCGTCTTCAACTACTGCGACGTTCATTACGCCGAAAGCAATCCCAACTACGACGCTGATCATCCCGGTTGGGAGTTCACTTGCGTGATGTGGCGAATTCATCCGCGAACCAAAGAGTTCGAAGTCTTCGCGGAAGGGACCAGCAACCCGTGGGGGATCGCGACCAATCATCAGGGAGATTTCTTCATCTCGGCTTGTGTGATCGACCACCTGTGGCACATCGTCGAGGGGGCCTATTACATCCGGCAGGGCGGGCCTTATCCGTCTCATACTTGGCCGATGGACTCGATCGTCAGGCACGGGCATCAGAAGGCCGCGTACTGCGGCATCACCTACTTCGACAGCGACAACTATCCCGACTACTGCAACAACGTGCTCTACATGGGAAACATTCACGGCAGTTGTCTGAATGCCGACGTGCTCGAACCTCGCGGAAGCACCTACTTCGCGACGGCGCATCCTGGTTTCCCAGCGAAGGAGGGAGCGTGGGGCGACGATGAATACGACATCATCCGCAAGACCGGCTCCGACGATGAGCCGCTGCTGGCCGACTTCCTGCAGGCGAACGATCCGTGGTTCATGCCGGTCGTGCAGGCGACCGGCCCCGATGGCTGCCTGTATGTGCTCGACTGGTACGACCGCTATCACTGCTACCAGGACGCCAACGCCGACCCTGCAGGAATCGAGCGTGAACGCGGACGGCTGTACCGCATCGTGCATGATGAACTGGGTCGTCGGCCGGTCGAGAATCTCGGTGCGATGAGCGATGACCAGCTCGTCGACCTCGCGCTGGTCGGGCATAACCAATACCAACAAGAAACGGCCCGGCGGCTGCTCGCCGAACGACTGTATGATCAGGTCTATCTTCCGACTGGCCAGCGCTTGCGGGAGATCGTGGCCGACGAGGACCGGCCGACACCCGAACGATTGCGTGCCCTCTGGGTATTGATGGGCGCGACGAGGAGCGAGGCACCCACTCACGGAATCTCGAGCGACGATCCCACACTGCAGGCCTGGCTGTTGCGAAATGAGCTCGCCCAGTTTCCGACATCCCGATTTGAAATTGAGTTTCAGAGCGCGCTGCCTGAAGACCTGTCAGGCGTCGCCTACACCACGCGGCGGCAATGGATCACCGAGCTGACGCGGCTGTCGCGTCACCTCGAAAAGCAGGATGGAGCAGGCGCTAGTTTCGATCACCTCCCACTGCTGCTGCGCATCGCTCAGCAAACGCCGGATGACCAACTCATTCAACATCTCGTCTGGGAAGTGCTCAAAGAAGAGATCCCCCGCGGATCTGCCCATTTCGTCGATGCACTGCAAATGGCCCTGGAGTCCGGCGAGATCGGCGGACTCTCACCCATCCTGCCACTCTCAACGGATCTCGTGCTGGAGTCAGCCGACTCGCCGCAAATTGTCGCCGGCTTCTTGAACATTCTCTTCGATACCGAGGGCATTCCCGCGGATGAAGTCTGCCGTTGCCTCGCCGCGGTGGCCGACCGCGTTCAGAATCGCCAACTCACAACAGACGAAACCGCGACGCTCCAATCGTCGTTGGCGGAGCGACTCGCGCCTCACATCGCAGACGACTTGAGTTCTCTGCATCTGGATGCGTGCATCCTTGCGGCAAGTTGGGGCGAGCGAGATGCATTCATTATCGAAACGCTGCATCTGACCGCATCATCCGCCGAGAATGCGCCCGAAGATCGCCTGCGTGCGTTCAGGACACTCGTCTTCGCCGATCGAGTGAAGCTGGCGAACGAGATCGCCGTCCGCTGGCTCGATGTCGCAAGTGACCAATCTGAGTTCAACGACTTTCGCCGGCAACTGCTGCTCAACTGGGCGCGGCTGGATGATGACTCGGTCGCCGCCACGTTGCTGGATAAGTACAACGCGATCGATCCCAATCTGCGTCCGACCGTCATTGAAGTTCTCACGCAGCGCTCCTCCTGGGCGCAGCCGCTGTTGGCGGCAATTGCCGAGACGATCGCCGGCGAGCGCAACGACAACCCGATCTCGAAGGACGATCTCAATCTCAATCAGTTGCGCCGCATCGAGCAGTTCGATGACGTTTCTATGCGGGAGCAATTAACCGCCATCTATGGCCAGATTCGCGAAGGCCGCAATCCCGCCCGCGAGCAGATGATCGACGAAATGCAGGATTTCCTCGAAGAAACGCCGGGCGACGCGATTCGCGGCATCGTGGTCTTCAACCGAGTCTGCGGCAACTGCCACAAGATGCACGGCGCAGGCAACGAAGTCGGTCCCGACATCACCCGCAACGGCCGCAACAACTGGGATCAACTTCTTTCGAATGTGTTCGATCCTTCGCTCGTCATCGGTCCCGGCTATCAGGCGCGGCAACTGGCGACTTTGGACGGCCGCATCTTGACCGGTCTCGCGATCGAAGAGAGCGACGAGCAGGTCGTGCTCAAGATCCAGGGTGGCAAGCTCGAAACGATTCCCCGCGACCAGATCGATGAGTACCGCGTCAGCGAACTCTCGATGATGCCCGAGGAACTCGAAAAACTGATCGAACCGCAAGAGATGGCCGACCTCTTCGCCTACCTCGCCCTCGACCTGCCTCCGGATGATCCCGAGGCCAGGCTGTTACCGGGCGCGCCGGATCATTAGAGCCAGTTTCAATTTCCTACACTAGCCCGCAGC
>JANNSB010000524.1:0-4433 GCA_031402175.1 Planctomycetaceae bacterium
ATGACGTCGGCGAACGAGATCGGCTGCAGCGCGGGAGCCAGTTCCCTCCAGCGTGCCTGCAGTTCATCGGGCGGCAGCGTTGATCGCGACAGCCAGTGCACGGTCGGGTCGAACGCCGTCCGGTGGATCGAGATGCCGACGAGCCGCTCGATCATTGTGCCACCGTGCCCGCAATGATGGGCGATGCGATGACAGGCGAGAATGTCCTGCCACGCGGCCGCTTCGTCCCCTTCGCCGAGGCTCAGCATGGCATGCGCCATCAGATCCCTCGCAACGCCTCGCGCCATGCCGCAGTGAGGCAGCAGAACGTCATTAAGCAGCATCGACTCGCGATCGCTGATGATCGGGGCACAAGCCTTGGGACACGCGGCGACAGTATGCATGAGGCCAAACTGTTCCGCATGGCGATCGATCCAGTCCGCGATCTCGGGGAATTCGTCTCGGGTCCACGGCCGCTTCTGCGACTCCTCGTCCTGCAGCAGCCATTCCTCGATGCGTGGGTCGGTGTCGGAGTAGTTCGCGATTATGTATTCCACGAACGAGAGCCAATGCGACTCCCTCGAGATGGAGACGCCCAGTTTGGGCTCGAGGGCCTCAATGTACTCCGGCGAGAAGCGCTGAGTGTTGCCGGTCGCGTGCCAGAACTGCGCCCAGAAGTTCTCCTCGGGCATTACGTCCGCCGCCATTTGCTCATCCAGCCAGCGGACGTAGTCGGGGTAGCCATGCTCATTGAGCGGCCCGCTGATGGCAGTCGTGTCGGGGCCGATCTCCAGCCCGATGCGCTCGGCCGCGGTCGGTTCGCCATCGGCATGAGCGATCGAAACGAGCAGCAGCCAGCAAGACGTGAATGCAAGTTTCATGTGTTTCTCCGTAGCGAACGAAACCGTCGTCCAAACGCATCGCCTCACGGTCGCCTGCGGCTTGCCGTTAAACGAGTTAGCGCGCCAGCGTCAGGATCGCCCGTTGATCGTCGTATTGATCGCCGCTGTCGGGGATTTCGCCCCAGGTGACGCCGCCGTCGTCCTGGCCATCGGTGCCGAAGCTGTAGATCACGAGGCCGCGGGCGTCTTCGACGATCTGCAGGTCGTTGCCGGTGTAGGGGTCGAGCGGAATCATTGGCACGAGGTCGCCCAGATCCCGCAGCGACGCAATGTCGTCGGGGACTTCGCCGGTGAGCCCGATCGCGATCTTCACGGCGAACGCGGCCTGCAGCGTGTAGGACTTGGCTGCCATCCGCGTTTGGGCCTCCTCGGCTTGTTTGATCGCCGGCATCAGCATGCCGGTCATCATCCGGGCTGGGAGAATCTCGAATTCTTCATCCGACGAGAGGAAGTACTCGACCAGCAGCGATTCGGTGCTGCTTGAGATGGCCGAGTTTTCCGCGAGCCGGCCATTCGGATCGTTCATCTGAGCCTTGCGTTCGAGATGGTTCGGCAGGGACAGAATCCGGTGCAGGTCATCGTACATGCTGTTGCCGTAGCGCAGTGTTTCGTTGATGTCGGACGCGAACAGGACGAGGTCGTAGAGCTTGTACTTGGCATTGCTGAACTCCGCCAGGATGTCGGCCTCGAAGAGTTTTTCTCCGTTAGCCGGCTCCGGCGTGGAAACGGCCAGTGCATACAGTTCCCGTGAACTGACGCGCCCAGTCTGCAATGCGAGTACGGTGTCGATGAACATCATTCGTTCGCCGACGTCGACGCAATCAGCAAACGAGATCGGCTCCATCGCGGGGGCGAGTTCTTCCCAGCGGGTCAACAATTGCTCCGGTGATAACGTCGAGTGCGACAGCCAGACCGTTGTGGGATCGTGGGCATTCGCATGGATCGCGACGCCCACCAGCCGTTCGATGATGGTCCAGCCTTGTCCGCAGTGATGGGCCAGCCGATGGCAGGCCAGTAGATCCTCCCAAGCGCCGCGTTCATCACCCTCCGCCAGCCGGAGCATCGCTCTAGCAGTGAGCTGACGCGACACATCGCGACAGCCTTGCACATGCGGCAGCAAGACCGCGATCATCGGTGTGGTCTCGTAGTCGCTACCGGTCACCAGTGGACAATAGGCCTTCGGACGCGTCACGGCCTCTTGAACCAGATCCAGTTCTTCGGTGTTGGTATCGAGCCATTCGGCAATCTCGGGGAACTCCTCTCGCGTCCAGGGACGAGACGAGGCCTGGCCCTGCATTTCGGCCAGTTCAGTGACTCGCGTCTGGTTGGCGTGAAAGATGTTGTACATCCTGCGTTCCGTGCCGATCGCAACTCCGAGCTTCGCTTCGATCTCGTGAATCATCTCCGGTGATGATCTCTCCACGTTGCCCATCGCCTGCCACATCAGTGCCCAGAAGTTCTCCTCCACCGACACATTCGCGGCCATCCGAGTATCGAGAGCACGCAGGAAATCGGGATACCCGAACTCATTGAGCGGCCCACTGACGACGGTCGTGTCGGGGCCGATCTCCAGGCCGAGGCGTGCGGCGGGCGTGATGCCGTCGTCCGCATACGAGAGAGAAGCCAGCAGCAGGCAGCAAATGGGGAGACGATGCATGATCTGTTCCTGGGGAGACTTTCGGTTGACTCACTTAGCCCCCGGCGAGTCGCCGGGGGGAGAATGGTATTCGCTCACAAATACGACGTTGCTGTCGCCGCTGTTGGATGATTATCGAGATCTCAGTGAATCGGTTCAAATATGGTCGTTTTCAACACTTCCGCCATCGTAAAGTTTGCGGCTCAAACGGATTTTGTCGTTTGGATACTGTTGATCGTTCGTCCAGACAGGAATGTTTGGGCCACCGACTGCTGATTCGACGAGTTTCCAGCAGCCCCTGACCTTCCAGCCACCGCAGGCAGGCTTCCGTCCAGGCGGCGTAGGGTCGGTCGGCGTCGCGGATGCCGAAATCGTGCGTGGTCGAGGCGTAGATGTGCAGCTCGGCGGGGATGTTTGCTTCCTGCAGGGCGAGGTACATCATCACGCTGTGCTGCGGGGGGCTGATCGGATCGTTGCTGCCGTGCACCAGAAAGATCGGCGGGGTACCCTCCGGCACATGCATATGGGACGAGAGTGCGTTTCCCTCTTTCGTCGCCAAATAGCCTGAATACGCGGCGACCGCGAAATTGGGACGGCAACTCACTTCGTCGATCTCGTCGACTGCGGCGTAGGTGCGTTCTTCGAAGCGGGTCGCCGTTGAGACTGCCAGATGGCCGCCGGCGGAGAAGCCGATCATGCCGATGCGGTCGGGATGCAAACCCCACTCCTCGGCCCGGCTGCGGACCAGACTCACTGCACGCTGGGCATCCTGCAACGGCCGGCGGGCCGGTTCAGCTTCCGTGTCGTCGGGCCGGCGCGGGACGCGGTACTTCAGGATGATGCCCGTGATGCCCTTTGATGCCAGCCACTCGGCGACTTCTTCGCCTTCCAGTTCCCAATAGAGGTTCCAATAGCCGCCGCCGGGACAGATGAGCATCGAAGTGCCGGTCGCGATGTCGGCATCGGGTCGGTAGATCGTAATCGTCGGAACGGTGACATCGGACAGCATGCGGGTGGAAGTGGTGACTTCCACTTGATCGGGCGTCAGTTCCGGCGACATTCGCACATACTCTTCGCCGATCGTGCCTGGCTCTTCGGGAGCTTCGCCCGGCCACAGTTCAATCACGATAGGGTCGTCGGCTTTGAGCATCACATCTGAACTGACACAGAGAGTGAAGACGGTAATGGCTGTGGCGAGGCGGCTCATTCGAGTGCTTTCCATTGATGCTTTCTCATGCACAGACAGGAATGTCTGTGCCACCGGAAGGACGTTCATTCACAGTTCACTCGCCGCTCGGTTGATGCGATGAGCGATTATGCCGGCGAGATAGGCGGCCTTGAAGCCGGCATCGATGTTGACGACCGCCACATTCGGAGCACAGCAGTTGAGCATTGAGAGCAGTGCCGACACACCGCCGAAGTTCGCTCCGTACCCGACGCTGGTCGGCACCGCGAAGACGGGGCAGTCAACCCAGCCCCCGACGACCGAGGGGAGCGCGCCTTCCATACCCGCTATCACGACAATGGCGTCGGCGGCGTTCAGGACGGGGAGGGACTGGATCAATCGTTGCGGTCCCGCAACGCCCACATCAGCAATGATGCGAGCGTTGCAGTTCATCCAGCGCAAGGTTTCCAGAGCTTCTTCAGCGACGGGAAGATCGCTCGTGCCGGCCGCGAGGATCGGAACATAACCGATTGCCGACTCGCCGGTCGCCGGGGGCATGCGGAGTGTGCGTGCCACCGGGTTATCGATGACGTTGGGAAACTCTTCTCGAATCGCAACCGCTTGTTCCGGCGCGACTCGCGTGGCGAATGCGACTCGCCCCTGCTCACCCAGCTTCTTGAAGATGCTGACCAGCGTGGCAGCCGGTTTTCCCTGGGCGAAAACCACTTCGTGAAAGCCGCAGCGCCGGCGG
>JANNSB010000525.1:0-8233 GCA_031402175.1 Planctomycetaceae bacterium
AGCAGCAGGTTCTCGAGCTGCGGGTTCTTGTCGAACGCTTTCTTGATGTCCTCCAGGAACACGCTGCGGATGATGCAACCGCCGCGCCACAACAGTGCGATGCTGCCGTTGTTCAGCTTCCAGCCGAACTCTTTGGCGGCCGCATCAAGCTGGACGTAGCCCTGTGCGTAGCTGACGAGCTTGGAGGCATAGAGCGCCTGGCGGACGTCGTTAATAAACGCCTGCTTGTCACCTGAGAATTTCGTATCCGGTCCGCTGAGGACTTTCGACGCGCGGACACGGGCGTCCTTCTGGGCCGACAGGCAGCGGGCGTAGACCGCTTCGGTGATGAGGGTCGTCGGCACGCCAAGGTCGAGGGCGTGCTGGCTCATCCATTTGCCGGTCCCTTTTTGCTGGGCCGTGTCGAGAATCATGTCGACGAGATCGTTGCCGGTGGCGTCATCCTTCACGGTGAAGATGTCGCGCGTGATCTCGATCAAATAACTTTCGAGTTCGCTTTCGTTCCAGTTCTTGAAAACCTGAAACAGTTCCTGGTTCGTCAATCCGATGGCGTGCTTCAAGATGTAGTACGCCTCGCAGATGAGCTGCATGTCGCCGTACTCGATGCCGTTGTGCACCATCTTCACGTAGTGCCCGGCGCCGTCTTCGCCAACCCAGTCGCAGCAGGGGATGTCGTTGTTCTCGCCGACCTTGGCGGAGATCGACTGCAGAATGTCTTTCACATGCGGCCAGGCCTCGATATGTCCGCCGGGCATGATCGACGGCCCCTTGAGCGCGCCTTCTTCACCGCCTGAGACACCCGTGCCGATGAACTGCAGTCCGGCGGTCCTCAATTCTTTCGAGCGGCGATTGGTGTCGACAAAGTCGCTGTTTCCCCCATCGATGATGATGTCCCCCTTCTCCAGCAGCGGCTTGAGCTGATCGATGACGGCGTCGACCGGAGCGCCGGCCTTCACCATGATCATCACGCGGCGAGGACGCTTGAGGCTCTTCACGAACTCTTCAACCGAGTGGTATCCCTTGACCCGCTCGGCCGTCCCCTTCCAGACCTTGTCTTCGGGTTCGCTCTTCAGCCCGCCGACGAATTCATCCGTCGTCGCCGTCGTGCGGTTGAAGACGGCGACCGAGAAGCCGTGATTGGCCATGTTGAGCACAAGGTTCTGACCCATAACGGCCAGGCCGATCAATCCGATGTCGTGTGGCATGTGTGTAAATATCGATGAAGTTGCGGTTGTCGATGTGAAGCGCCGGACGCACGGCCAATGGGTGCCGGGACGGCGCTGTTTCGGCTCGAACATCGGAAACAGTACAATGCCGGGCGGAATGAATCGAGCGATCAAGGCTTCAACGCCGGAATCGAAAGTCACTTTGACTCGCAAGAACTGAAACCAACCGCATTCCAAGACCCATCGCCCATACCGCCATGAACAATCGATACGGCAAATGGACGCTCTTGCTAATCTGCGGCAGTGTGCTCGCATGGCTCTCCCCCGCATTGCACGCCGACGACGTGCGGGTGATGAGCTTTAACATTCGCTACGGCACGGCTGACGATGGGGAGAATCATTGGGATCAGCGCCGGGAGTTTCTCATCGACACCATCCGCGAGTTCGAGCCCGATCTGCTGGGGACGCAGGAGACGTTGGGCTTTCAGAAAGACTACATCGCCGAGCAGATGAGCGAACTCGAATCGTTTGGGGTCGGACGCGATCACGGGGATGATGAAGGGGAGATGACCGCGACTTTCTACGGCCGCGATCGCTTCGAGCAGATTGACGGCGGACATTTCTGGCTCAGCGAGACGCCCGATGTGCCCGGCAGCATCAGTTGGGATTCATCCCTCACACGCATGGTCAGTTGGCTCAAGCTGCAGGATCTGCAGTCAGAGGACGAGGCGGAACTGTTTTTCTTCAATACGCACTTCGATCACCGCGGCGAACAGGCACGGCTTGAATCGGCCAAGCTGCTAAGGCGCATGATCGATGAGATTGCAGGGAATTCCGCCGTCATCGTCACCGGGGACTTTAATGCCGGCGAAGGCAGCGACCCATACCGAACGATGTTCGTCGACGACTCGTACCGCGTGCGCTTGCGGGACACCTTTCGCGAGCTGCATCCTGATCGCGGCCCCGAGGAAGGCACGTTCAGTGGCTTCGCCGCCGAAAATCCCACGGGCGACCGCATCGACTGGATCGGCTGCAGCGAGCACTGGACGATCGAAGAAGCCGGCATCAACCGCACCTCCCGCGAAGGCCACACGCCGTCGGATCACTGGCCGGTGGAGGCGGTGCTGCGAATCAATTGACTCCCTCAGAGCCGCGACTGTCAGGGAGCGGGCAAGCGGCGGCATCGGCAAGCCCGCAGCGGCGTATCACGCGCGGCCTCCGTTCCGCAAGGCGCGCCGCATCGGGTGCCTCGCTGTTTTTTACGGCTCCTTCGCTGACGCTTCAGGCTCAGATGGAGCGCCTCACACCTCACGCAACGGTCGCTGCCAGCATTCCTTGAGGTCGGCGATTGATTCGTCGATCAGCAGATTCCCCTCCATCGAGCGGATGAGGACTCGGCCGCTGTCGGTCACGCTTCCTAAATCAAGGGCATAGGGCATTGTCGTCTTGAACGCCGACACTTTATCCGCAGCCACCTCGATCACGAACCGGCTCGGCGTCTCGCAAAACAGCGAGGCGGCGTCCTCGATTTTACCCAACGACGCTAGGCTGATGTCGGCCCCCAGGCCGCCGGCGAACGCCATTTCGGCCAGGGCCACCGCGAGGCCCCCTTCACTGAGATCGTGGCAGCTTCGCAACTGGCCGCGAGTGATGGCCGTGTGCACATCGCGGAAGATGATTCGCGCCGACTCCATGTCGACGGTGGGGACATCGGAACTCCGGCGACCGGTCACCAGGTTGTAATGGCTGCCGCCCAGATGTGCTCGCGTGGCCCCGACGAGGAACAGCCGATTGCCGGGTTCCTTGAGGTCCATCGTCACGCAGCGGGTGACATCTTCCACCTGCCCCAGCGCGGTGATGAGCAACGAAGGCGGAATGGCGATCGTCTGCGTCTTACCGTTCGACTCGAAGCTGAACTCGTTGTTGAGCGAATCCTTCCCGCTGACGAACGGCGTCCCGTAGGCGATGGCGGCATCGCGGCAGGCAATTGCTGCCCGCACCAGCGAGCCGAGCGTTTCGGGACGTTCTGTGTTTCCCCAGCAGAAGTTGTCGAGAATGGCGATGCGGTTCGGGTCGGCACCGACGGCCACGCAGTTGCGAATCGCTTCGTCGATCGCGCACGTCGCCATGTGATACGGGTCGAGGTCGCCATAGTGCGGATTCATCCCGCAGGCGATGGCGAGGCCGCGATTCGACGTAAGCACCGGCCGGACGACGGCGGCATCCGACGGGCCGTCGTGAGCGAAGCCGACGAGCGGCTTCACCACGCTGCCGGACTGAACCTCGTGATCGTACTGCCGGATGATCCATTCCTTCGAACAGACATTCAGCGAGCCAAGAATGCGCTTCAGCACTTCGCCATGCGGCACGCTCGTCTTGATCGGTTGCGGCGGGACTGCAGCCGGCGCCTGCCAGACGGCCTCGCGAACGACGGGAGGCCGGCCATCGTGCAGGAACGACATCGCGATATCGCCGACCTGCTGACCGTCGTACTTGAGCACGAGGCGCTGCGTGTCGGTGAACTGGCCGATCACTGTCGCTTCGACGCCTTCCGACGCGCACAGAGCATGGAAGGCCTCCCAGTTCGTGGGGGGCACGGCCAGCACCATGCGTTCCTGGGCCTCGCTGATCCAGATTTCGGTGTACGACAGGCCGGCATATTTGAGCGGCGCCTTCTCGAGCCAGACTTCGGCACCGGTCTCTTCACCCATCTCGCCGACGGCACTGCTGAAGCCGCCTGCCCCGCAATCGGTGATGGCGTGGTACAGCCCCTTGTCCCGCGCGGCGAGGATGACGTCCAGGACCATCTTCTCGGTGATGGCGTTGCCGATCTGCACCGCGCCGCCGGAGAGGGATTCGCTTTCGTGCGTCAGTTCAGCCGAGGAAAAGGTCGCCCCGTGAATGCCGTCCCGTCCGGTGCGGCCGCCGACGGCCACGATGTAGTCGCCGGGAACGACGTGCTTCTCGCTCATGCCGCGCGGAATCATCGCCACGTTGCCGCAGTAGACGAGCGGATTGCCGAGATACCGCTCATCGAAATAGACGGCCCCGTTCACGGTGGGGATGCCCATGCGATTGCCGTAATCGCGAACGCCCGAAACGACGCCGCGCATCACGGTGCGCGGGTGCAGCACGCCGGGCGGCAAGTTGTCGTAAGGCGTATCAGGGGGTGCGAAGCAGAAGACGTCGGTGCTGAAGATCGGCTTGGCGCCGAGGCCGGTTCCGAGCGGATCCCGAATCACGCCGCCGAGACCGGTGTTGGCCCCACCGTAGGGTTCGAGGGCCGAGGGATGGTTGTGCGTTTCGACCTTGATGCAGACGTCGAAGTCGTCGTCGAAGCGCACGATGCCGGCATTGTCCTTGAAGACGCTTACGCACCAGTCGTCCGCGCCGAGTTGCTGTCGGATCTGCATCGTGGCGGCGAACACGGTCTCCTTGAGCATGTTCTCGAACCGCACTTCGCCGCGCTCGGCATCGCGATAGGCGATACGCCCGGCGAGAGTCTTGTGACTGCAATGCTCGCTCCAGGTCTGAGCAACCGTTTCCAGTTCGATATCGGTCGGCTCGCGACCCAATTCGCGAAAATGACGCTGGATGGTCTGTATCTCCGGCAGTTGCAGATAGAGCTGCCCGTCTTTCGACAGCCGGCGGAGGGCGACGTCATCGAGTTCACGAATCGGCGTCTGCCTCAGTTGGAAGCGGTATTCGCTGCCGACGGCAATCGTCGACAGCCGCAGCGGGCCGGTCACCACTTGTTCGATGGCATCGTTGCTGAGCACCTTGCCGCGAATCCGCGCCAGATCGACATCCGAGACATCACGGTTCACCCAATACTTTCGACAGGTGGCCACGCGCTCGATCGGCTGGCCGGCGTCCCTTAATGCCTGAGCCGCCGTCGAGCCGACGTTGTCGGTGACGCCGGGCTTGAAGAGCACATTCAGCAGCACATCACTTTCGCTGGACGTTCCATTCGCCGGCAGATGATGGACGGCGACGCGTTCGACGACGCTGTCGGTGAGCAGGCGCTGCGCCTGGCCAATTTGCGAATCATCAAGGTTTCCCTCGACGAGATACGAATGAGCCGACCGCACCCGCTTAACCGACGTGGCTCCCAAGGCGTGCGCATCAGCCAGCACTCGCAAGCCTTCGCGATCGACTTCGCCGTCAGCAGGATGGATTTCGACTTCAAAGAGCATGGGGAGAACAGGGGTCAGGATTCAGGAGTCAGGGAGTCCAGCCTTAAGGCTGTAAGCTGCAGGCTAAAGCCTGAACTCATGGCCCCTCTCTTCACGGCAGGCCGTTGAGTTTTCTCAGAACCCACTCGGTGGTTACCAGACCACAGAATAGCATGAGGAGCCACCAACTGTCCCACAGGCGGGTTTCCTGACGGCGGGAATCTTCGCCCGTCGCGGCTCGCAGCAATTCCGGCAGAGTGGCGAGTTCGTTGAGGGCGACCACTTGGCCGGAAGAAGCAGTCGCCAGCGATGACAACAGCACGGGGTTGGCACTCACGTCGCTGCGTTCCGATGTCGGAGGCTCCAGCACCGTCAGTTCACTTTCGACGGGCGGCACTTCGCGAGTCGTGCCGGAAACGATCAACACTGCTTTATACTCTCCCGACGGCAGCGATGAAGTTCGGGCCGTGTAAACGCTAGACGTGGCTTCATCGGCATTGAGTTCGAGAACCGCCACCGCGCCGGCCTCGGCATCGTTCGCGGGTCGAATCTCCACGACGGCCTTGAAGTCGGGAGCGTTCTGCAGCACGGACGGTTCGAAGCGGGCGATGAGCGATGCCTCTTCACCGAACTCGATGACGGGGAGTTGTGCCCCGAAGCGGACGAACTCGTTGCCGGCCGATGCCTTGAATTGAGCCGCCCAGCGGACGAACTGCCCCCAGAACCGGTGGTGATAACGATCGCCGACGCGGTGTCGCCAGCGCCAGGTGCTGTCGATGCCGCTCCAGACGACTTGGCCGGCCCCGACGAAGTGATGGGCCAGCGTCACGCTGTTGCGTTCGGATTCGAGGGTCTGTTCCGACTCCGGATCTAGAGCTACCGCCCAGACACTGGCTCCACCCTTGAGCTGTCCACGCAGTCCCCATTCCGCACCGGGAAGCTCGGCCCAGACTGCGGGATTGTCGACGGGGTCGTCGGCGAATTGAAACATCGTCATCGCCTCGGCTTCGGGAGTCAGCGTGAGACGATAGCCGCGTTCATCGGGCGGAGCGGCGGAACCTGCATCCGACACTTCAAAGGGTCGAAGTTCATCCACGGGGAGCAGATTGCGGAGGATGTCGTGCTGATACTCCAGCGGCATGTGCCGCTTGCCGGAGACCATCAGCAGCGTGCCACCTTCCGAGCGGACGTAGCGATCAAGAAGTTCCCAGGTCGAACGCCGCAGGTCGCGGGGCGAGGCATCCCCAACAATCACCACGTCGTAGCCCGAGAACGGCGTCGGCTCGGTCGGGTTCGGCTCAGAGGGAATGGTGAGGCGGCGGGCGAAGAACGTGTCAGGCAGCACGCCGAGATACGGCTGCTCGAAAACAATGGCATCGACTTCGACGCGCGAGTCGCGGTCGAGGGCGATTTCCAAGAAGCGAAACTCCCAGCGGGCTTCTCCTTCGAGAATGAGCACGCGGATGTTGCTGTCGACGATGTTGATCGTCGTGCCGAGTTCGTTGTTGTCATCCCGAATCTCATCGGGCTGCAGGTCGGAGCGGGCGATGTAGCGATATCGCCCCGACGTCGATTGCGGCTCCAGCTCGAAAGTGATCTCGGTCACCGGCCCTTCGGGCGTGATCGTCTGCTCCTGCACGAGTTCCTCGATCCCGGACTCGCTCTCGTCGGCGCTCAAGGGATCGAGCTGACGATTGAGCGTCACACGCAGCGGACGCCCCTCGAAACCGGCGGTGCGGAGCGTGACCTTCACGGAAGGAGTGTCATCCTTGAAGACAGCCGATGGAGCGTCGACATGGGCCAGCGCGATGTCGCGAATCGGAAGTTCGGAACCAACCTGCACCGAATAGATGGGACTCCCCAGTAGTTCGGCCTGCTCTTCCAGCGTTGACCCCTCGGAATCCATCGTGGTGCGGCCATCGGTGATGAGAATCGTCCCCAACAGTTCGCGGCTCCCCGCGGAACCAGACGCCGTCACCAGGACCGATGCGATGTTCGATGCACCGGCTTCGAGCGTGTCTGCAGGCTCCTGGATCATCGCGGCGATCGAGCCGGGATCGGCGGCGGCGGTATTGCCGGCGAAGACTTCGAAGTCGACTTCCGCGATCTCGCCAATCTCCGTGAGCCACTGCGAACGCGGGCCGGTGAGCAGTCGTTCGACGATATCCTTCCGCGAGAGTTCATCGATCTCGTTGAAGACTTGCTGCAGTTGCTCCTGCCGAAACGTCGCGAGTTCAGCGGCCTGCGCGGGGTCGGATTCTTCATCGGGCGAGACCCATTCGGGTTCTTCGCCGAGATCAAAGGATTCTTGCCAGCGATCAAGACGGTCGTCGGTCTGGTCGTTGCCGATCATTCCCAGTGCGCGTGCCCAGCGGAGCTTTTCGCCGGGGAGCGCGTGCGAATCCTGCGTCTGCATGCTCTCGGAGACATCGATGGCGACGAGCACGCGGCCCGATCGGGCACGATTGCGCTCCCATGAGAGCACCGGCTCTAAGAGCGCCGCTAGCACCGTGAGGACGACCAGCACTCTGAGAGCCAACAGTGTGAGTCCGAGCTTGCGCGAAATGAGCTGGCGCTCATAGCGATACAACAGCACCACGCAGGCGAGCGTGAGCAGCGAGACGACGACCCAGGCGATCGCCCATCCCGTGTTCTCGAGCGCGTGGAATTGGAGCCGTTGTTCGAACATTCGGATGGGGCGGGGTCGGGGGGCAGGAGTCCAGCCTTTAGGCTGTCAGCGGCAGGCTAAAGGCTGGACTCCCATGATCAGCCTGTCGCCGCGAACAGCTCGGCGTATTCCACCACCCACGAATCGACGATCTGTTCCAGGGCGGCGAGATCGAGGAGTTCGAGCTGCTGGTAGTGTTTGCGGTGAAAGACCTCTTTGTTCCG
>JANNSB010000526.1:0-2069 GCA_031402175.1 Planctomycetaceae bacterium
GCTGGCGATCGATCCGGAGGAGGACAAGGAAGTCTTCGTCCACCACGGCGCCAGGTCTCCCGCACGTGTTGCTGAGCAGATATGCGAGCCGGTTAACGGGTATCATCCCCTGCGAGAAGTTGCCCAGGTTTAGAGCTCGGCCTGCGGGCAAGTGCGAATAATCCGCGTTCAGTTTCTTCCAAACCGGGCGTCAGGCGCTCAAAAATCGCGCAAAAATCACGCGGATGTAACGCCGGCCTGCTTCCCGTAACGGGCAATCGCCCGCAGGGCGCATGCCCGATCGGGAATAAAGGCCAATAATCCTGCAGCCGTGCGGATTATTGGCCAAAAATTATTCGCTGATATTCCCGGTCGGGATTATTGGCCAATAATCTGGCTTTTCGCCACACGTCTCCAGCCCATAGGGAATTGTCGTGCAAAAATCACTGTCCGTGGCCAAGAAGAGCGCCATTCAAATCAACAAGTCGGCCTGCATATTGGGTAGGAAAACCGTCGCGAGTTGTGGTGATCGACACCACTCTGGCGCGCCGCCGTCCCGGTCTTAAGACCTTTCCGATGGACTGCGTCACACCGAGATTGTCGATGGCACGATCGACCCAAAAGTTGCCCCTCTGAGACATCGAGGGATTGGTCCGCCGTTGTCCTTGCCAGGTTGCTGGTACCACCTTCGAATCACCGGCAGGCTGAGTCCGCGATCAAGCAGCGGCTTAAGGTCTTCGTCCATATTGGACTTGCGCTGCGAATACACGCACGAGTCGATGCGCGACCAGTGAACCTTCGGAGTGAGTCTGCACGAAGAGCCCTCCCTGAGACCGGCGGCGCAGTCCGAACGGAGGTTTTGTCACGCCCATTGCAGTCACTCGTTTGTGGTGTGAAAACAGTCACCGAAGCGGATGTCTTCAATGTGTTTTGGCCTAGCAACAGTGTTGCCGCACCGATGGCTTTTCGAGCCCGACCGCCAACTTTTGGACCAGTTCTCCCCTATGGTGCTCCAATGCCGAGTAAAAGTAGCTCGTCACTGCCGCCTAACCCGGCGCCTCCCCCCGGAGGGGGCGGCTGAGTGCGGAATAAACGCGAATAATCTGACATTCTGCGAAAACGCGTGGTTTGTCGCGAGTGCAGGCGATTTCGACGACGTCTTCGGCGCACGATGGATCCACTCGAAAAAACACTGCTGCGCATGCCTCTCCCAACCATGTGCGCAAGCGTCTCGCAACCATGTGCGCATGCCTCTCCCAACCATGTGCGCAAGCGTCTCGCAACCGTGTGCGCATGCCTCTCGCAACCGTGTGCGCATGCCCCCCCCAACCATGTGCGCATGCTTCCCCATACCATTTGCGCATGTCCGATTTCTCATAGCTAAACGAAACCGCCCACTTTGCTGATGTGCGGAACACGTGGGGGCGGCTCGTTTTGTGAATCAATGACGACGGTGGCGACGGCCGACGTGATAACCCTTCTGGCTGCCGAGCCGCTTGCCCTGGCGATAGAACAGCCAGACAACGCAGCCGACGCTCAGCCACGCGCACAACGTTTCCATGGTGAACCTCCTTCGAGTTGAGTGATGAGGAACGAGAGTTGGGGCACTGAGGCAGATCGAACTGGTGCTTCAGCCTTCGACCGGCGTGACTTCTGGGACCGTCATTTCAGACGACAGCAGATTCAGCGACAGATCGCACTCGGTCGGGATGCCGCGGAGCCAGCGGGTGAACTGCTGCAGCATCAGGCCGGCGGCGATCGCGGCGGTGTAGATCACTCCGCGGGATGTGCACTCGCCGGCCTGCGCTTCGCGGGCGTCGAACAGCGTGGTCGGGTAGTACGACTGGCCGTAGGCGTTCACGACGGTGAGTACCCGCATCACTTCGCCCAGCATCCGGCCGTCGCACCAGAAATCGCACCGGCGGCTGACGGACTTCCAGATCAGCCCGCGGGTGCGGATCGAATCGACGCAGCAGAACACAACGGGCCCCAGTTCCAGCCGCGATCGCCAGCGGTCCGGGATCAGTGTCAGGATGATGTCGCGATCGATCTCACCCACCATCGTGGCCGCCGCCGAGACCTTGGGGAGT
>JANNSB010000527.1:0-3638 GCA_031402175.1 Planctomycetaceae bacterium
AACGGGTCGACATCAAGAGCCTTGGTGTCGAGTACACCGTCGCCGCCAATCCCAGCGTGCCGTTTGCCGTCAAATCGAGCGATCTCGAAATCGAAACGACAGAGGGATCGTTCTGGTTCGATCCGGGCATGGGAAACATCGTGAAGTCGAGCGAATCTTTTCATGTGACCGGCGACATGGAACTCGACATCCAAGGGATGGTTCTTCCTGGCCAGCTCGACTTGACGATCACCAGCACCACCACGCTGACGCGCGAATAATTCGCCCCGGCGGGTCTGACTGAATTCGGAATCCGGGAATGGCCGAAGCCGACAACCGATCGCACAGGATCGAACTCGACCTCGGCGAGGACGATGAGCGTCCGTCGCGTTTCTGGATCGTCATCCTGACGGTGGGCGCAGTGGGCTTGCTGGGCAGCGTGTGCCTCTGTGGCTTGGCGCTGTATATGTTCCGGCCGGTGTTTAGTCATGACCCGGAGCACGTAACGGGGCTGACTCAGGATCTTGTTACGATCGAACTCGCCGAGGAATGGCAGCCCGGCGGCACGATCGAATGGAATGTCCTGTGGATCATGATGTTCCGCGGGGCCTACTACGAATGGAACGACGCGCAGGGACAACTTGCGATTGTCGCGGTCGATGGCCGCATGCTCGACCAGGAAGACATACGAAACCACGTCGTGCGTCAATTGCAGGAGGCTGGCGGAACGGGAGCGATCGTCGTCGAAGGCGAGGAGACCCGCGACATCACGATCGACGGTGAGTCTGTTTCGTTCGTCTTTCAGCAAGGCAGGGAAGTGACGACCGACGTACCCATCCGTCTTGTGGAAGGAGTCGTCAACAGCAGCCATGGTCCGTTGCTGATCGCCTTGCGAGTCAATCAAGCCTCGTGGGACGAACCGCAGATTCTTCACATGTTGACGTCGCTCAAGCCGAAGTGACTCTCTACTGCATTATCCGATGCCGCCCCTCGACGAAGACGAAATCCTCGCACGGATGCGTCTCAACCTGGTGACAGGCGTCGGACCTCGCCTGCAGTCGCTGTTGCTGGAACGATTCGGATCAGCGGCTGGAGTCTTCCGCAGTTCGTATGACGAGAAGCTCGCTGTCGAGGGACTGGGCCAGAAGCTGACGAGCGCGATCTCGCAATCCAGTCTCGAAGCGGCTCGCGAAGAACTCGATCTCTGCCGCGAACACTCGATTCAGCTGTTGCTCTCGGGTAGCGCCGACTATCCGACCGGTTTGGCGGAAATCCCCGATCCGCCACCGATCCTGTATTGTCGTGGCGCGCTGGAACCAGGCGACAACATCGCTGTCGGCATCGTCGGATCCCGTCATTGCACCGCCTACGGCATGCAGCAGGCCGAGCGGTTTGCGAGAACACTGGCCGGGGCCGGTGTAACGATCGTCAGCGGACTCGCGCGCGGCATCGATGCCGCCGCCCATCGCGGCGCGCTCGACACGGGTGGCAGAACGATCGCGGTCTCGGCGACGGGATTGTTGCAGGTTTATCCGCCCGAGCATAAAGACCTCGCCGCGCGAATTGCCGAACAAGGATCTGTTGTTTCCGAGTCGCCATTGCGCCGCGGCGCGACGACGCGCGGCATCTTCCCGCAGCGAAATCGCATTATCTCCGGGATGTCGCTGGGCGTGCTGATCGTGGAAGCGTCACGCCAGAGCGGTGCGCTGCACACGGCACGACACGCCATGGAACAAGGGCGAGACGTCTTCGCACTCCCGGGACGAGTCGACAGCGCTGCCAGTCAGGGATGCCTTGATCTCTTGAAGGACGGAGCGATCCTCGCCCGGCATCCCGACGACATTCTGGAAGGACTCGGCCCGCTCATCACGCCGGTGACTACCTCGAGTGACAACGTCGTGCACACGCCGCGGGAACTCAAGCTCAACGACCAGGAGCGCGAACTGCTGAACCTCATCACCTCCGATCCTCAGCACCTGGACGAGATTCTCGCTCTTACACAAATCGAGACCCCCCGCGCCCTGGCGACGCTCACGATTCTGGAGATGAAACGCCTTGTTCGCCGCCTGCCCGGCGGGCAGATCATCCGATCCGTGTAGCGGCGGCTGTCCCCAGCCGCCGGGACGTGAGAGGGCGCCGTTCCAGCAATAGCGACGGTCCTGCGGGAAAAGGCACTGACTGCAACGTGGCGAATCTCGACAATCAGTATGCCGAGACCGGGCTGGGCCGATCCCGACGAAAAAGCTGAACAAAACTCATCGCGACCTCTCCCGACCTCGGCGTCTGGGGACAGACGCCGCGACTTTGCATCCGGTTGCAACACGATCAGTCGCGTGCAACGATGCGGGTCGATCACTGCGGATTCCCGTTCACTCCATAGGTCGATTCATGCGACGTTACGCGCTCCTCTCGCTCTTCCTCACCCTGACGTGTCTCGCAACCGTTCGCGCGGATGATGACTCCCTGGTCAACTTGCCTCACGATGGCGGAGGGGCGCTGCCGGTCAATGAGCAGGGGAACCCGCTCAACCTCAACTTCGAGACGGGTACGCCCGACAACTGGACCGTGGACGGAGAAGCCTTCACGCAGCAGCCGATCGAAGGCCCCATCAGCGCCAATCGCCCGTTCGGCGAAGGCAAGCTCAGCCGGCACACCGGCGACTTCTGGATCGGCGGATATGAGAAACTGCTCGACCCGCCCACGGGCACGCTCACGTCCGATCCCTTCGTCGTCAACGAGCGCTGGGCCAGCTTCCTCGTCGGCGGCGGCGCGTCCTATGAGACTCGCGTCGAACTCGTTGATGCCGAGAACGATGAGCCGTTCTTCATGGTCTCCGGAGTCGATCTCGAAGAAATGCAGCCTGTCGTCGTTGATCTGGTGAACCGTCAGGGCAAGGCCATTCGCATTCGCATCGTGGATGAAAATACCGGCGGCTGGGGGCACGTGAATTTCGACGACTTCCGCCTGCATGCAGAACGCCCCTCCTTCACTCTCCCTGAACTGCAGCCGCGCCGGTTGACAGTCGTCGGCAACCCTTATCCGCATGCCGGTCTGCCTCCTGAAGAAGCGGTCGCCGTCATGCAGTTGCCGCCCGGATTCCGCGCGCAGGTGGCCGCCGCCGAGCCGGACGTGAAGCAGCCGATCGCGATGGCGATCGATGACCGGGGCCGATTGTGGGTGGCCGAAGCCTACGAGTACCCGATTCGGGCCGAGCAGGGGACTGGGACCGATCGCATTCTGATCTTCGAAGACACCGATCTCGACGGCACGCTCGATTCTCGCAAAGTCTTCATCGAAGGACTGAACCTCATCAGCGGCATGGAACTCGGCTTCGGCGGCGTTTGGGTCGGAGCGGCCCCGTACCTGATCTTCATTCCCGATGCCGACGGGGACGATGTACCCGATGCGGCCCCTGAAAGCCCACAACTCAGGGATCAACTGCAGTTTCCCGACGACGTCCCGCCCGGCGCGATCGTCCTCCTCGACGGCTTCGGCTGGCACGATACGCACGAGACGCTCAACTCGTTCATCTGGGGGCCGGATGGCTGGCTGTATGGCTGTCACGGTGTGTTCACGCATTCGCGGGTCGGCCGGCCCGGGACTGCCGATGAAGAGCGAGTCCCGATCAATGCCGGCATCTGGCGCTATCACCCGACGCG
>JANNSB010000528.1:0-1612 GCA_031402175.1 Planctomycetaceae bacterium
TTCGCCGTAGAATGACGTGCGCGTCGTCGGCGTTATCGCCGATGTCTTGCGCGAGCGTCCGTCGCCTATCGACGTCTGGTAACGCCGCACGAACACCCCCACCTAGGCGCGCCTAAGGACTTGAGCGGCTGCGCCGCTAAGGACTCCCCGATCAATAACCGCTACGATTTGGCGGGGTGGCGGGGCTTGATCGTGTAGTTCCATTCAGGATGGAACGCATCGCCGGTGATGTCGAGCGCGTGCATTTCGTCATCTCTAACCTTGATGCCTTTTTCGTAGGTCCGTTGGTCGAGTGCGCAGTCGATCTTCAGGCCCGCCTTCGTCGTCGTGGCGCCGATCAACTCGACGACTGCGACACGATCGGTGAGCGGCCGGCCGCGCCAGTTCTGAGTGATGTGGCAGAACATGCGGTGCTCGATCTTATTCCATTTCGAGGTGCCGGGCGGATAGTGGTGCACGTGCAGCATCAGCTTGGTTTCGTCGGCAAGCTTTTGCAACTCGACCTTCCACAGCCGGACGCGCGCGCCGTTCGAGCCGCCGCAGTCAGCTGTGATGGTCAGCTCGCTCATGTTCGGATAGCGCTTGCGGCCCATGCGCTTGAGCCAGGTACGAATGGCCTCGACGGCGAACTCTGCCGTGTCGCTGGTGATGCCGAGGCTGACGAAGCCGGTGTTTGTAGTGACGTCGTAGACGCCATAGGGCACCACTTTGCCAAGCAGCTTGTCTTCGAAGTCGTGGACGTTGACACGGCGAGGCTGGCCTTTCGGTCGATAGTCTGAACCGCCATTCTTGAAGTTGCCGACCAGCTCCTTTTTCTTCGTATCGACGGAGATGACGGGTTGCTGTTTGGCCTGGGCCGCCACGACTTTCGCGTTGATGTGCTCGAACTGCGCGTTGCGATCAGGGTTCTTCGACCCCTCATCGGCCTTGCGATTGTACTGGCGCGAGAAGCCGAGTTTGACGAGCTCCTTGCGCACGGTGTCGGCACTGATCGAATGCCCCATCGCGGTCAGGATCGCTGCGAGTTTGTCCATGCTCTTCGAGACCCAGAGCAGCGGACGCATCGGATCACCGAGCGTCGCAGGCTCAACCAGCCGCTTCAAGGCCGGGACAAGCTCAGGATCGGTGCTGGCGATGGCCTTGCGACCTGCACCCGCGCGGCGCACTTGGCCCTTCGCCAGCGGTTCGTCGTCGAGGTCGTCCTCGCCGCGATTGATGGTGGAGCGGGCAAGCCCGGTGATCCGCGACACCACGGCCAAGCCGCCCCAGCCAGCCGTTCTGACCTCACCAGCGGCGAACAAACGCCGACCGCGTTCGTCGAGCTTCGAGCCGACTGCGTCCCAGCGGGTGCGAATGGCATCTTCATCGATCATGCCATCCGGGTTACAACTGTTCGCCCGACACAGGAATCCCAACGCCCTGAGTCACACGGACGCACACAGATTGCGATTCAACTATTGTCCGGGACAGCCTAAGAAGGCGTTACCGCCTGTCGCGGAACCGTGCAGCAGCTACAAATTCCGCTCGATCGTCCAGACGAACACCGCGAGCGTGCAGCCAGTCTCGGTCCGAGAGTTGTGCTGCGTACCTTTGCGAAGCATCACGAAATCGC
>JANNSB010000529.1:0-3479 GCA_031402175.1 Planctomycetaceae bacterium
CCCTCCTTGGGCTTGCGAGGATCCCAGCCTCAAAAGACTTGGATCACTCCCAAGAGGGTACCTCCTTTCACCACTCACCCCCAACAATCAGCGGCTGCTCCCTGAAATCGGACGGCTGCACCCTGAAATCGGACGGCTGCCCGCTTCAATCGGGCGGGATCAAGGCGTTATAGTGTTTGCAAATGGGGTGCAGCAGTGCTCGCCAGGCCCCGCGTGCTAGCGGGGCGGAAGATTCATTCGCTTCCACAATTCATGGAGAGTTATGAACGTCTTGATTGTCGGCCAAGGAGGCAGGGAACACGTCCTGGCGTGGAAACTGAAGCAGTCTCCGAGTTGCGAGCGGGTCTATTGTGCACCGGGCAATGCAGGAACCGCCGAAGACGCTACGAACATCGATATCGCCGCCAGCGATATCGATCGGCTCGTGCGATTCGCCGTAGCCGAAAAGATCGAACTGGCAATAATTGGCCCCGAAGCTCCCCTCGTCGCCGGACTGAGCGATGCGTTGGTCAAGGCCGGGATTCGTACGTTTGGCCCATCGGCCGCTGCCTCTCAACTGGAAGGCAGCAAAGCCTTTGCGAAGGAGATCATGCGCCAGGCCAAAGTACCGACCGCAGACTACCGGGTCTTCACAGCTCCTGAGGATGCAATCAGTTCCATCGAAGAACGCGAAGAAGTGCGATTGGTCGTAAAGGCGGACGGCCTCGCGGCTGGTAAGGGCGTCGTCGTCTGCTCTGGTCGTGAAGAGGCCATCGCTGCCGTGCGCCGTTTGATGGAGGAACTCGAGTTCGGCGAGGCCGGCAGAAAGATCGTCATTGAGGAATGCCTCGTCGGTCAGGAAGTGAGCATTTTGGCCCTCGTTGACGGCAAGACGATTTTGCCTCTTGAAGCAGCACAGGACCACAAGGCAGCCTACGATGGCGACCAGGGACCGAACACCGGCGGGATGGGAGCCTACAGCCCTGCTCCGTTCGCGACGCCAGAGCTAATGGACAGCGTCATCACCGGCATCCTAGTGCCAACGGTGCATACCTTGGCAAAGAAGGGGATCGAATTTCGCGGTATCCTCTATGCCGGACTGATGCTGACTTCGCAGGGTCCGAAGGTGTTGGAATTCAACGTGCGATTCGGCGACCCAGAAGCACAACCGGTATTGATGCGGCTCAAGACGGATCTCTTGAAACTGCTGGTCGCGGCAGCCGACGGCAAGCTCGACCGACTCGCACCACTGGAATGGGATCCCAGACCTGCATTGTGCGTTGTGATGGCATCGGAAGGTTATCCCGGCGATTACGAAATGGGTCTGCCAATTCGGGGCCTGGCGGATGCATATCAAGTTGCCGACGTGAAGGTGTTCCACGCAGGAACCACACGCCTCGGCGATCAAGTCGTGACCGATGGAGGACGCGTCCTAGGCGTCACCGCGATTGGGCAGGATCTCGCTGTCGCCAAACGCCAGGCCTATGCGGCGGTGAAGAAGATCCGTTGGGAAGGCGCCTGGTGCCGGAAGGATATTTCAGACAAGGCACGTCTGGCTGCCGAGTGAATGCAGCGCAAACACAAACGGCACCAAGTCCAGGGACTTGGTGCCGTTTTGATTTCAGATTGAGCCGGCCAAACAAGAGTTAAGCGTCGGTTCCGGAACCAGCTTCGACAACCGGGTGATCCAGTTCGGTTTCTTCGGTGTCGACAGCGGTCGTCTCGGGGAGTTCGAGCGAATCGGTCGAGGCCTGAGCGTCGCCTTCGGTGTCCTCATCGGCATGCTCGTGATCTTCCCCTTCGGCATCCTCGTGATCCGCATGCTCGTGGTCTTCACCGTCCGCATGCTCATGATCCTCGCCTCCTCCTGTTCCGGTAGGGGCCGCCATAGACGGTGCGGTGTTCGTATCGACTTCGTCTTCCGCATTGCAGCCGACAATCCAGCACACGAGGCTCAGTGACAAGAGCCCATTGCCAAACAATTTCGCAGTCCTCATCGCGTTACCTCATGAAAAGATGCACGGTGTCGGGTGTTTGCACCCAGGGAGTGAAGGCACTCGCCTTCGGGATCGAGCAACGAATTGCTCATTGGAGCACTTCAGTGATCGAAGTCATCATCAACTTCGATCACCCAGTCTGCCGACTGGAAAGGTTCTATTCAAGCAGAGCCAAAGTCGAGCGCGAGTATTCCCAGAATCGAGGGCTTTCGTTTCAAGTCGATGGATGACGAGTGCTGCTTCTGTCGTATAACCGCATGAAGTGAAATAGGTTACGAATGGACTTTACCGGGTGATGACGGAATCTAGAGACCCGGCACGATTGCCGACCGCAAAGCGACGTCTACACTGGAGTCTGGTGAAGTGGTTCCTGCAGGAAAGGGCGTCTTGTGAGCAGTCGTCGTGTGCCATTGGTCGTTTTGGGTGCCGGTCCTGGGGGATATCCGGCAGCTTTTGAAGCTGCCGACCACGGGTTGCAAGTCGTTATGGTGGATCAAGATCCGACACCGGGTGGCGTGTGTCTGAATCGTGGATGCATCCCCTCCAAAGCGCTGCTGCATGTTGCCAAACTGATTCACGAAGCTCACGAATCCGCCGACTGGGGAATCTCGTTTCGCGAACCAATCATCGACCTCGATCGGCTAAGAGGCTTCAAGGAAGGCGTAGTGTCGCGGCTTACCGGTGGCATCAAACAGCTTTCCAAAGCCCGCGGCGTCGAGTGTATCGCCGCCCGCGGCGAGTTTCTGAACTCACAAACGCTCAAGCTGACCGATGCGGAGGGCAAATCCAGCGAATTGAAGTTCGAGCATTGCATCATTGCCGTCGGTTCCCGGCCGGCGATGCCCGCGATGTTCAACATCAGCGACGAACGGGTGATGGATTCGACCGGCGCGCTCAATCTGCCGGAGATACCGGGCCGCATGCTGGTTGTCGGTGGAGGATACATCGGTCTCGAAATGGGTTCGGTGTATGCCGCGTTAGGCTCCAAGGTCACAGTGGTGGAGATGTTGCCCGACATTCTGACTGGTGCCGATCGCGATCTGGTCTCGCCATTGCGAAAGCGCCTGGACGGTCAGTTTGAGCGGATTCTCACGCAAACCAAGGTTTTGAAACTGGAGGCGACTCCAGAAGGAATCGTGGTGCACCTCGAAGGGAAAGATGTCGAATCCCCGCAAACCTTCGATCGCGTGCTGGTCTCGGTGGGCCGCATTCCCAACGGCAAGGGAATCGGACTGGAGAATACCAGGGCTGTCGTCACGGATCGGGGATTCATTGAAGTGGACCGCAAACAAAGGACCGCTGATCCCCACCTGCTCGCGATCGGGGACGTGGCCGGTGAACCGATGCTGGCGCACAAGGCGACTCGCGAAGCCAAAGTGGCGGTGGGGACAATTCTTGGCGAGCCTGCGGAGTTCGACGCCGTCGCCATACCGGCTGTGGTTTTTACCGATCCGGAAGTGGCCTGGTGTGGATTGACCGAGACCCAGGCGAAAGAGCAGGGGC
>JANNSB010000530.1:0-5048 GCA_031402175.1 Planctomycetaceae bacterium
CCCATCTATCCGTGGCTCGTGGCGTGTCTGTATCACGTCTTTGGCTATCACGAAGAGATTCTGCGGGTCGTGTCGTATCTCATCTCACTGGCCTGCTGCGGGATGTTTCTGCGACTGGCCGGCCGTCTACTGCCGCGCAGCGCGATCCCCGTGGCGTTCGCGATCTTCGCGCTCAGCCCGCTGGCGGTGAGGCTGGCATCCTCGGTGCAGCCGGAACCCTTCATGTTCCTGATGTATCTGATTGCCATTGATGCCTTCATCCGCTGGACCGACGACGGCAAATCGCGGCATTACATCGTCGCGCTCATCGCGACGACGCTGTCGATACTCGCCAAAGTCACAGCCGCGCATATCGGTTTGCTGTTTGCCTGCCTGTGTCTGAGACGGTTTGGCCTGTCCGCGCTGAAACGTGCCGACATCTGGGCGTTCGCAGTCCTATCTCTCGGGGTGCCGCTGCTCTGGTACTGGCATGCACATGAGATCTGGCTGCAGTACGGCAACTCGCTGGGCATCTCCAACGAGGCCTACGTCCGCATTTCGTCCGGGAACTTTCTGACGACGATGTGGGAAACCGTGCCCGGACTGCTGTCGATTCAGAACGTACAGATCTGGATGGGTGCGGGAATGTTGCTCGGCATGCTCGGCCTGCGTGCCGCGCGACTGTTGCCGATGACTGAACCGCTGTTGTTCTGGTGTCTGGCGCTGGTCGCGTACTTTCTCGTGACTGGAAGAACCACGGGAGAAAGCTGGGCGGCGTACTATCACATCGTCAGCGTGCCGGCGGCGTGCATGCTGATGGGGCTCGGTTTCGACGCCTTCCGCCGGGGCCGTATGATCATCGATCTGCGCACATTGGCATGGTGCGCCGCATGCGGTGGAGTCTTCGCCTTCGTGGCGTGGACGAACCTGGAAAATCTTGGAAAGGAAGCCGCCGTGCTGCTGGTGGTAGGCATGGCTGCCGCGACCGCCGGACTGGCGGCGCGCATGGTCAATTTAGAATCGAACAACTCTCCACGCGGACTGCACCTTTCCGCGGCGATGCCTCTCCTGGCTTGTCTGCTCGTGGTCGCCTGGCTCGAAGCACGGCAGATTTGCAACGAGGCCCATCCGCACAGTCTCGATCTGGCCTATCAGACGGCAATCACGTTTGCCGAGCATGTCCCAGCAGGGGAACTCATCATCGCCAGCGGCCCCAGCGAGCGGGACCAGCATGGACTGTTGCGGGCGGCCAACCCTTCGTACTACTTCTTCTGGATGGACCGCAAAGGCTTCACGTTGCACGAAGACCAGCAGTCGCTCGAACATCTCGTCGAACTACGAGAGCGAGGCGCTCGATACTACGTCGCCGAACGCAACAACCTGACTTCTTCTCCCGAACTGGAGCGGCAGCTACGTACTGCGTTTCCGACACTGGATGAGACCGAGCAAGCGGTGCTGTTCGATCTCGGTGGAGAAATCGTTCCATCAAACATCGGCGAAGTCAACACGCCGTTGCCGCTGCAGGCCGCCGCCCGACAGTGAACCGCGGTCGGCTCACTTCGTTCGCTCTCGTTCGTCTCGCTCCATCTGTGCCAGTCGAAACGCCGTGTGCAGGCCCACCAGTCGCGCGACGAGCACGGCCAGGTACAGTTGACCCGAGATCGCCTCCGACGCCGCCAGGGTGCGGGCGACCGGCGTCACCGGCGTGATGTCGCCATACCCCACGGTCGACAGCGTAATGAAGCTGTAGTAGAGCACCATGCCGAAGTCCTCGGCCGCGATCCCGAGTTTGGGATGGAGACTGGGTTCGTGCGGATGACTGAACGACCCCGGCTGCACGAGATCGATCAGTGCGTAAAGAAACGCCCACAGAATTCCCATCAGAAGATAGGCACACAGCGACGCATAGATGACCTCGCTGTGAACCGCGCGCGCTCGGAACACATGCCGCAGAATCATGATGATCGTGAATGCCAGGAACGCGGCGGCCGACAGGCACAACAGCACCGCCAGAAAGGTGTATTCCAGCCAAAAAGCCAGCACATGCAGGACGATCACGGGTAGCGCCAGTACGACGGCAATATGCCGCGTCCGGCGGCGCGGGCTGACCGCGACGGCCGCCGAGATCAGCACGCCGGCGAAAAGCACCATCAACGTCCCCGTCACCACGAGGTCGACCAGAAATGACGGGAGCGACAACAAGACTTGCGGCATCACCCCCGCCGAAATCAACAGCAGCGCCAACAAGATCAACAGCCAGCTAAAGCGATATCGTCCGGGCACCGGCTCCGGCAGGCTCAGTTTCGAAAGCACGGGAGGACGCAGCACGGGACACTCACGGCTGGTGATGTTTATTCAATGTTCTCCGCCGCCGATGCCAGCACCGCCGTCACGTTGTCACGACCACCATGTTCGAGCGCCAGTTGAATGAGCAACTCGCAGGCTGCTTGAGGCGTCGATGCGCTCTGCAGTACCGCGGCAATGTCGTCGTCGGTGACCATGTCGTTCAGTCCGTCGGTGCAGAGCAGGAACTGATCGCCAGGCAACAGTTCCAGCGGCAACACGGTGGCGCGGACGTGATCGTTCCCCGCGCCGAGGCTGTTCACCAGGATGTGCCGGAACTTCCTGACGCTGTCGGGATCGAGGCCGGCATCAATGAGCGTTTGCGCCATCGTTTCGTCCTTGGTGATCTGCCGCAGATGACCATCGCGTAACAAGTACGCTCGCGAGTCGCCGATGTGCACGATCATCACATGACCGTCGATGAAGTGGGCCGACGTCCAGGTCGTTCCCATTCGGGCCTTTTCGGGATCGAGCTTGCCATGCTCCTGCAGCGTGGTATTGACCCGCCGGACATACGCATCGACTCTGTCCTGCAATTGCTGAGCATCAAGATTAGTGAACTTCATCACCCAACTTGTCGCCTGCCCGGCGAGTTCGACCATCGACTGCAGCGCGAGCCGGCTCGCGTACTCCCCCGATTTCATCCCTCCCATGCCGTCAGCCACGACCATGGCGTAACTATGAGCCGATCCCACCGCCAAGTCGTCGGGAGGCAGACTCGACAACAAGACTTCGTTCGAGCGCCTTCGCCTGAAGATCGCATAGTGATCTTCATTCCGCTCACGCACCTTCCCCACATGGCTCGCCGCCCCAAACGCGATCGGAATGCTTTCCCGCGAAATGGCGAAGAACGAGTCGGCAAACTCCTGTGCCACGGGAAAGATGGCGGTATCTGCGGTGGATTCGGTCAAGGGATCGGCCTCGAATGATGGATACGGGGCCCATTATTGAAGCGAAACCGCATCCTGCCGTCCACCGATCGCGACGCGGCCGCATCAATCCATCGGCACGGTTGTGTCACTCGTCACCGGCTCGATCACCCCTCCGTTCCATTCGATGCGGCAGCCGGGAATTGCCGCGTGCAGTGCGTTTACGCCGTCTTCGGTGACGGATGTGCCACCGAGATGGATTTCGTCCAGCAGCGCGAGTCCGTGCAATTGGGCGAGGCCGGCATCAGTGATCTGCTCGCTGGACAGGCGCAGATTCTTCAGAGTGTGCATCCTGCCGACGTAAATCATGGCAGCATCGGAAACGGCCGGCGCACGAAGATCAAGGCCCCACAACTGGGAATTCTCAAAGTCTGCCAGGGCCTCGCCCGTGACGTTGGTGTTCATTAACCCGAGGATGCCCAGGGTGGGAATCGACGCCAGGTGCCGCACCCCCTCGTCGCTGACGTCAGTGCCTTCCACCGAGAGCTCATTGAGCGAGCGATGTCCCTCGAGAGATTCAAGCAACACATCGGTAATCGCAGTATCAGGCACGCGCAGAGCGACAAGCTGATCCAATTGCGGGAGCGCGAGGATCCCCGCATCTGTGATTCCTGGCCCCCAGATGATCAGCGTGCGCAGCGCGGGCAACCCGTGCAGATGGGCCAGGCCCGTATCGCTTATGTTATCGGTGGCGACCACGACGGCCTCAAGCTGCGTCAGCCCCGCGAGATGTGCGAGCGCGGCGTCGGTGATCTGCCCCTGGCACCAGACTTGGATGGTTCGCAACTGTGAGAGTGTTGACAGGGCGGAAAAAGACTTATCATTGAGTTCGTTGCTAAAAACCTGCACGGTCAGATGGATCAGCGGCATCCCGGCCAGCGGCGACAAGTCTCTCAACTTCCCATTCCCCTCGGCATTGCCGAACAATTGCAGCGACTGCAGGTGAACCAGCGCCCTGATCGGCCAGATGTCACTGATCTGGTCCGCATACACTTGCAGCGTTATCACTTGATCCGCGTCGATAGTGTGCTCCAACTGCCCATCGAAGTCGGGATTGACATCCATCAACTTCTGTCGCACCGCCTCGACCTGCTCGTCGGGTGGCAGTGTCGCGACATGATCGAAGAATGCCTGCTGCTCGGGGGTGGGGGACCATGCCATCGTCGCTGACACCCATTCCGCCCCGGTGATCGTGCCGTGGTGCTCGTTGCCCGACGAGTCGATCAGCGTCTCCCCGTCGCCATCGTCAACGTGATACAGCCCCAGTGTGTGCTCGTCAGCTGTGAAGCTCGCCTCAGGGGTAAAGTTTTCCGTGTAACGGGCAATGCTCGATACGCGAATCTCGTCGATGCGGCCGTGGAACTGATAGTCCTCGATTGGCCGGCCCGTCGGGTCGAGCGCGTTGCCGATGACCAGCGGTGAGTCTGCGTTGCGCTGCAACAGTTCCAGCACCCGCTCGACCGTTCCCGGTTCAATCTCGGCAGGCGTCGCCCGAACGCCGTCGACAAACATCGCCAAGGTTGTTCCATTCCACTGCGCGGCCACATGCGTGCGGCCCGGCATATAGGTCAGTACTTCTCCCATGGCCGATGCGTTCGCCTGGGGATCCCAGATCATCGACTGCCACTCGTGTTCCTCGCCCCAGATCTTCAGGTCAAACAACCCCCACCGGGCCAGCGTCGCGTGCCGCGCCGTTTCCAGCGCTTCGGCGGCCGGCTCGCACCACATTTCGATGGCGACGGGGAGACGCTGATCGACTCGTCGGGCAACGAGCACCACGGCACGATCACCGGGGCG
>JANNSB010000531.1:0-42931 GCA_031402175.1 Planctomycetaceae bacterium
TCATCGCCGGCGAGTTGTTCTCTGACGAACTGATCGTAAGGTTTGTCGCTGTTGAACGACTGAATGACATAATCACGATACCGCCACACGAACGGCTTGGGATTGTCGCGTTCGTAACTGTTCGACTCGGCATACCTCACCAGGTCGAGCCAATAGCGTGCCCAGTGTTCGCCGTAATGCGGAGATTCCAGCAGCCGATCGACCAGACGCGGCCAGGCATCGGGAGATCGATCGTTGACGAACTCTTCCACCTGTTCCGGCGTCGGCGGCAGACCCAGCAGGTCGTAGTAGACGCGACGCACCAGTTGCCGCCGATCGGCCGCGGGGTTCGGCGTGAGACCCTGCGCTTCGAGCCCCGCGAGGATGAAGGCATCAATCTCGTTCGCGACCCATGCGGTATCGGCGATGGCCGGCACTTCGGGACGCATGATCTGACGAAACGACCAGTGATTCTTCGTCTCTTCATTCACCTGCGGTGGCTCATGAGCGGCCACCGCCTCCCCACCCGCCGGCATCGGTGCGCCGCGGCGAACCCATTCGGTCAGGAGATCAATCTGTTCCTGCGGCAGCTTGCCATCAGGCGGCATCTCGTAGCTCTGGTAGTTGATCGCTTCGAGCAGCAGGCTCGCATCGGGGTCATCCAGATTGACCGCCGGCCCCGTGTCCCCGCCCGCCAGCATTCCGTCCCGTCCCGCAAGGCTGAGGCCACCCTTGTGCTCTTCGCCGCCGTGACACTCGAAGCAGTTCTGCTGCAACAGGGGCCGAATGTGTTCCTCGAAGTACGCGAGACCCTCTTCGGTGACGGCGGCGGCGTCCGAGTTTTCAGCCTCAGCCGACGCAGCGGGAGCATCGTCCGCCAGCGACCACGACCGCAGCAAAGCGAGGGCGACCCAGGCAATGAGTGGGAAGCGAAATCTCAGCATGCAACCAGACAGGAAGGAGCGTGAAGGCGGGAATCGTCATCCGTCAGGCTAATGGACGGGTCATTGATACGCAAATTGCCATTCGAGAAGGTCAACCCGTCCGTATTTATGTCTCCTTCCGGCGGATTGGAGATCAATCCTCAAACCGGTTAGACTTTCCGCGAACAGCGTGGCATCCCCGCCGAACTCCGCCCCACGCTCGTTTCGATCCGCGAAAGTAGCGGCGGCTGTCCCCAGCCGCCGAGACCGAAGGAGACAATCTCCCCTCTGATGTGACTCGACGACCGGATGACGTCCACTCGCGTCGCCCCGTGTCTGGGGACAGACACGACTACGAAAACTGACATCTCTCCGCGAAACCTCGTGAGCCAGCCTGTCGACCTAGCCGCCGACCCCAATTTCAAAATCGTCGTGTTGTCCGGCCCGAGCGGCGTTGGCAAGACGACGATTGTGCATCGGCTGCTGGCTGGATCACCAATTCCGCTGCGATTATCGGTTTCCGCGACGACCAGACCCCCCAGGCCGAACGAGGTCGACGGCCGCGATTACCATTTTCTGTCGATTGAGCAGTTCCGCCAGGGGCTGGATGCAGGCAGATTTCTGGAGTGGGCCGAGGTCCACAAAAGCGGCCA
Organism: Planctomycetaceae bacterium; assembly: GCA_031402175.1. Classification (GTDB taxonomy): domain Bacteria; phylum Planctomycetota; class Planctomycetia; order Planctomycetales; family Planctomycetaceae; genus JANNSB01. The sequence goes on from JANNSB010000531.1 coordinate 1,556, forward strand.
TTTGTACGGCACGCTCTGGTCCGAACTGCAATGTGCCAAAGAGGCTGGGGCGTGGGCCCTGCTGGAGATCGATGTCGAAGGGGCTAGAAATGTGATGTCCCGCTACCCGGAAGCCATCACGATCTTTCTGAAGACGCCCTCGGTGGACGAATACGAGCGCCGGCTGCGGGCACGGGGGACCGAATCCGAGGAAGTCCTGCAGCGTCGGTTGAAGACTGCCCGCGAAGAACTAGAATTCGTCCACCTCTACCGCCACCAAATCGTCAACGATGACCTGGACCAGGCTGTGTCCGGCATTGTCGACATCCTTGCCACCTACCAGGCTGGACCGCATGCTCGATGATCTGAAGGAAGAATACATCGTCAACAAGGTTGGCGGACGATTCAAGCTGTCGACGCTGATTCAGAAACGGCTGGTGGCCCTGCAACGCGGTTCACCCGCGCTCGTGGAATGCATCGGCAAACCCTCGATGGACACGGTGATCCAGGAAATACTGCAGGACAAGATCTTCCTCGATGCGTCGAACAACGTGATCATGGCGGTCGACGACCGTCCCGATGTCGACGACGGCCCCACGTTCGCCGACGTGTGATTGACCTGCCTGATATCAGCAAGTTTGGCTGAAGGCCGGAGCAACGGTCCACCGGTGATTCTATGTCGCCTGCGTGCAACCCACAGCGGCCGCCGTTCGCTCTTCGTTCCTCCACGTCCTCCGTGCCTCTGTGTGAGATTCTTTAGAGCTCACATAGAGGCACGGGGATCACCGAGAAGATTCACCGCGACGCTGCCGGTTGAAAATACTCCGCGTCGGGGTTCCCGCCGCTGCGGAGATACGCCATCAGGTCGAGGATCTCCTCTTCGATCAGCGTGTCGACTAGATTCGCGGGCATCATCGACGTCTCTGATGTGCGGCTCTCTTCGACAGTGAAACGGTTGATCGTTTCCTGAGCGTCGGGGTCGAGCATGTTCGTCATCACCTTGTATTCGTCATTCACAAGATTGACGATGCGGCCCTCGACGATGCGGCCGTTGGTCAGCGCGAAGATCGTCTTGAGGTATTGATCCGAGATGACCTTGTTCGGCTCGATGATCGATTCGAGCAGGTTGCGGACGTTGAACCTGCCCCCTGCCCCGGTCAGGTCGGGACCGGTCGAACCCCCTTCGCCGCCGATGCGGTGGCACTTGAAGCAGTTGGCGATCGCGAACATCCGCCGCCCCTGCTCGAAGTTGCGGCCGTGCGTGCTCGAGTCGGCAACGTCGACCAGTTCGTCGACCGTCCAGCGCTGGACGACATCGCGAGGCTCGATGCTGATGGCCGGATCGATCTCCTCGATAGGACGGTTCAGCACATCGGTCAGGGCAGTCTTTTCCGAATTGGTCAGTTTCTCGATTACCTCGTCACGAATGTTGTCCACGAAGCCCTGGAACGAATGCCCGCCGCGATGACCGGCCGCGAGGTGAAACCACTCGAAGTACCGCCGTCGCAGATCGTTGTTCCAACCGGTGTCGAGATCCTTCAAACAGATCACGTAGTGCAGTTGTTCTTCCTGCGTGACGGCGGCGTCCAGCAGATCGAGCGTGCGCTCTGCGACTTGAGGTGCATCGAGGAAGATGCACAACTTGGCGAGTTCCATGTTCACCCGCTGTGTCGTTGCCGGGAAATGCGGGCTGATGCGATCGACCACCGCCTGCCGCACCGCCGCGGAACCTTCTCCCAATCGCAAGAACGCCAGGCCATACACTCTGAGCAGATTGACCCGCTCGGCGTTGTCCAGACTGCCCCAATCCAGCCGGCCGAGTGCATCGATCAACGGTTCGAGATCATCGGAGGAACCGAGATGCGCCAACGCGATCGCACCGTGCATCAATGCGGTCGGGTTTTCTTCGCTCAAGACCCTTTCCCGCCACAACTCCACGGGCTGATGCTCAATCGCCACTCGCGCGGCATAACGAATCTCGGCGTCTTCGCTCGCCAAGTACGGCCACGCGATCTCAATGGCACTCACTTCATTGCGTCCATGCAGGCGTTCCAGCATATGCCTCGTCGCTCGGGGTTCGGAGCCTGCATCCGTGGCAATCGCGACTGGCTCGGTCGATTCCGCGCCGTGATACGTGATGCGGTACAGCCCCGACTGCGTCCGCCGGCCGCCGATCGTCACGTAAAGTGCGCCATCATGTGGATGCACAATCAGATCAGTCACAGGAAACGGCTGCGCATCCGCAAACCTCTCGAACGTCCCCGTGTACGACGACCCATCGGGCGTGAGGTGGGCCGCATAGATGATGCCGTAACTCCAGTCGCATAGGAACAGCGCCTGCTGATACTTTTCCGGGAAGCGCGCGCCCGTCCCGAAGACGATGCCGGTGGGCGAGCCGGGGCCGATGTTCACGACAGCTCCCAGGCTGTCGGGATAGTCTTCGGGCCAGTTGCCGGTGCCGGATCGCCAGCCGAATTCGCTTCCCGACGTCACATGATTGACGCGCGTGGGGCGATACCAGGGGGTGCCGATATCCCACTCCATGTCGGAATCGTAAGTGAACAGTTCCCCCGCCGGATTGAAGGCGATGTCGTACTGGTTGCGGTAGCCGATGCTCACCAGTTCGAAATTTTCGCCATGCGGATCGCATTGGCAGATCCAGCCTCCGGGAGCAAAGATGTCGACGGCGTGTCCGCCGGCGTCCCACATGCGTTCCAGGACGATGTCTTCCTCCCAGACGCGGGGCACGAGCGACGTTTCCGGATCGGGCAGCGGCGTGTGATTGCCGCCGCAGATGTACAGCGAGTTGCCATCGGGCGAGAGCACGACGGCATGCGGCCCGTGTTCTCCGCCCCCTTCGATCTCACGCAGCAGGTCGACCGAGTCGTATTGATCGTCCCCATCGGTGTCCCGCACGCGATACAGTCCCGACTTGAGCCGATCGCCGCCATTCACAACGACATACAGGCTGTCGAACGCATACAGCAGTCCATGCGCCATGCCGATGTCGAGATCGATGGTTTCGATCTGCAACGAGTCGGCGGACTCACCACCTGCTGGCGGCACGGTGATGCGGTACAGCTTGCCGTATTGGTCCGACGTGATCAGCCTGCCCCGATTGTCGACGGTGAGGTTGACCCACGAACCTTCCTGCTCGCTGGGGACCGAATACAGCAATTCGGCCTCGAAGCCTTCCAGCAGATGAATGCGATCCACCGGCGTCGCGCCGTCGTCGGCGAGGGTGGACGCCGGCCCCATTTGGAAGGCCGACAGTGACAGTAATCCGGCAAGAATGAGTCGCTGCATGAGGATGGTGTGCGTCGTGAGTGAAGATTCTGGAATTCCAAACGAGCCTCAGAATAGATAAGCCCCCGGCGATGGGCAAATCCGACCTCTCGTTTAACGGCAAGCCGCAGGCGACCGTTCCGCTTGACAAACGACTACGTGTGTGGTCAAATGATTTCAATTGTAATCATTCAAGGGGGGGGGTATGCCGCAATCAATCCAGATCTCGGAATCCGAATGGGAAGTGATGCAGGTCGCCTGGGATCGCGGCCGCATCACGGCCGCCGAGGTCATCGAGGCGCTCGGACCGCGCACCACCTGGAACCATCGGACGATTCGCACGCTGCTCAATCGTCTCATCAACAAGGGCGCTCTCAACTACGTGGAAGATGGCAATCGCTATCTCTATAGCCCGGCTGTCACGCGAAACGCGTGCGTGCGGGAAGAAGGCGAATCGTTTCTGCACCGAGTATTCGGCGGCGATCCAGCCTCGCTGCTGGTGCACTTTGCGAAACGCAGCAAACTAACCGAGGCCGAGATCGCCGAACTGCAGCGCATCCTCGACGAGAAACGCAAGGGGGGAGTGTGAACCATGCTCGATCATGTCCTTTCAATTCTGATTCGAAATTCGATCGACGCCGCGATCCTGGCTGGTCTGGTGGGCGTGACATTGTTTGTGCTGCGGGAAGGTATCGCGGCAAAGTGGCGGTTCCTCCTGTGGGGTCTTGTGATCATTCGCCTGGCGATGCCGGTGCAGCCCCCAGGATCCTTCGGACTGTCGGTCGTATCCGACGCAGTTCTGCCGCGAACGCCCGTCGTGCAGGCAGATCACGGACAGTTGACTGAATCAACTAGCCCGCGAATTGGGCCAACGATCTCGTCGATTCCCATCGACGGCGGAACGCCCGAGCCATCAATTAGCGAGTCGGAAGAGCCAATCGGTACCGCAGTTGACGAAGTCGCGTCATCTGCCGGCGTCGAAGCAGTGGTGGCATCACCTCGCAGGGAATCGGCTGTATCTGGCGACGATCCGGTTAGCCGATCATCGACGCCGTTTTTCTGGACACGAACCATTCTCGCGGTGTGGCTGCTGGGTGTAGCGGTCTTGCTGGCCCGTCGACTGATGGCCGGGGCGAAACTGCGGATGCTGCTTTCCAGATCCACTGGATGCGCGTCGCCGCAGCTAATGGATGAATTCGCAAACTGCCGTCGACAACTTCGCATCGACCAACAGATTCGACTCGAAATGTTGGACGACGTCACCGGACCAGCCGTCACTGGAATCCTCAGAGCTCGAGTGTTGTGTCCGGCATACGTCGAGACCGAATTGACGTCCTCGGATCGCCGACTGCTGTTGCTGCACGAGTTGATGCACGTCGCGCGGCGGGATGTGCTGTGGAAGGAACTCGTCGACCTTGTGTGTCTGTTGAACTGGTTTCATCCATTGGCCTGGTGGGTCAGGCGGCGGATGGAGCAGGAACGTGAACTGGCCTGCGATGCAGGTGTGCTCGAGCTGTCGATCCCCGAGGAACGCGCACAGTACGGCCGCATGGCGCTACGCCTTCTGGAACTGCAGCAGGTTCACCCCATTGCACCCGGCCTCGTCGCCTGGTCGGGACCGAAGAAACATCTCAAACGGAGAATCGAAATGATCGCGAGATTTGAATCCCCACGCCGCCGGCAGACACTGGTGGCGGTGATGTTGACAGCCGCGATGGCGGTGATCGGCCTCACGCGGGCCGCGGATAATGTGAATGATGTGGCAACAACGGCCACAGACGACGTTGAAGTTACCGGCGACGAAGTCACGGATGCCGCCGCTGCGGACACAATCCTGGTGGCTGGTCGCTGCATTGATGAAGACCAGAATCCCCTGTTGGGCGTCTCGCTGCGGCTCGTGCGGGTCGACTTCTCGGACGACACGGTGCAGGTGCTGGCGAACGCGATGACAGACGCCGACGGGAGTTTTCAGTTCCCCGCCGTTCCTGCATTCGATCACGAATCGGGAGTAGGACACGACGTCGTCGTTGCGCAGCTCGAAGAGAAGTCGACGGCGATACAATTCCTCCAACCTGGTCGGGGCGCTGCGGAATCATGGGCGGAACTGAACCTGGTTCTCGGTCAAGCCGCTTCGATCTCAGGTCGCGTTGTCGATCACGCGGGCAGGCCCGTCGTCGGCGCGGATGTGTATCGGCCGGTAATTCCGGGTGAACCATTGCCGGATGTGTGGCATTCGCGCACCAACGCCAATGGCGAATACGACATCGATGATTCAACGGTGATTTGGCAAGTTGAGGAGAACGTTCCCGGATCTGGAACCACGTGGCTATCGCAAGCCGTTTTCGTGTTCTATGTTTCACATCCCGAATTCGGGACGCGGAGCGTGAGGGGGACGGCGAGTCCCGCTGTCATCGATGTCGTGCTCGATCCACCCGCGATCGTCGAGGGGCAGGTGATTCACGCCGATGGGTCGCCTGCGGCAGGCGTCAAGGTTTCGACTCAATCGGTTGAGCATCGTCACTGGGGCGAAGTCCGCACCGATGCCGAGGGGCGTTACCGGCTCGTGCTCGCGGAGGTCGACGACTACAACATCTGGGCCAGTGCCGACGATTTGATCTGTGCTGCCGTCGATTCCTTCCAGGTGGCGGCGGGGGAGACGCGAGAAGCTCCGACCCTCACTCTCGTCGAGGGAGGTTTTGTCACCGGACGGGTGCTGGACGCAGATACTGGGAAGCCATTGGAGTCGTATCCGGAACAAACCTCCGTAGCCAGCTACGGGCCTCATCGGCCGCAAAGCGGAGCGGCCTGCATCTCTGCTCCCGTCGATGCGGACGGGCGATACGAATTGCGGGTCGCGCCGGGAGATGCCTACGTCTACCTGATGAATGGGCATGAGTGGAGTCTCGTTGATCCGCAATACACGACGGTGGCTGTAGCAGCGGGCGAGAGTGTGACTGTCGATTTCTTGGTCCGCGAGCAAGGTGCCGCTGAAACGACGACGTCGACCAATGCGATCGATTCGCCCGAACCTCAACCCGAAGACAGCGAGTTTCTACGCCAGCGCGGACTCGCACGCGCAGAACGGGCGGCGATTGCGGCGATCACTGAACTCGGCGGCTGGGTCGAGACCGAGATCATCGACGGCAACGAGTTCGTAACGACGTTGAACATGGTGTATCACGAACCGGAAGACGGTCCGCGATTGGAGAACAATAACAAGCTGACCGACGAAGCCCTGTTCTATGCCACGAAGTTCACTCATCTCCGCATGTTGCTGCTGCACCAGACTCAGGCCAGTGATGAAGGTCTGGCCCACGTCGCCGGTCTCAGTGAACTCGAGAAGGTTTACATCTGGGATGGAATTATTGTCACCGACGTCGGCGTGGCTCATCTGGCGGCCCTGCCGAATCTCACGTACATCCATTTGGACAACAGCGCCGTCACCGACCAGTCGCTAGAGCTGCTGAGCCATCTGCCCGGGCTGAAGGGCATCAGCATGCAGGGGGGCGCGTTCACCGACCAGGGTTTGGAGCATCTCGCCGGCATGACGCAGTTGGAATCACTGTGGATCGGCCAGGGAGAGACTCACATCACTGACAACGGACTGATGCATCTCACGGGACTCGATAATCTGAGGGAACTCGACCTACAGGGTACCGAGATCACCGATGTCGGGCTCCTCCATCTGCACGGTCTGAAGAACCTGACGAACTTATACGTCTCGGGAACGGGTGTTACTGACGAAGGAGTCGCTGCGATTCGCGAGGCGATCCCTGGACTTGATGTCAGACCGTGAGTGTGTCGCGGCTCGTAATGCGCCTTGCGTATAATGTCATTCATCTACTCGATCGAGTGAGTGGCATTTTTCGGAAAGGCGCTGCGATGAGACCGCGATGGCATTGCGTCGGAATCTTGTTGTTCTGCTGCGCCCTCTGCCATGCCGAGGAACGCACCGAGCACTTTGATGCCGACCCGGGGTGGGATGGGGTAAATCACCGGGCCGTTGTGCCGGAGCCGCGGGAGATCGTGCAGGACTTCGGTTACTCGCGCTCAGAGAACGCGGGCGGTGAGAATGCCGGTGAGATCGGTGGGTGGACGACGCCTGCGGCCGAGGCGGCGTACTATGCGAAGACGATTCCGACGGCGACATTCGACGACCGTCTGAGCCTGTCGGGGAAGATCAACTGCACAGGGCGGCAGTTTCATGTGCTCGTCGGGTTCTTCAATTCCGAGAGCGTCAATGAATGGCGCACGCCGAGTTCGATCTTTCTGCGGCTGTATGGCCGCGGCGATGTGTTTTATGCCTACGTCGAATACTGCACTAGCACTTGGCGGGCGGGGGGCGATAGCCCTGATGGATTCTATACCGGTGTCCCGGACGAGGCGGGTCGATTCGGAATGTTTGAGTTTCCGAGTCAGCAAGTGCACGACTTTTCGATAGTCTATGACCCCGATGGAAACGACGGCGGAGGCGCGGTCACCATCACGCTCGGAGATGAAACCGCGGTGTGCCATCTCGACATCGGCCACAAGCAGGACGGCGCGACGTTCAACCGCTGTGGCCTGCTTGCAATTCCCAAGAGCTACGACTCGGGGGGCGATGTGTGGCTGGATGATCTCGTCATCAACGACGAACTCGAAACCTTCGACAGCGATCCCGAATGGGAAGCCGTCGGCAATCGCAAGACGTATCTCTCGAACGGCGTGCGCCCGCGCTTTGACTTCGGCTACAGCGAAACGAACTTCGCCGATGGTCTTGCGAGCGGCGAACTGGGGGGCATCGTGTTTCGCGGCGACTGCAGATACCCCGAACGGCTCGCGTTCTATGGCGACCGATTGGATCCGCTTACTTCGATGCAACCGCTGCGAGCATCAGGCAAGGTCGCGCTGCAGCGCGGCGTCAGCGACAGCACGACGCTGCTGGGGTTCTTCCATTCGGAAGACAGCACCGCAGTTTCGGATTCTCAGTCGGCCGGGTTCCCCATGAACTTTCTGGGCGTCGTCGTCGAGGGGCCGAGCCGGGAGGGCTTTCTGTTCTATCCAGCGAATCATCTGGCCGACGGTTACGGCTACACGCACGGGCCGGGCATCGAGCACATTCTTCCGAACGGCGACGCCCACGATTGGACGCTCGTGTATCAACCCGGCTCCGGCGGAGCCGACGGCGAAATGGTCATCACGTTCGACGGCCAGGAAGCCCGGCTCGCAGTACCTGCCGAGCATCTCGCCACTCCCGGCCGATTCGATCGCTTCGGCCTCGTCACCACCTGGATCGACGGCAACGCGCAGACGATCTACTTCGACGATCTGACGTACACCTGGCGTCAGGAGTGATAACGCCATGCCGGATGAATCGGCAGCAAAGAACCCTGCTCCCAGTCAATCGCCACCCAAACGCAGGTCGTGTTGGCTGAAGTGGCTGCTCATCTATGGTGCGGTGCTCATCGGTTGCGTCGGGTTCTATGTTTACTTCTGGCTGCTGCACCCCGAAGGCGAGGGACCAGCCGGACCGGCTGTGTCTCGTGAACCATTCGCATCGGTCTGGAGCGAGCGGCCGGTTGTGTTGCTGGGATTTGGCGACAGCATTACTGAAGGATACGGCGCATCAGCCGGTCATTCATTCTTCGCCATGCTCGAAACGAATCCCGCCGATGACTTCGCGGAAATGGTCGGTGTGTGCTTGACGGCAGTGCTGCCCCACTTGACCTCAGAGAACAAGGCAGTGTCTGGATCGACATCGATCGAGCACATCGAGCATCATCTGCCGCGAATCGAGACGTACTCCGAGGAAATGTTCGGCGTCATCGTGGTGACAACCGGCGGCAACGACATCATTCACCTGTATGGCCGCACGCCGCCGCGTGAGGGAGCCATGTACGGAGCCACTCTCGCGGAAGCACGGCCCTGGATCGAAAACTACGAGCAACGGCTCGACGCGATGCTCGATGGACTGGGTTCGAAATTCCCCGGCGGGTATCACATCTTTCTTCTGAACATCTACGACCCGACGGATGGGATTGGAGACATCCGTCACACCGGGCTCCCGGCGTGGTCCGACGGCATCAAGCTGCTCGCCGAGTACAATGCGATCATTTCAGAAGCGGCCGAGATGAGAGACGACACGACGCTGGTCGACATTCATGCCGAGTTCCTGGGCCATGGCATCCACTCCCGGCAGTTCTGGCGATCGTTCTACCGCTCCGACGACCCAGGCTACTGGTATTATCTCAATCTCGAAGACCCGAACGACCGCGGCTACGATGCGATCCGGCGTCTTTGCCTGATCGAGATGGCGCGGGTGCTGCCGGAGTTGCTCAACGCGGAAGCCAACGACGATGTCACAGAGTGATCGCCTCGCGAATCCACTACGTCGCGGACTGCAATTCGTCGATGCATTCTGGATCGTTAGCGATCAATCGTTCTCCGGTCGTCGTTTGCGCCGACGCAGCAACGCTAACCCAGGGGCGAGCACGGTCGCCAGCAACAACGCACTCGGTTCCGGAGCGGCCGCTCCGTTCAATTCCACGTTGTCGACGTTCCAATCGGAGTTCACACCATTGTTGGCGGCGTTCCAGGCGAAGAATCGAACCGTGGCTGACGACAGTCCGTTGAATTGTGAGAGATCGAGGTTATGTGCGGTGCTGGTCGTGGAGGGCGCCAGGGAAGAACCAACGAGGATGTCGTTGACGGACAATTGAAAGTTCACAGGCCCACTGCTTCCCTTGTGTTCGTCGAATGTGACGTTGCTGAGATTCAGATGATATCCGGGATCCGCGGTCACAACGAACTCCCAGTACTTGGCCTGCCCGATCGCACCTGGAGATCCCGACGCCGATATCCAACCTCGGGCGGCGGCTTCTGAACTGGAAAAACTCTCGTTCACCAGTCCGGACCCGGCTTCGAAACTGGATGATGAGACATGAGTTCCGATGTCGTCAGCGAGGCCGTCGAGATCGTCGAAGTTGAATTCGACAATCAATGCGGCTTGTGCGAGATTCGCAACGCTCAGAATGAGCAGCATGACGCTGCCTGACGCAAACCGCTTCATAATTGTAACTGCCATCCTCTCCTCGCGTGGGGGCGCATCAAGCTGGGAAGAGTCAACTGTTGCTGCGCACATTCGAAACTCCGCCGATTCTAGAGCCGCCCTAGTCGGTCCGCATCGGCTATAAAGACTAAAATCGAGACCGTCACAGGCTGAACGCGTTGATCGGTATTCTGCACTTGTCTGCCGCGACAGAACTCTGCAAGTCGAGACTATCGCGTAACCTTCTCCGCCTGACGGTTCATCTCTTTGGAGAGCTTGTTTCGCTGGAACCAGGCCACGACCTCATCCCGCGCGTGGATGCCGAGCTTGCGGAAGATGCTGCGCAATTGCGCGCGAATCGTGTGCGGACTGCGGAAGAGTTTCTCGGTGAGTTCCGGCAATCCGGTGTAGCCGCGACTGATCCAGAGAACGACTTCGAGTTCGGCGTGCGTCAGCGAAGTCGCCGCTTCCTGGGAGTGCGAGTTCGCCTCGATTTCGTGGTCCGTCGGAATCCGGGTATCCATCTCGCCAACCACATGAGGATCGAACACGTATCCGTCATGGATTTCCGCGACGACGTTGAGTTCGACCCCTCCCAGCCACAGCGAATCGGCGAGCGAGAGCTGAAACTCTTTCTGCGGCTTGATGGTGATGCCGTTGATCAGCGTACCCGCGGACGAGCCGAGATCCTGCAGCCAGATGCCGCGGTCGTACCAGATCGCGGCGTGCGCGCGGGACACTGAGGAGTACTTGGCCGGGATGCGAATGTCGGCCTCAAGGCTGCGCCCCATCACCTGGCGGTCCGCAGTCAATTCAGCGTGCCACTCACAGGCAGGAATGTTTGCGATAACGAGGTATGCAAACGGTGCTGAATCTGGTTGATAGTCTTCGGAATGTCGAACCACGGGCGGCCCCAATCTCGTGGAATAGATTCTTGAACGACTAGCGTCTCCGTCCAAGTGAACCATTTATGGCTTCTGGCAATCCATTCGTGTGCCTGAGTCTACGAGGGGAAAGGACCGGAGGCAACCATCCAAAATGCACGATCGGCCGCGTCGCCGCAACCCGCCTCGCCGGGAATTGGTTGTTTGGAAACTTGGGGAAGGGTTATGATTCCGGCGCTGCCGCAATTCCAGGAGCGAATGGAGTCGTTCACTCTGCGGAAAATGCGACCGCAACTCACTTTGCAGCTTTTTGCGACTCCCGGCTGTGCAGGTCAAGCACAGGACAGGCCATCATGATTCGCACCGTCAGAGACATCGAAAGAACGTTTGAAACCGGTCAGGAACTGGAACTCAAGCGCTGGCACAAGGCTTGGCGCCGCAGCAACGTGGACGATACCGAAGAGGTACTCTTCCGTGGTTTCGAGGGGACAGTCTACTTCGAGGGGAAGGATGAATCGTGGGAAACTGCCTGGGACAGTCAGTGGGCCGGGGATCACTTTAAGGGTTCGCACGACTACTTCTGCGAGTCGACCAAGAAGTGGAACGACAGTCTGCCATCGATGCTGAAGAAGCTGGCCGAGGTCGGTTGGGTGCGCATTGTGCTGGTCCCCGCCAAGCATAAGGTCGAGGTGACAGACCCGCGCGGCAGATGACTGATGGATTTCAATCCGGAATCCGTGCCGCCATCGGCATGCGCCGGCCGCTCCCGAAGGCGCGGGCGGAGAGTTTGATTCCCGGCGGCATCTGTTGCCGCTTGAACTCATTCCGGTCGACTTTGCGCGCCACCCAGCGCACCGTCTCCTCGGGGAACTTCTGAATCAGATCGGCCACCGACAAATCCTGCTCGATCAGTCCTTCGAGAATCGCATCCAGCAGCGGATACGGTGGCAGAGTGTCCTGGTCGAACTGATTGGGCGCAAGTTCGGCGCTGGGAGCTTTCTCGATCGTTGCAATCGGGATCACTTCGCGGCCTTCACGCACTTCGTTGATGTACCGCGAGATTCCATAGACATCACGCTTGAGCACATCGCACAGCACCGCGAAGCCGCCAGCCATGTCGCCGTACAGCGTGCAGTAGCCCACCGAGAGCTCGCTCTTGTTGCCGGTGGCCAGCGCGATCCAGCCGTGACGATTGCTGCGAACCATCACGGTCGCCCCGCGAATGCGGGCCTGCAGGTTCTGATCGGCCAGTCCCGCGGGCTGCGAAGCGAGGTCGTCCTCGATCGTCGGCAACTTCTCGTAGGCCTGATGGACGCCATCGATCGGAATGATTTGCCAATCGATCCCGAGTGCCTCGGCCAATTGGCGGGCATCATCGATACTGTGCTGACTGCTGTACCGGCTCGGCATCAATAGCCCATGCACTCGCTGTGGCGAGACTGCCTGCGCCGCCACATAGGCCGCGAGTGCGCTGTCGATGCCGCCGGAGAGTCCCAGCACGCAATCGGTGAATCCGCATTTGGACAGGTAGTCCTTCAGCCCGAGAACGAGCGCATCGAGCAGCAGCGATTCGCGAGGCTCAGGCGAGATCGGTTCCGGAGGCGGCAGGGCGGCGAGATCGATCACGCCGAAGTCCGATTGAAACCCCGCGAGCCGCGTAACAACCTCTCCTTGAGCATTGAGCACGACGCTGAAGCCATCGAACACGAGGTCGTCGTTTCCGCCGACCTGATTGACGAACACGACCGGCAGCCGATGTCGGCGAGCATGTTCACCGAGAATGTGCGGCCTCCGCGCGGGCTTGTTGGCCTCGAACGGGCTGGCCGACAGATTGATGAGCACTTCCGCACCAGCGCGAGCCAGTTCGGCGACAGGGTCGATCACCGGAATCGGCCAGTCGTGATAGGGTGTATCGGGTTGCCCCCACCACGCGTCTTCGCAGATGTGGACACCGAGTTTTCGACCACGAAACTCGATCGGACGCACCTCTTTGGCCGGGCGGAAGTAACGCTGCTCATCAAAGACATCGTAGTTGGGAAGGAGCGACTTCTGGCGTGTGGCGAGAATCTGGCCGCCCACCACAAGACTAACGGCGTTCGCAATCCCGCGACCTGTCTGTCCCAGACGTGAAGGATGTCCGATCAGCACGCCCAGTCCGGCGGGAATCTGCGCGGCGATTTCTTGCACCGCCTTGTCACAGGCCGAGACGAAACCTGAGCGCAGCAGAAGATCCTTGGGGGGATATCCGCTGAGGATCATCTCCGACGTGACCAGCAACTCGGCCCCTTGATCGGCTGCCTGGCGCGCCGCATCGATCACCAGCCGGGAATTCCCTGAGATGTCGCCGACGGTCGGGTTAAGTTGTGCGAGTGCAATCTTCATGTGTTCGAGAATCGCGATCTACGTGCTTTGCAGTCGTGCCGCGTGCAGTGTGTTCTTGAGGACCATCGCGATCGTCATGGGGCCGACGCCGCCGGGAACAGGAGAAATCGCACCGGCGATGGCACGTACTGATTCCAAATCGACATCGCCGACGAGCTTGCCCTCGACGCGATTGATGCCGACATCGATGACCGTCGCTCCCGGCTTGACCATGTCTGCTGTGACAAAGTTCGGCTTACCAATCGCGGCCACCAGGATGTCGGCCTGCCGTGTGATCGCCGCCAAGTCGCGAGTGCGGCTATGACAGACCGTGACCGTTGCATCCGCGACGTTGCCCCGCTGCATGAGCAGCAGAGCCATTGGTTTCCCGACGATCTCGCTGCGGCCCAGCACGACGGCATGAGATCCCGCGGTGACGATCCCTTCCTCCTTGAGCAGCCACTGGCAGCCCTGCGGCGTGCACGGCAGAAACCTCGCCCGGCCCTGCACCAGCCTGCCGACGTTTTCAGGATGGAAACAATCCACGTCCTTCAGCGGCGTGACGGCATCCAGAATTCGTTGTTCATCGATGCCCGCCGGCAAGGGGAGTTGCACAAGGATGCCGTGCACTGATTCATCGTTATTCAGTCGGTCGATCAGGTCCAGCAGTGCCGACTCGCTCGTCGCAACAGGCAGTTGATGCAGCGTACTTCCCAGGCCGGCGTGTTCACAGGCCTTGCGCTTGTTGCGGACATAGACCGCGCTGGCAGGGTCGTCGCCGACGAGGACGGCCGACAGATGTGGATGCACGCCGGTGGCATCGCGAAAGTCCAGCACTTCGCGGGCGATCTCGTCTCGAAGTCGGGCGGCAATCGCCTTACCATCAATGAGGCGGGCTGTCATGATACCGGAATGCTCCATTCATTCTGAAACGCGAACATGTCGCTGCCGTCGATAACAGCCGTGACACTCCAAGTGTAGGGATTCGGCAATGGTGGAGAAAACAACCGCACCGCAACCGATTGTCATCGGCTTGGGAGAACTGCTCTGGGATCTGTTTCCGACGGGCCGCAGGGCCGGCGGCGCACCCGCGAACTTTGCGTTTCATGCCAATCAACTGGGCTGTCGTGGCCTGCCCGCCTCGCGGGTCGGCCAGGATGCATTGGGAGACGATCTGATCGAGTTTCTCAGGCAACAAGGGCTTGCGACGGAACTGATCCAGCATGACCCGAGCAATCCAACGGGCACGGTTTCGGTGAAACTCGATGCATCCGGTCACCCGAGCTACGTCATTCATACCGATGTCGCCTGGGATCGCCTTGAGCCAGACGCCTCGCTGCTGGAAGTCGCGGGCCGGGCCTCGGCCATCTGCTTCGGGACGCTGGGCCAGCGATCGGCGACGGCACGAGACTCGATCCGTGATGTGATTCGACACGCCGGCGACGACTGCCTGATCGTGTTCGATGTAAATCTCCGCCAGCAGTTCTACTCCCGCGACATTATCGTGGAATCGCTGCGCGTCGCGAATATCGTCAAACTGAATGATGATGAAGTGACGGTGCTCACATCCTTGCTGGAGCTCGACACGGCTGTCGACGACTTTGAGGGATTTGGACGCGAGATCATCCGTCGTTACGGTCCGCGAATGGTATGCATTACTCAGGGTAGCAAGGGAGCAAGTCTTGTGACCACAGCTGAGTCAATTCGCATCGCCGGCAAGCAGATTGAAGTCGTCGATACCGTCGGGGCCGGGGACGCGTTCACAGCGGCATTGGTGGCATCGCTGCTGGCAGGCCGGCCGTTACGCGAATGCGGCGAGATTGCCAATGCCGTGGGCGCGCTCGTCGCATCACGACCGGGAGCGATGCCCGACCTGAGGGCGGAGTTTCAACGCATCCTGCAGGTCAAGGAGAATTGATGCATCGGCCTGCTCTTGTTCTCGCTGGACTGATCGTTGCGTGCCAGTTGATCGACGCGCGATTGCAGGCCGACGACCGCATTGTCGTCGCACCGCCGAACACGAGTGGCGAAATCATCATTCGCGGAGAAATCATCGATCTGGTCGGTTCGAACCTCCGCATCCGAGCCGATGGCAGCGATGAGACGCGGGCCATTCCCATCAGTCAGATTGTCAGGATCGAAACGCCCTATCATCCCGACTATGAAGCGGGACTGGCGCGCCTGAGCGAGGGTCAATCGCGCGAAGCTGAAGAGTTGTTTCTGACGGCCTACGATAACGAGCCGCGCCCCTGGGTGCAGCGGGAGATTCTGTCGCGGCTCGTGCAATGTGCCGAGCGACGCGAAGACCATGTGACGGCCGGGATGCGATTCCTCGACATCATTCGCGAAGACCCGCAGTCGAGGTTCTGGGGCCAGGCGCCGGTCCCCTGGACTCCTGCAGTCATCGATGACGCATTGCGGGCAGAAGCGGAAGTGTGGCTCGGTCGCACGTTCGATGTCGATCGCTTCCTCGGGGCATCTTGGCTGCTGTTCGACGAGACGCATCACGACGCGGCCACGACGACGCTGCGCGAGTTTTCACGCGGAACCAACACTCGCATTTCGGCCTTGGCGACTGCCCAACAGTGGCGAATTCGCCTGCGGGAAGGTGATCCTTCCGATGTCGAACTCGCTGGCTGGCGAGATCACATCGAATTCATTCCTCGCGAGTATCGCTCCGGGCCGCAAGCATTGCTGGCAGCGGGGTATCATCGCGTCGGTCAGTACGAGCAGTCGGCAGCCGAGTGGCTGTGGATTTCGACCGTCTACACCGAGCAAGACATGCTCACGGCCAGGGCGACGCTGGAAAGCGGTGAGTGTCTCTACCGACTTGGTAGAACCGAAGAGGCCGTGCGATTGTTCAACGAAACGGCCGAGCGATTTACTTGGTCGCCGCAGGCCGGGATTGCCCGGCAGCGGCTCAAGGAGATCGAAGCAGCCGCGACGGAGTAATCCCGTCCCGCAGCGAATGACTCAGCGAATTCCAAACATGAAGGCCGAGTGGCGATAGAGGTAATTGTCCCACAACGACCAGCGGTACGTGCTTAGACCATAGGTGCCGAGCCCGTAGTTGTTCAGCCCATAATTGCCGTAACGCCAGGGGTAGGCTCCGAACAACCCGCCATTCGAGCCGTTCCCGTAGAACGGACGGGCGTAGGTCGGCTGCGTCGCGGGTATCGTGGAGTTCCGCACGATGGTGGTCGGGCGCATCTCGCCGAACAGGATTTCCATCGTGGCGTCATGGCGATAGCCGGGGTTCACCGCCGCGTCGGATCGGTGATAGGGGATCGAGTTGTAAACGTCGTCGTAGGAGAGGCCGTTGACCTTCACAGTGACACTGCGGGCCGGCGTGATCGTGATGCCGTGCTGCACGTAGGGTTGCGATTCGACGACCTCGACGACAGGTCCATTGTCTGAGACGGTCGCGGGTGCATCATCCGCCTTCACGCTGGAAGTGATCCAGAGGATCGCCGCGACAAGCATCAGCAGCCAGCGGCGGACGCGGGAGATATCGAGTTGCGTGAGTGAGAGTGAGAAGCTGGTCATGTCAGTCCGGGAGTTCGAGGGCTGTGAATGGTTCAACATTCACGCTAAGAACCCAGTCGGACCAGTGTCAACGAGTTAGCCCATCATGCCAGCATTTCGATGAGCTGTCTCGCCAGTTCGCTGCAGTTGACGGCCAACAGGCTCTCGCGCCCGATATCGAGCGGCGTACCGTCGACGGCGGTCACAATGCCACCGGCTTCGGCCACGATGAGCGCCCCAGCCGCCATATCCCAGGGCTTGAGGCTCGTCGACCAGAAGGCATCGACCCGTCCCGATGCGACACTGCAAAGATTGAGGGCAGCCGACCCGCTGCGCTGCACGGTCTGAGCGACACCCAGCACTTTGAGGAAGCGTTGCACTGCCGGATGGTCGCGGCCCGCGCGAATCGGCAGGCTCGCCATGCACATGGCCTGTTCCAGTTCAGACGTTTCGGAAACAGTGATTGGCTCGCCGTTCAAGTGTGCCCCTTGCCCTTTCGCGGCAGAAAACATTTCGTCGCGGTTGGGGTCGTAGATGGCCCCCGCGATCAACTGGCCGGCACATTCCAGGCCGACCGAGACGGCATAGTAGGGAAAGCGATGCACGTAGTTCGACGTGCCATCGAGTGGATCGATCACCCAGCGGAAGGGTGAATCGCCTTCGTCATGCAGCAGTCCCTCTTCACCGAGAAAGCGATGGTCAGGGTGCTTCGCGTGAATCAGTTCGAAGATCGCCTGCTGCGAGGCCAGGTCGGCTTCGGTGACCAGATTGGCGGGGCTCTTTTCTCTCGCGGTGAAACGTCCCGCCCACTTTTGAAGAATGTCACCACCGAGTCGGGCGGCTTCTTCGGCAAGAATCCGCCATCGGATTTGTTCAGGAGAAGATGGGGAATCCATTCGCGTTGGTTTCTGGTCGATCGGAGTCGCGCTCATTCCGCTGCGATGAGTTTCTGATGCATCTCGGCCGCCAGCCGATCGACGGCTGTTGACGGCAGCGCGATGTCTCCGGTCATAAAGTCTGATATCTCCTGGGCAGTTATTCCGGCGGCGGCAGCCAGCGCCTGATAGCGAAAACCGTCATCCGCGATGGCGCGCCGCAACTGCCCGCTGATGCTCTGCTCTTCCATCGCACGCCGACGGCGCTCAGCACGCTCGATGAGTTCGGGCAGTTCTGCGTCGGCAGTAGCGCGCAGGCGCTGGAGCTGCTCAGAACTCGATCCCTTCAGGGCATCACTCATTGCATCACCTTCTGCCTGGTTCGGGCACCTCGTAGGCAGTAACCGGCTCGATGGTCGTTTCATCAATCATGTTGAAAATCGCGATGATGTATCGGCCATCGACAGTGTAGCCGAATGCCGCCAGCAAGCCGCTTGAACGGCTGATGTCGACATCATCGGGATCCGATACGACATTCTCAAAATCTTCCGTCGTCAAGCCGTGGTCGGCAAGGTGCTGAATTGTCTCATCGGCCCAGATAAAACTGAAAACAGACATTCATATGCGCTCACGACAAGCCGTTATCAGTCTGCGATGCGCTGAGAGCTACGTGTCTAGTGC
Organism: Planctomycetaceae bacterium; assembly: GCA_031402175.1. GTDB lineage: Bacteria > Planctomycetota > Planctomycetia > Planctomycetales > Planctomycetaceae > JANNSB01. The sequence goes on from JANNSB010000531.1 coordinate 20,173, forward strand.
TGCGTCAATACTTGATATTCGGGTCGACCTGGTTCCAATCGTCTACGATTCTGAGGCTAATTTGACCAACGCAGCCCGAACTTTTTGCTTTGACGCAGCACTAGTGTGTTACTGATTCCCTTCGTCGGGCGCCGGATCCTCCGCGGGTGGTTCCTCAGCTGGCGGCTCCTCTGCCGGTTCTTCCTCCGCCGGCGGTTCTTCGGCAGGCGGATCTTCCGCAGGAGGTTCCTCTGCTGCCGGTGGTTCCACGGGAACCAGTTCCAGTCCGGCGATGATCTCGCATTCGGGAAGTGCTGTCTTGAGCGCCACGATGCCGGCATCGGTGACCTGAGTCTGCCAGACGAAGATCCGCTTGAGGTTCGTCAGCCCATGCAGTTGCGCCAGACCGGCGTCACTCACCTGGCTGCCGTAAAGATTGAGGTATTGTAGATTCGCCAATCCGACGAGATGCGCCAGGCCGGCGTCCGTGACAGCCGTCTTCTCCAGGTGCAGTTTCTCCAGAGTCGTCATTCCGGCGAGATGCGCCAGACCGGCGTCCGTGATCTCTGTGCCGGCCAGATTCAACCACACAACGTCGGGGAGCGCCGCGACTTGGACAAGCAGATCGTCGTTGACGTCGACGCTGGCAAGATTCAAAGTCACGTCCAGTCGTGGATCGTTCTGAGCGATCGGCATCACGTTGCCGCCGACGACACGTATCGCGGTGATCGCCCCTTCGTTGGCGGCAGCCGGATCATCGGCTGATGCGACCTGCATCAGGCCCAGTGAAAGGCACAGTATCGACAATTGGATCGATGTCTTCATGGTTACGCTCCCGTCGAGAACATCAAAGTGATTGAATCAGGTTCGTAATCCGGTGCGTGAGCGACAAACAGAGCGGAGACCACCGATGCCCTCGCTCACGCTCTCACGCTTCGGGTTACCATCACGCTAGTAGCTCAGTCCATTCTTCCGAATATGGACCCAGGGACGCATCTGGTCAAGGCTCGCGGAACATCCCCCCTCCTGGATTTCGACGGCATACACGACATGGTCGCCCGCCTCGACCTCGCCGATCACTTCGCCGGCCAGCCAACCGAGGGCATCAAGCAGCACGGGACATCCGTTTGAAGCCCAGGCAAACGAAAGCCCATCAAAGGCCGGTTCGCCAAGCTCGAACCCCTTGCCAAAGTGCCCCAGAAACTGTTTTTGTCCTTCCCCCACGAGTGACAATGCCAATTGTCGCGTCTCACGCAGCCAGTCGTGGAGAAACCGCTTGCGATTGACGGCGACCGTCACACACGGCGGAGCAAACGAAGCCTGCTGCACCCAACTTGCCAGCATGCCCGTCGAGTCGCCGGCCGCATTGCAGGCGGTCAGGATGCTCAGTCCGCTCGGCACACGTCCGAGGACGGCGGCTAACTGATCGATGTTGGATTGAGGTTCGCTCATTACGGTAATGCATGCTGTCGGGTCAGTGTTCCGCTCCGGCGGATGCGCCCGTTGACGCTGCCAGACCTCCCGATGCAGCAGGTGCGGGTCCATGTGATTCGTGAGAATACATCGCCACGAGGACAAGGCCACATAACACCAGCACCATGCCGACCCAGAGCAGCGGACTATGACTCGCCTTGCCCTGAATGACGTTGACGATGGCCGTCACCGTCACCGCGCCGCCGAAGACAATGGGCATGACAAGTCCGAAGTTGCCCTTCGATTTGAATAAAGCGAAGGTGAGTGCCAGCGCTCCGAGGGCGCCCATCGTGCCCCCGATAAAGCCCCACATTGCGGCTTTCGCATGATTGCCCGAAAATGAAAAGGAGTCGCCAAATGACCGCATGGCCGCGGCCCCGCCCAAGCAGCCCCACACGAGGTACGCCAGGCCGATGAAAAGAAAAGGCTTGAACGAACTCCACTCGGGAGGCGTATTGAGACTGCGGGCCTTGGCGACAGACGGCCCGTACAGCCCCCAGCAGATGGCGGTGGCGAGGGCAAACAGAATCGCGGCCGTACGTGGATTCATGAACTCCTCGAAGTCGTGTGCGATGCGGGTGTCTAACGGCGTCACTGCGCAGCGACGCAAGCGTATCGTAGACACAGCCGGCCAGAGAGGCCAGAAACCAGACGTGAGCGGAGAGAAATCAGAATCAACTCAACTGGGGAAGGCGCATTCTGAGCCCCAGCCCCCTGAATCCTGGCCCCTCTGCCTAAACACTCACAGCCTATTCCTCACGAAATGTGAAGAACAGGCTGTGCGTCGGCCAGTAGTATCGTTCGAACCTGTGATGCTCGCCTGATGATTTGCCAGTAAGCGGAGTTCCAGGAGCCTGTGTCGATCAATCGACAGTCGGCACTCCACTTAACTTCACCAGACGGTCCAGAGCATACGGGGTCGAACTTGCGAGAGGCATCGGTGCCGCGCCCGTTAGGGAACGCGGAACCGCTGCATCTCGCAGGGCAACAGCAGAGACTCACTGAACTCTCGGGCCGCGAGAGTGGCGAGTCCCGCTGTCGGGTCGCCCCCGGAAATCAAAGAACGTCGAGAATGAAGTGATGCCCCGAATGATAGGGGTGCTCACTCGGATAGAAGTTGTTCCAGTCTTCGTTGTAGACGGGTATCCGCCGCTCGACCGGATAGCGGTAGTACATGTGGTCGTAGCTCTCGGGATACTGCTGGAAGTTGTGGGGATAATAGACGTATGGGTAGTAGTAGAACCGTTGCCAGTCCGATGGCTGCCCGGGCGGAGCAGCTTGAGTTGCGGTCGTCGCGGTCAGGCTCACAATGAGCGCCACGACTCCCAGACCTGCCACTAGGGCACGCTTGAGCATTAGTCGGCTCCTGTCTGTGTTCGTTCCGGCTCAACTGATGGGACGAACAAACGTTACGTTGACAATCCATCACCCCGTACAAAGATCGGAATCTCGTGTTCCCTACAACAGGAATTTTCGGCAGAATCCGTCTGATCGGAACCGTTTGACCTTGCGTCATAATCCGACCTGAGTCGCGGAAGACCGTATTTCCGCGATGAGACGCACGGAATCCGCAGTCCATTACGAATTGCAAGTGCCCTGTGAGTAGTCCTTTAAGGTGTTCCGCAAGACCAGGCTTGGAACTCAAGCCACTCGATGTCCAGGCAGGCGCGGGCCGTCTGTTGGCAGCCTTCCTGGCGCTGATGGGAGGAACCTCTGCGTCCTACGGCGACGATCCTGCCATTCCCGCTGCGGCTGCGGTCGCGGTTCCCGCACCCGTTGCGAACTGTCCGCTGGTCATTCTTGCCGCCGATGTGCGGCCCCATGTCGAGTACCTGGCTTCGGACGACTTGCAGGGTCGGGATGGCGAGTCGGCTCGCGTGGCCGCTGAATACATCGCCGATCACTTCGAACAGGCGGGACTGCAGACTCTGTTCGGCGACAGCTACTTTCAGAACATTCCCGATGGCGTGCCGGAACTGCAGGCGGACACCGAGGAAACTTGCGTTGGTCGCAATGTCGGCGCATGGTTGCCTGGCACCGACCCGGAGCTGGCGGATGAATTCATCATCATCAGCGCTCACTACGACCATCTCGGAGTCCGCGGAGGGCAGGTCTATCCCGGCGCCGACGACAATGCCACGGGAGTCTCGATGCTGCTCGAAACAGCCGACTGGTTCGCGAAGGCAGCGAATCGCCCGAAGCGCAGTCTGGTGTTCGTCGGCTTTGATCTTGAGGAAGAAATGTTGTGGGGCAGCCGCTGGTTCGCGGCTCATCCTCCCTGGCCGATCGAGCAGGTGAAGCTGTTCATCACCGCCGACATGATCGGCCGTTCATTGGGTGGACTGCCCTTGCCCATGGTGTTTGTGATGGGGAGTGAGTACGCCGTCGAATCAGGGGCGATGCTCGATGCCGTTGGAACTCCCGAAGGCCTGGAAGTAGCGCGCCTGGGCGTTGATCTGATCGGCAAACGCAGCGACTATGGAGCATTCTGGGACCGTGAGATTCCCTTTCTGTTTTTCTCGACCGGAGAGCATCCCGATTATCATTCTCCGCGTGACACAGCAGACCGCGTCGAGTACGACCGCGTGGCCCAGATTTCCAGCCTGATCGCGAGCATTGTCGCGCATGCCGGGAATGCGGACGAAACGCCGGTCTGGAGCAACGACGTGCAGGTGGATGTCTCCGAGGCCCGCACGATCAATCTCATTACGACTCATCTGCTGGAAGCCGACGAGCGCGGTGACGGCGACTTGGGAGATGTGCAGCGCGTGTTCGTGTCGCAACTCGAGGCCAAGACCGCATTCATCGTCGATCGGGGAACGATGTCCGATCAGGAGCGGACGTGGCTCATTCGCGCCTGCCAGTTGTTGTTGTTTTCCGTCCTATAAAGTGAACCAGAATTTCGTCGCTGTGGGAATCGCTGCGACAAACTATTGTAAATCAAGACTCTACTACCCGCACTCCGTTCAAGGATGAACTTATGTGGTTACTCGCCGATACCGCCACTTCCACGGACGCCGCTACATCCTCGAAGGCAGTCGATAGCCTGACGCGGGCGCAGCAACACGCACAGGGACAACTCAGTGAATGGGTCGCGACGATTCAGCACCTGTGGCAGACGCACGGCATCACGTTTCTGGTGAACCTCGCGTGCGCCGCCTTGATCTTCTTTCTCGGCCGATTCGGAGCCAAACTCCTCACGCGGTTCATCGGCCGGCTGATGGAGATCAGCCGCGTCGACGCGATGCTCGTGTCGTTCCTGACGAACTTGATTTACATGCTGCTGCTCACGGTTGTGGTGATGGCGGCGTTGGAACGACTCGGCATCAGCACGACATCGCTCACCGCGGTACTTGCAGCCGCCGGCTTTGCCATCGGCATGGCCCTGCAAGGATCGCTGGGGAACTTCGCGGCGGGAATCATGCTCATCATCTTCAAGCCGTTCAAAGTGGGAGACAGCGTCGAGGCGGGAGGCACGAAGGGAATCGTCGAACAGATTCTCATCTTCAACACGATCATGCGCACCTCGGACAATGTCTGCGTCGTAATCCCGAACAACGCGATCACCGGCGGCAACATCATCAACTACGACGCCAACGCCACGCGACGCATTGACCTCGTGATCGGCTGCAGTTACTCAGACGACCTCAAGGCCGTAAAGGCATTCCTGGCGAAGTTGCTGGAACAAGATTCGCGGATTCTGAAGACTCCCGCCCCGTCGGTTTCGATCGCCGCACTGGCGGATTTCAGCGTGAATTTCGAAGTACGCCCGTGGGTGAAGACGACGGACTTCGGAGCCGTGCGATCGGATCTGATGGAACGCATCAAGGTCGGCTTCGACGAGCGCGGCTTCACGATCCCCTGCCCCGTGCCGGATATCGTGGTGCACACGACCCCGCCCGCAACGAAGGCCGCTTGAACTTGGCGGGCCGGCACAGTCAACTGGTCGATTGGATCAGCACATTGCGAGCACGCTCGATGCTGAGCCGCGCAGCAATTCCGCTGTGCCGATTCCACACGACCAGAAAACGATGTCTTCACTGCGAGTCATCATCGACGAAGCCCCTTCTGGCGGCGCCTGGAATATGGCGGTGGATGAGGCGTTGCTCGACAGCGTGGCGCATACGGGCGAAATGGTGATCCGCTGGTATGCGTGGCAGACTCCGACGATCTCGCTCGGATACTTTCAGACGGCTCCTGAGTTCGCTCCCGATGATCCACTGCATGGATTGAACGTCGTCCGCAGGCTCTCCGGCGGCGGGGCCATTCTGCATCACCACGAATGGACTTATAGCTGCGTGTTGCCGGCGACGCATCCACAGGCTCAGCGGCCGACAGCTCTCTACACCGATGTGCATAGCGCGATGATCGACGTGTTCGAGTCGCTCGGCGCACCGGCGCGGTTACGCGGTGAACGCGCGGTCGGCGATGAGAGGAACATCTTTCTGTGCTTCCTGAGAGGCGATCCGCGAGATGTCGTTCTCGCCGGCCACAAGGTCGTCGGCAGCGCGCAGCGCCGTCGCGGAGGCGCGGTACTGCAGCATGGAAGTGTGTTGTTGCGGGCTTCGGTTCATGCACCGGGTCACCCGGGATTGCGGGATCTGGCACATATCGACGTCGACGACCATGCCCTTCGCGACCTGCTGGCCCAGGCGGTTGCGGCTCGTCTCATCGCGACGAGCAAAGACCATGCGTTCGACTACGATTGGCAGATTGGCACGTTAAGCACAGATGAAGTGCAGACCGCCCGAACGCTCGAGGCCGAACGTTATTTCCGGCTCGAATGGAAAGCGAAGTGAAGTCAGTGCGCAGCAACGACGCGATCAGCATCACTCGGAGCTTTCCTCGCGCGGAAACTCGGGCGATTCGAGATCCAGGCCTGTGCTGTCCTCAAGCAGCACGCAGGCGGACGACAGTGAGTCGAACAACTCCCTGTCGTATTCGGTCGACATCGGATCGGTTTCGAGAATCGTCAGCATCTTGAGCGCGGCCTCATCCAGCATGCGGGATGCGCCCGTGTCCGCCGAAGTAACCTCGTCGTTTTCAGCGATTCGCAAGAGAGATCCTCTCACACTGCGAGTGAATGCCGTCCAATCCTCGCTGCCGGCATCCGAGGCTCGCATCCGTTCCAGGTCTTTCTGAAACGAGAGCAATCGCTGATAGTCATCGATTTCGGGAGTCGTTTGCGTCGTCTGCAATTGGGCCGTCCATTGGCGAAAGGATTTGCCGGCAAACATCACGCCGGCCACGCCAACCGCCAGCAGCAGCGCGACCACGACCACCGGCAGCAGGAATCGTCCCGAGGGGAGCCGGTCGCGAATCGTGATCTTGGCGAAGTCGTCCAGCGCTTCCTTCTGCGTCGCGTAGATCGGGATGACGTGATGCACATTCATCGTTTCCAGGATCGTCCGCATGTCGCGCGAGGCGTCGCAGATCACCATCCGCATGTGTTCGGGGAGCGAGCGGCGGAGATAAAAAAACATGCCGATCATCTCGGAGCCGAAATAATTCCAACTGCCGAGATTGAGCACGACGACTCGAATATCGAGTTCTTTCGCCGCCTTGATGAGATGATTGACATCGCCGTCGATGACCGTCCGCCCATAGCCGCCGAGCGCGCCTTGCGGCTGGACAATGAGCGCATCCCCCATTTTTCGGCAGGGAAACAGCTTCTGGGACTTGAGCTGATCGAGGTCAGTCACGCTGAGGAGAGGGGTCAGGATTCAGGAGTCGAGGGTCAGGGAGCTGAAATAGAGTCCCCACTTCTTGCAGAACACAGACTTTTGATCCCTGGATGCCTCCGACTTTAACGCGCTATCGCCTCAATCGCCATTGCGGAGATTCCTTAATGCGAAGCGACTGCTGCAATCTCCAAAATCACCGACTGCTCCTGGCTGACCCCTGATTCCCGACCCCTGACCCCTGCGTCTCACTCGTACTTGGGAATCTTCGGCTCCGGCGTCTCCTTGACGATGCGCTCGATGATGTCTTCGCTGCTGAAGCCTTCCGCCTGAGCCTGGAAGTTGGGGGAGATGCGATGTCTGAGGACGGGAATGGCCACGCGGCGAATGTCATCGAATGAGACGGCGGGTCGTCCATCCATCGCGGCAACAGCGCGACCACCGTGGATGAGATACTGACCCGCGCGAGGTCCGGCACCCCAGTCGATCAGTTCGCGGACGAACTTGGGGCTGGATTCGTCGGCGGGACGCGTGGCGCGGACGAGCTTGGCCACGTAGTTGATCGTCAGCGGCCCGACTTCAATCTGATTGATCTGCTTCTGCAGATAGAGGATCGCCTTCGCCGACAGAACCTTGCGAACCTCGGGACGCTCGCCGGTAGTCGTGGCGGCGAGTATCTGCTCTTCCTCGGCCAGCGAGGGATAGTCGACTTTGATGTTGAACATGAAGCGGTCGAGTTGCGCTTCGGGAAGCGGATAGGTTCCCTCCTGTTCGATCGGGTTCTGTGTCGCGATCACAAAGAATGGCTCGGGCAGCGTATAGGTCTGCTGACCCGCGCTCACTTCCCGTTCCTGCATCGACTGCAGCAGCGCGGCCTGAGTTTTCGGCGGCGTGCGGTTGATTTCGTCGGCCAGCAGAATGTTCGTGAAGACCGGCCCCTGCATGAAACGAAACTCACGGCGGCCCGTGTCCGATTCCTCGAGCACGTTCGTGCCCGTGATATCCGACGGCATCAGGTCGGGCGTGAACTGAATGCGGCGAAACTGCACATCGAGAATGCGGGCGATCGTGCTGACGACGAGCGTCTTGGCCAGACCGGGCACGCCCACGAGCAGGCAGTGGCCGCCGGTGAAGATCGCCGAGAGGATTTGTTCGATGACGACATCCTGACCGACGATGACCTTGTGGAGTTCCTCGGTCATCAACTCTCGGTGTTTCTTGAACTTCTCGAGGAACTCGTCGAAGTCGCGTCGTTCGGTGGACAATGCGGACCTGGAGGTTGAGGGGCTACTTGGGAATCAGTACTTCGAGCAGATAGTGAGTGTGATTGCAGACGCTACGAGCGCGCCCGCTTTTGCCGGCTGGCTTCCACCAGGATCGCTCTTTCGTCCGCAGTCAGGCTCGCCTCTCCCTGATCATGGATTTTCTGCAGAAGTTCGTCCACACGGGCCTCCAAGTCAACCGGATTCTGTTCCGGGCGGACGACCCGCAGGCCGCGAGACTTCGCGCGCAGCGAAGTCCCCAGGCTCGACTTTTTCCAGCGGAACCGGGTGAGGCCCAGATAGAGTGGCTCCAGTCGCCACAGCGATCGATGGTACACGTAGGCGAAGGCCATGCCTCCCAGATGGGCCGCGTGACCGATGCTGTCGTAAACCTCGTTGCCGCCGATCTGCTGCAGGATGGGAACCAAATCGAGGAGGGCGGCAATAATGACGAGAACAAAGACCGGAACGGGAATCACAAGGAAGAACAGCCATTGCTGCCGCGGCCAGTTGCAGGCATACAGCACCAGTGCGGCGCACACGGCTCCCGACGCACCGAGGCAACTGCGGTAGTCTCGCATCAAGACATCGAAGCCCATTGTGGCCAGTCCCGCCACCACGCCGCCGACCAGATAAAAAAGCAGGAACTCGCGGCGTCCGTACGCCTCGACCAGTCGCGGTCCCACCATGAACAGAAGCCACATGTTGGCCAGGATGTGCCAATATCCGCCATGAGGCGAAGTGTCGTGGAGGAACATGTATGTGAAGACGCGCCAGACCTGTCCCTGCGTGAGCACTTTCTCGGTGTCGAGCAACAGCCAACTGGTGAGGACATACTCACGCGGCAAACGATTTAGGATGGGATCGTTCTCTATCTCTTGCCTGACCACCGGTTCGATGATTGGACGTTGCTCCTCTGGGTATCTCTGTAGATTCAGATCCACCTGTTGCTGAATGAAAGCCTCGCGATCAGGCGGCGCAGTCCAGACGAGCTGAGCGAAATAGATCACCACGTTCACGATGATCAAACCAACGATAAAGCTCGTGCCATCCCCCATCCCGCTGATGTATTGGCGGGAAGTGTCGGAACGAACGTACTCGCGATCGTGGATTCCCATGCGCTAATGACTCACCAGAAGTGAAATACCGGCCTCGTTCAGGCATCACCTGCCTTCAAGAGTTCGCATAAAGTGATCGTACACGACGGCAGGAACGAAAGCCTATTCACCCAGTTCGACGGCGACTTCGGCAATCTCACCCTGCCTCAATACGGTGACATTCACCACGTCTCCGGGGCGCTTCTCGCCGAGAATCGCCTGCAGATCGGCTACCGTGGCCACCGGCATGCCGTCCACGGCGACGATGATATCGGCTGATGCCCGGTCGATCGATTCAAAGACCAGCGGACCTGTGCGGCGGCGCACGACTTCGGGTCCGCGCAGTCCCGCGCGTTCCGCGGGGCCCCCTTCATCGAGAATCGCGATCCGCAGCCCCTCGTCGACGATCGTCACCGAACTGATGCCGATGTTGCCGCGAATGACGCGGCCATGTTCGATCAGTTCCGGGACGACTCGATGAATGAGACTGATGGGAATCGCGAAGCCGATCCCCGCGCTCTGGTTCACGCGGCTGGCGATGGCGGTGTTCATGCCGATCATCTGTCCGTGCGCGTCGAGCAACGGACCGCCGGAATTGCCGGGGTTGATCGAAGCATCGATCTGAATGATCGACTGGATGATCCAGTTCTCCTGCACTTCGAGCGAGCGGTTGAGGCTGGAGATGATGCCTTCGCTCATCGTGCGATCGAGCCCGAACGGGTTGCCCAGCGCGAAGACCCGCATACCCACTCGCAGAGATTCGGAGTCGCCCAGGGAGGTGGGATACAAGTCGTCTACAGGAGCCTCGATCTTGAGGACCGCGATGTCGTTTACAGCGTCGGAACCAACCAGCGTTGCGGGATACGTCTCGCCGTCGAACAGCGTCACTGCGACCTGCCGCGCTCCTTCGACGACGTGGTAGTTCGTGAGAATATGCCCCTGCTGATCAAGCACCGAGCCGGACCCGTTCCCCCGTTCCGGCGTGGCCAGCAGGAAGAATCCCTCGGACCGCAATCCCAACGTGTTGATGTTGACGACGCTGCGATTGACGTTTTCGTAGATGGCGACGTTGACGGCTTCGTCAGGCGTCATGCCCGAGGCATCGTACCAGCCCGGTTCGTAACCGATTGGAGGTGGGGCGCTCTCCGTCGGCGCGGTTCCATCAAACCTTGGTCCGGCCGGCGTCGGCTGTGCGCCTGCCACAGAGATCGTCTCGGTCGTCGCCGACAGGCTCCATCCAACAACGGCCCCTACCAGTATCAAAGCCATCACACCCAGCATCCCGGTGCGCATCTCCAACTCCCTTGAGATTTGTCGTTTAGCAACTTCCCGTGACTACGCCGATGCAGCGGTGCCCAAGCGATAGTTTGCTCGGTTACGCCACGACAATTGTAGACCACGCGTCGCGCATGCCAAAGTCCGAATCCCGAACTCGCTGACATCGCGACCATTCTAGAGCGCCGAATCCGAAACCCCGGGCGCAGCCAGCGGCAGACGGACGACATAGCGGCGATAGCCGATCGTGCGTGTCCGCTCGCTCGAAACACCCGGCCTGCGTCCCATGACGGTGGGCGGTTCGTACACGAATCCCAGCGTCACCTCGACGGCCGCGGGCAAGGCACCCGTCGTCTGGGAGTTCCATTCATCGTACCAATCCAGCCCGTCAAAATAGCGGAACTGCAGCGACACGACTTCGGGGGCCAGCAGTTCGGATTGCTGAGCCAGCACCTCGTCGCTGTTCTGTTCTTCATCGGCGAATTCAAGTTGCATTTTGTCGCCGTCGAGGCGCGAGAGGCCGACAAGATGGTCGTACTTCGGATCGTGATCCGGGTCGTCGATCCGCTGTTCGGGAACACGGTCGGCCATTGCACCCGGCAGCCCTCCGGCGCCGCGCTCCGCGATGAAGTACCGCACGATCCGCAGGTCGCTCATGGCGTAGCCTTCCTTGGAAGGACGCGACACATACAGCAGGAGCGACTCCGCATTGCCAATGATGCCGCCTGTAAAGTCTCCGCCCTCCGCGGCATCGTCCGAGGATCCAGATGAGCCAAAATTGATTTCCAGTGGCGCGGCATCCGTCGAGTTCGCCCCCGCCGGCGGCGTGCTCGACGAACTGGAACTTGAGCTGCTGGACGAGGAACCCAGGGGATCCTCATCGGCGGCTTCTCCTTCCGTCGTGCTGGCTTCGGGAAGCTGGAACACCACGGATCGCAAGTCGGCTTCCATGCGCTGCAGGATGGCGCGTTCGAGTTGTGCCTTTGTCGCCGCCCCGCGCCCAGCCGTCGACATCTGATAGTGCAGGTCGAGAGCCATGTAGACGACCGAGATCAGCAGCAGCGTCAACCCGAGCGCGACGAGGATCTCGACCAGCGTAAAGGCCGTTCGTGAGACTGCGGTTGATCGCACTCGCTGCATACAAGGTGCGGAAGTAACAAGTGCCGAGTGACCAGGACCAAACAAGCTTCAAGTATCAAGTGCCAAGGGGTCTTGCATCAATGCCATTGTACCTGCCACTCGATACTTTGAACCCCGGCAATGTCGGGCCGGGTCGGTCACTCTGCTTCCCCGCCCGCGACTTGTTCGGGAATGCAGGCGATCGACACGACCAGATCGTCGTCGTCGAGCTTCATGATCCGCACTCCTTGCGTGTTGCGGCCGATGACTGAGATGTCACCGGCACGAATGCGCTGAATCTTGCCGGAAGTCGTGACCATCAGCACTTCGTCCCCATCGTGCACCGCGAGGATGCCAATGACCGGACCATTCCTCTCCGAGGTCTTGATGTCGCGCAAGCCCTTGCCGCCGCGCCGCTGCCGGCGATAACGCATGTTGCTCCGCATGGCCGACAAGTCGAGGCCGTCGGCATCCTCCTCATTGGTTGATTCCTGTGGCTCCGCGGCCGGCGCGGCATCTTCGTCGGCTTCCTCCTCGCCGGCATCACCCGGACCGAAGGGGGTCCGCTTGCCGTATCCGTTCTGGCACGCCGTCAGCAACGTGGCCTCTTCTTCGGCGACCACCATGCCGACCACTTCGTCGCTGGAACCAAGCGAGATCCCCTTGACCCCCATCGTGTTCCTGCCCATCGGCCTGGCGTCGGACTCACAAAAGCGAATCGACATGCCGGCCGATGTGCTGAGCACGACATCCTGTCCGGCAGAGACTTTCACAACGTCGATCAACCGGTCGTCGTCATCGAGTTTGATCGCGATGATGCCGCCCCGCATTGGCCGGCTGTAGGCCGACAGCGACGTCTTCTTGACGATGCCCGCGCGGGTCGCCATCAGCAGGAAGCGTTCATCATCGAACTCGCGGACGTCGATGCAGTCCTGAACCTTTTCGTCGTCCGAGAGATTCAGCAGGTTCACCAGCGCCCGTCCGCGCGCGGTGCGGGCCTGCAGCGGCAAATCGTAAACCTTCTGCCAATAGACCTTGCCGAAATTCGTGAAGAACAACAGAAAACTGTGCGTGCTCGACACGAACATGTGTTCGATCGGGTCTTCTTCGTCGGTCTTCGCGCCTTGAATCCCCTTGCCTCCGCGATTCTGCGCCTGATAGACCGAGAGGGGCGTCCGCTTTACATAACCCCGCTGTGTGAGGGTCACCACCATCGGCTCTTCGGCAATCAACTCATCTTTGTCGACATCGGTGAGTTCTTCGTCTGTGATCTCGGTGCGGCGCGCATTGGGGAAGCGGCGTTTGAGTTCGTCCATCTCGCCGCGAACGACGGCAAGCTGGTGGGCTTCATCACTCAGCAGCGTGAGATAACCGGTAATCTCCTCCAGCAGTTTGCCGTGTTCACCCTGCAGGTTTTCGCGCTCCAGATTGGCCAGCGAGCCAAGCTGCATGCTGACGATCGCCTCGGACTGGTTGGCCGACAGCGAATACGCCTCGCGAACGCCATTCTCACTCTGAAACATCGCGAAGCCGCCGTCACTCAGTGCGCGGGCGATCATCGCGGCGGGGACGGCGATCTCCTGCAGCTTGACCTTCGCCTCGGCCCGGCTGGGTGCACTGCGAATTGTCTGAATCACCTGGTCGATGTCGAGCTGCGCGATCAGCAGACCTTCGACGGTGTGCTTCCGGCGGCGGGCTTCGGAGAGCAGAAACTCCGTCCGCCTGCGGATGACATTCACGCGATGGCGAATGAACTCCTCGATCATCCGCTTGACGGGCAACGTCTGCGGCCGGTTGCCCACCAATGCGAGTTGAATCACGCTGACCGTCTGCTGCAGCGGCGAGAAGCGATAGAGCTGATTAAGCACCACTTCGCGGTCGGCGTCCCGCTTCAGGTAGATGTGCAGGCGCACCTGCCACGACGGTGTCTTGCGGTCGGTGTAGTCGACGATCCGCGAGATCCCTTCGATCTTGTTGAGCTTGGCGAGTTCCTCGAGTTTCTCCTTGATGCGGTCGCGCGTGTCCTGGTAGGGGATCTCCTTCACAACGATCACGTCGGTGTTCTTCTCGGTCTCGAACTCGACTTTGGCGCGCAGCGTGATCGTCGAACGTCCCGTCATATATCCCTGCCGGATGCCGAACCGGCCGCAGATGACGCCGCCGGTCGGAAAGTCGGGACCGGGCAGCACATCGAGAATGTCGTCGACGGTGACATCGGGATCGTCGATCAGCAGTTGCACCGCAGTCGCGACCTCGCCGAGATTGTGCGGCGGGATGCTCGTCGCCATGCCGACGGCGATGCCTTGTGACCCGTTGACGAGCAGATTCGGAAACCGCGAAGGCAGCACGACCGGTTCTTCGTTCCGCTGGTCGTATGTGGGAATGAAGTCAACGGTATCGTGGTCGAGGTCCGACAGCATCTCCGACGCCGCCTGCGATAACCGGGCTTCGGTGTACCGCATGGCCGCGGGGCCGAGACCGGCGATCGAACCGAAGTTCCCTTGTTTGTCGACAAGGGTTTCGCGCATCACCCAGTCCTGGGCCATGCGGACTAGCGTGGGATAGATGACGCTTTCGCCGTGCGGGTGATAGTTTCCCGAAGTGTCGCCGGAGATCTTCGCGCATTTGACGCGGCCCGAGGCCGGCCCCAGGCTGAGGTCATTCATTGCGACGAGAATGCGCCGCTGCGCCGGCTTCAGTCCGTCGCGAACGTCCGGCAACGCACGGCTGACGATGACCGACATCGCGTACGTGAGATAGCTCTGCTGCATCTCCTCACGGATATCGAGCAGCTCGATCCGCCCTTCGGGGGGGAGCGGAGAGTCGCTTGAATCATCACTTTCCGACGGCGTGGAATCAGGCTCGTCCTGCGGGGGAACGTCGTCTGCCAAACTGGAGTCTCCTGCAACCGATGTCTATCCTAGCTTCTGTTACATAACCACTTAAATATCAGTGGTTTGCGGAGATTTGCTCCGTCTCGATTTCGCAGGCCAGATTGTATCGGATCGTTCGTCGATGGTCTAGGGTCGAGGGACCAGGGAAAATAGGGGGAACTCTTGCTTCTCTCTCGTCTCTACTTTCGACCATCGGACCAAAAAAGAGACCGCCGTGACGAACCCGCATTCGTCACGGCGGCCAAGAACCCTGAGTCAATCAGGGGGTTGAAAGGCCGCCTCCGCAAAGGGCGGCCTCTCGGGGGGCAGATCAGTTTTCGGGACCGAACAAGGCATTCTCCAATTCCTCCTGAATGATGATGCGTGGTGTGACCATCATCATCAGACTTTCGGTCTCGCGGCCCACGCCGGTGTTCTTGAAGAGCCGGCTCACATATGGAATCTTGTTGAGGATCGGCACGCCGTTCATGTTGCGGCCTTCCCTGAGTGTCTTTACGCCTCCCAGCAGCACGGTGCCGCCGTCGGGTACGCTCACGACCGTATCGACGGACACGACGGACACCACAGGCTGCTGTATCGTCACGGTGCCAGCTCCGCCTCCCTGGTTTTGCTGGCCGCCTTGACCTTGACCCTGTTGGCCCTGGCCCTGGGTGCCGAAGCTGCGACCGCTGCCGGCGACAGCGAACTGTCCGCCGCCGATGCCTCCGCCACCCATCGTGCCGAACTGAGGATCGGGAATGGAGAACTGTCCGAACTGTCCACCACCGCCGCCGCCGCCGCCGCCGAACTGCCCGCCGCCGCCCTGACCGCCGCCACCGACGCCTCCAATGAAGGAGAACGTAAACACGTCGGTAATGTTGGTGAAAAACGGTTGGACCGACAGTCGCACATAACGCCGGTCCGCGGAAACCACGGCCGCCACGCTCATTTGGATGCCATCTGGAATCGTGACAATTTGCGGCTGGAATCCGATGGCGAAGGCACTGGCCACTGGAGTCACGGAGATTACGAATGGCTGGAGTGAAAAGGTCGAGATTGAGCCGGCCTGGCCGTTGAACAACGTGATCTTCGGGGCAAACATGAGGTTCGACCGCCGATCTCCCTGAGCGGCACGCACAAACAGGAACGCTTCCAGGTCGCTCAAGATCGCCATGCCGAACGTGATACCGGCGTTGGAGTCGAATCCACCGAATTGCGGTGCACCCAGGTCGAACGATCCCTGACGGAACGGAATATCGAGGTCGCCGCTAAAGGTATTGGGGGCCGCCAATCCGACCACGGTACGATTCGGCCAACTGTCGCGCCCCATGATGTTCAAAGTGGGCTGCGCTCCGAAGGGTGCGGTTGGCCCTATCCCGCCTCCACCCTGCTGCTGTTGACCCGCCTGGCCGCCCTGGCCCTGAGCGCCAGCGCCTTGCACGCCGTTCACCGGGTCGGTCGAGCCGAAGGGGCTGATCGGGTTAAACAAGTCGTCGACGACTGGACCGCCGACGTTGTCCTGCACGTTGAAGTCGAAGTCGATGCCGATCTGTTCGAAGAACGAATCGCTCACGGTAATGAACCGCACTTCGATCGTGACTTGGAGATCCTGCAGGCGACGTAACTGCTCGAGCAGATCACGAATCTCCTGATGCACTGCTTGGGTCTGACGCACGATCAGACTCAATGTGCTGCTATGCCGATCGATCGTACCCTGACCACCGATTTCCGACCAGGTGTCCGGCCCGACGACACCCGTGATTGTTTCAATCAAGGCATCAAAGCCAGCCTCCGTGCCGCTGCCGATTGGCTTGGGCGACTGCACAGCGCTCCCGCCGCCCATTCCGGGAAGTGGCGCGAGCGGATCCAGGGGAATTTGCTGCATGCCTCCCACCATCGGATTGCCGGAAAAACCGCCGAACCCAAATCCGTTGTCCGGCATGCCATAGCCGGTGCCGGGCTGCAGCCAAGAGTGCGGGTCGCTGGCACGCGTGGTGATCGGCACGACGAGGTCACCGACGCTGTAGGTGGTGATGACCATGTCTCCATGCTGTCGAAGCTGGCTGGTGATCATCAGGACTTCATTGTCGATGACGTGCGACAGCTCCAACGGGTCCAGGATCAAATTCAGAGCGCTTCTCAGCGTGATGTCGTCGACGTGGATCGAAACAGGTTCGCTGGCAGTCGCACCCACTTCATTCAGGGCGACTTCTTCGACATTGACGTTGATACCGTATCTGTCAGAGATGTGTTGCATCACCTGGCTGAGCGGCGCGTTGTCGAAATGCAGGCTGACCGGGCTGTGTAGACTCTCGCGGACCCGTTCCTCGGCCTCCGAATGCTCCCCGTTGTCGATCGGGCTGGGCTTGCGGCCCCTGATGATGTCCTCCCAAGTGTCACCATAGATCAGAGGATTGGCGTCGGAAGGAATGGCATGCGCCAGACTCCATTCGACGTCGTTGGTTGCATTCCAGAACATCTCTTCCTTCTCACCTTGCAGCCGCTCGTTGTTGTCGACCCGCATCGCCAATTGAGACGTGTAGAACGCCTGCACCGAAACGGGATTCGTGGGATCCAACTCCATGGCCTTGGCAGCAGTACGATGTGCTTCTGGGAACCGGCGCTGTTCCATAAAATCGTTGAACTCGTCGATCACGGTCGCCAGTTCCTGCTCCATTCGCATTTGTGCGGCCTGGTCGCGCTCGATACCAGCCATGACCTCGTCATTCTGATGCTGCAGTTCCAGCAGCGGGGCGCGCTGCGTGGCGTAGGCTTCCATGGAAGACCGGGCGCTCTGAATCTGACGCACGAGCGGAGCCGACTGCTGCGCGGTCAATTCCGAGTTCTGCACGACGTTGAGTTGCTCTTCCAGCATCCGCAACGCTTGTTCGGGATCGCTGTCGCGCAACCGCTCGGCATGAAAGATCGAATTCATCGTCTCGGTTCGCAGGCGGTCGAAGACGAGCGACTGTCGGGTGATTTCGGAATCGAGCGGGCTCGGCTGATCGAAGCCCAGGCCGCCATCGGCCGTCAAATTGCTGGCGGTCCGCACATCGCTCGATGAAAGCTGCTGAATCTTGTCTTCGAGCTGGCTCTGCCGATAGGGATCGAGCGTCTCGCCGCTCTGGTAGGCCGCCAGGAACACTTGGTAGGCGGCGTCCCGATTTCCGTCGCGGAGATACTGCGTCCCCATGTTGAACAACTCGAGCGCCGAGTGTCCATCGGTCTGAATGACAAGCGCATCCGGACGCGCCGCTTCCTCGAATCCGGGCGCGAAGTATTCATTGGAAGTAGTCGAGGTCACGTCGAACGGACCCTGAGTTGGAGTTACCTGAGCGATCGTGTTTCCACGGCTCGCTTCCAGCGCGGCAACTTGAGTCAGCAGGATGTCGGGCGACTTCTCGAACAGTTCGTAGGTGACGTTGTCGCTGTATTGAGTAGCCTGTTCCGCAGCCGTACGCGCGGCCGCCAGATCGCCACGTCCCAGGGCGGCTTCCGCCTGAGACATGAGCTGTCGGGCCAGAATGTTCTGGTCTTCGACAGACAGTTGCGCGGCGGGAGTCGTGCTCGCTGCCCAGGGACTGCTGCCGGTGCCGGTCGTCGTCAGTTGATTCGACTCGGCCACGCGAATGGCCTGCAGCACGAGGTCGGGACGCTCGTCTTCCAGAAGATAGGTGGCATCCAGAGACTCGGCGGCCTCGGCGCGCTGACGGGCTTCGGCAAGCTGACCGGCCTGAAGCAGTTGACGGGCTTCCGCCAACAGTTGCAGGGCCTGGCTGCGAACCGTCTCCGCGCCACCCGGTGAAAAGACCGTCACGCCACTCAGTTGTTCGATTTCGCGAAGCACGTTTTCCGGGCTGTCTTCAAGCAAGTCGAAAGCGATGTTCATTTCCTGCGCCCGGAGCGCGAGGGTGCGAGCCTGATCGAGATGACCGGCCTGCATTGCATGCCGAGCCAAGCTGATCAACTCCCGCGCTTCGTTCGCGGGAGTGCGCGGCGTCGAAGGAGTGAAGGCTGTTGCCGGTGGCGTCTGAGTCGACGGCTGCGTCTGAGCCCAGCTTGCGGTGTAGTCACGCGACGGGCCGTTCGGGCTCGCCTGCTGAAGGCGAGCGATTTCAGACAGAATGTGATACGGCTGCATTTCAAAAGTGTCGAAGGCGACGTTCAGGTTCGCGGCTTCGGTCGCCTTGGCGAAGGCGGAATCAAGATCGCCGGCGCGCAGTGCGGCATCGGCCTCAGCGACGAGTCGTGTGGCTTGCAGCTTGAGTTCCGATTGAGGCAGTCCGTCAGCCGCGAGGCTCGTGGTCGGATCGCTGCCGGTCAACTGAGCGGCCAGTTGAGCGGGAGTTTCCTCGCCAGGTGCGAAGGTGATGTGCCACTCGCGGGCAAAGTCATCGGCACGCCGTGCCTGACGGAGGGCCTCGGGCAGGTCACCCGCTTCCAGAGCGCGGTGCGCCTGACGCATGGCGTCGTCGACGCGCAGACGGCCAACATTGACGGCCTCCTGCGGCGCGCTCGGCACGCTCCTGCTAAAGGGATTGGCACCGCTCGGGTCGGCTCCAGGCGCCGCGCCCGGCTGCGCCCAGGGGTTGGGAGGCGTGACCTCTTGTGCGCGAATCTGCGAGACCAGCCAGACGCTGGCCACTAACAGGCCACAACCGGACAGCAGGCCGAAAGATTTCCACACTGCTGATCCCTCCTTAAGGGTGTAACGGATCGGATTTACCATGATCCTTCTGCCAACTCGGAGTTGATTGATGGGGGAAAGTGACATTGAGGGAATGGACTAAGCCATTTCCTCCACGCTCGCCGCGCAATCGCACGGCCGGCGTGACACTCTTCGCCGTCAGGTGAGTGCCTGTTGGCGAAGGATGGATTGTTCGTGGGATGGGTGCCGTCGTCCGGGAACCGGATTCAGGCGTGTGGAACAAGTGGTGAAACCTGTTCCCAAGATGGGATTGTCGAGGCAGACCCGCGCCCGGAGGCACGGTGGGACGCTAGATATCCAAGTCGTTGAGGCAGGGTCAAGAGGGGGGCATCGAAATGTGTCGTTTTTATCAGCGGTACGGCCTTAACTGCCGAATTGGTTGCGAATCGCGATCGAAGTCAGGCAACAGTTGCTGGTGCTACTCGAAGTACCGCTCGATGACGGCCGATTGACGGATTTCTTCGAGCACGGCCTTTGCGGCGGCCTCTTGCCGCTCGGCATCGATCCGTTCTCGCAGTTGAAGCTGCACATCTTCGAAGGGAGTGATCGTCGCTTCCTTGCGCTCGATCACGACGACGATCTGATAGGCCGTGCCGTCGGCAATGATCTCGCTGATCTGTCGAACCGGAAGTGATCGCAGCAGTCCGGCGACTTCCTGATTCTCGAGGCTCTCCGGCCGCGTCCAGTCCCACTCTCCATCGTTGGACGCCGTGGCGCCCTGTGAGAACTGGCGCACCGCTTCCGCGAATGGAATGCCCTGCTGCAACACCGACGCCGCCTGTTGAATCTGTTGCAAGGCCTGCTGTTCGTTGCCGTCCCTCGCGATCCAGATCTGCTGCCAGCGGACCTGCGCCGGTTGAGAAAACTCTTCGAGCGATTCGCGGTACTCCGCGAGCAATTCCGGCCGGGAGACGACGGGCGCACCCCCGTACTTCTTCTCCATCGCCATCGCCATTGCCTGGCCCGCGATCTGCACGTCTCCGAATCTCTGACGAAGACTGGCGAGCGATGTGCCCTGTTGCTGCAGTTTAATCTCCAGATCGGCAAGGCTCAGCGCGCCCAGTTGCTCCTGCATCGCGGTGATGCGTTCCTCGAACAGAGTGTCGATTTGCGCGTTGACCTGCTCTGTCTGTTCTTCCTTGAGCGTAGCCATCAGCGAATCGACCAGGATGGTCTGGTCGATGCGATCTTCGAGGTCGCGCTTCACGAGTTCTGCCACCAGTTCCCGGAACTGCTCTTCGTTCATGCGTGGATCGACACGCGCCTGTTCCAGCTGCAGTGTGTAGGGTTCGACGATTTGACCAACGAAAATCGGCTTGCCGTTCACGCGGGCGGCCACTTCGGTCATCAGATCCGAAATGCCTTCGGGCGGTGATCCCTCGACCGTTTGGCCGATGAGTACGACTCCCAATTCCTGCTGTTGTCCGCTGACGAGGCTGGTGCCAGACTCGTCGTCGCCTTCACCTGATTCCTGCGATTCCTTCAGCGCCAAGGCGGCGACACGGTCCGGATCGCGCGGCGGAGGCGGTCCCACCAGCGGGTTATCAACGCGCACCCTCATCTTGTTGCAGCCGACAACGGTCAGCAACATCAGGAGCGCGAAGGCAATCCGCAGGCTGGAGGTCGGCGGCATCGAGGGAAATGACGCAGCCCGGGAGGCTCAATGCCCGTGGAATCGGACATTTTCGCATCCTCGGTGAATATGGGGGCGGGTTTATACGCCCGCCGCGACCAAAGACGCAACAGGGATTGCGACTTCTCAGACCTCGCTGCCGCGAAGTGCCGATTTCAGAAACTCCACCAGCGACGGACCATCTCGCGGCAGTTTGTAGGGCAACAGAAGATAGGCACTCTTGCGGTCGACGATGCGAAAGTCGTCTCCCAGGCGCGCCTTGAGCGAGTCCATCAGTCGTCGATGCTGATAGTCGAAGACCGCGAACCGATCTTCGAGTCGAATTCCGCGGATGCCGTGTGCCCAAGCCAGAACTTGCAACTCTTTGACTGACAATAGGTTTCGCACTTCCTCTGGCGGCGTGCCGAAGCGGTCTCGCAGTTCGTCCACGGTGTCTTGCCATTCCTCCAATGTCCCTGCCGCGGATAGCCGGCGATAGACATCGATCTTCTGCCGCCCGTTCGGAACGTACTCATCGGGAATGAAGGCAGTGATCGGCAGATCGACATGCACATGCTTCCATTCCTTGGCCGGCAGATCCTGCAGTTTGCGGGCAGCGTCTTCCAGCAACTGGCAGTACAACTCGTATCCGACCGTGGCGATGTGGCCGCTTTGTTCGGTTCCCAGGATGTTGCCGGCCCCGCGGATTTCCAGATCTCGCATGGCGATTTTGAAGCCGGCTCCCAGTTCGCTGTACTCCTCGATCGCCTTCAGCCGTTTGGTCGCAATGCCGCTGACACTGACCTTGGGATCGAGCACCAGATAGCAATAGGCGCGGTGCTTGTAACGGCCGACGCGGCCGCGAAGTTGATGCAGATCCGCCAGTCCATATCTCTGCGCCTCGTGAATGAAGATCGTATTCGCGTTGGGAATGTCGAGTCCGCTTTCGATGATCGTCGTCGCCAGCAGGATGTCGGCCTTGCCGCTGACGAAACTGAGCATGCTGCGTTCGAGTTCGCGTTCTCCCATTTGTCCGTGGGCGATGCATAAGCTCGCTTCGGGAACAATCTGTTGAATACGTTCTGCAATCTCTTCGATGTTGTAGACTCGGTTGTGAACGAAGTAGACCTGCCCGCCGCGGTTCAGCTCCCTTACGATCGCGCGGCGAATGAGTTCTCCATCCCAGCGACAGGTGCGGGTCTCGATCGCGACGCGGTCACGCGGCGCCGTTGTGAGATTCGAGATGTCACGTATTCCCAAGAGCGACAGATGCAATGTTCGGGGAATGGGCGTGGCCGTCAGCGTCAGCACGTCCACCGATAGCCGCATCCGCTTGAGCATCTCCTTGGCATCGACGCCGAAGCGCTGTTCCTCATCGATGATGAGCAGTCCCAGATCTTCGAACTTCACATCCTTCTGTACGATCCGATGCGTCCCAATGACGATGTCGACCTTACCGGACTTCATCCGCTCGAGAATCTCATGCTGCTGTTGCTTCGTGCGGAAGCGCGACAGCACTTCGATCGTGACGGGAAACTCCGCCATGCGGTCAGAGAATGAACGAAAGTGCTGCTCGGCCAGCACCGTCGTCGGCACGAGCACGGCGACTTGCTTGCCCGCGTCGACTGCCTTGAACGCCGCCCGCATCGCGACCTCGGTCTTGCCGAAGCCCACATCACC